>CALMZR010000223.1 GCA_937870845.1 uncultured Chloroflexota bacterium
CGCCGGTGGTGTCCACCACGTCCACGGGCTCGGCCGCGACCTCGACCACCCGGTCGCCCTGCAGCAGCACCGACCCCTTGGGGCCGCGGGTGACGGCGGCCAGCTCCACGACCCCGGCGAGGCGGCGGATGCCGGGGACGCGGTCGAAGTCGCGGTCGTAGCTGTAGATGCCGTCGAGGGCCAGTCGCCGAACATGCTGAGCGGACAAGCAATCCTCGAAATCGAGCTTCGACTCATGCCAGTGCTCGAGAGCTCGGAGCACGGAATCCTTGTGCGCGAGGCGAAGTCCCGGGTTGGCGAGAACGCCGCCGAACGCAGCTTCCACTTCGGCTCGGGGCGCTCGATACGAGGTTCGCGACAAGACGTAGACAACTTCGGCGACCACCGATTCGCTCGTAAACAGACTTTCGTCGCCCCGGCCGGCTCGATCAAACAGTTCAAAGCATCGTGCCGCCTTTTCCAGATCATCTCCGGTGATCAGGCGAAGAAATACGTTCGCGTCGACAAACTCGCTCATGAGCGGCGCATCCTGGCCATCAGCCGCTCCGCTCGCTCTTCTTTCGCCTGTGCGATCGCTTCCTCGATCGGCATACCAAGCGGCGGCAAACTCCCGACAATGTCCCGGAGAGAGGGATACGCTTTCCGCAGCACGGCGTGCCCGTTCTCAACAGGAATCCGGACCTTGTCGTGAGGCCTCAGGCCCAATGCATCGCGTACCTCCTTCGGCACTGTCACCTGGCCCTTGCTCGTGATCGTCGTCACGCGTGTCATTCGTTTCTCCTTGCCGCAAGAGCCAATAATACGAAAGGTAATGGTATTACCATACGATCCTGTCGACAGTGTCGCAAGGCCCCCGGCGATCTCCGGTATGCTTGCGCTCGTATCGCCACGTCTCTGAGACTCACGCGCGACACCATGAGGAAACCCGCCATGCCAGCCGAAACGATGACCGTGGTGCGGGCGTACGGTCCGAAGGACTACCGCGTCGAGGAGATCCCCGTGCCCACGCCGGGGCCGGGCGAGGTGCTGATCGAAGTCGAGGCCTGCGGCATCTGCGCCTCCGACATGAAGTGCTGGCTTGGCGGCGAGCTTTTCTGGGGCAGCGACGGCAAGAGCGGCTACTGCGAGCCGCCCGCCGTCGCCGGCCACGAGTTCGCCGGGCACGTCGTGGCCCTGGGCGAGGGCGCCGCGGAGCGGCACGACGTCCAGCTCGGCGACCGCGTCATCGCCGAGCAGATCATCCCCTGCGGCGAATGCCGCTTCTGCCGCAATGGGCAGTACTGGATGTGCCAGGTCCACCCCATCTTCGGCTTCAAGCATTTCCTGATCGGCGGCATGGCCAGGTACTCGCTCTACCCGGAGAAATCGCTGGTCCACAAGGTTCCCGAACCGCTTTCCGCGGGGGAAGCGGCGTACATCGAGCCGGCCGCGTGCGCCTGGCACGCCGTCGAGCGGGGCGAGATCACAGCGGGCGACACGGTCGTCATCGCCGGGGTCGGCAACATCGGGCTGTGCATGCTCCAGATCGCCAAGCTGTTCAACCCCGGCCAGCTCATCGCCCTCGATGCCCGCGACTACCGGCTCGACATCGCCCGCCGGATGGGGGCCGACGTCGGCATCAACGTCGCGGAAGAGGACGCCGTGCAGCGCGTGCGCGATCTGACCGAGGGCTACGGCTGCGACGTCTACATCGAGGCCACTGGCAACCCGGCGGCGGTGCCGCTTGGCTTGCAGATGATCCGCAAGCTGGGCACGTTCGTCGAGTTCAGCGTCTTCAACGAGCCGGTCACCGTCAACTGGACGATCATCGGCGACACCAAGGAGCTGACCATCCACGGCAGCCACCTGGGGCCGTACTGCTACCCGCAAACCATTGCCGCCATCGCCGACGGCCGGCTCGACGTCAAACCGCTGATTGCCGAGGCGTATCCGCTGACCGCGTTCCACGACGCCATGCAATCCTCCCTCAGCGGCGGGGTGCTGAAAAACATCCTGGTCCCGGTGTGAGCGGAAAGGACGAGGCGCCTCTGGAGCGCCGAGTAACCATCTTCTTCGACGTCGACAACACCCTCATCGACAACGACCGGGCCAAAGGCGATCTGCGGGCGGCGATCGCCGCGTTGCTGGGCGCCGACGGCGAGCGCCGCTTCTGGCAGTTGTACGAGGGGGTGCGGCGTGAGCAGGGGCTGGTCAACATCCCGCTCATGCTCGCCCGCTTCGGCGAGGAAACGGACGCGGATCCCGCGCTGAGCGACGACGAGCGGCGGCGGCAGCGCTTCGCCCTCGCCGACATCGTGATGGGCTTTCCTTATAAGGAGTACCTCTATCCGGGCGCGCTGGAGGCGGTGCGCAAGGCGCGCGCCCTGGGGCAGGTGGCCGTCCTCTCCGAAGGCGACGCCACGTTTCAACCGCACAAGATCTGGCGCACTGGGCTGGATCCGGAAGTGGACGGCAACGTCCTCGTCTTCGACCGCAAGCTCGACCACCTGGACGAGATGCTGGCCGCCTTCCCGGCCGACCACTACGTGCTGGTGGAAGATAAACCGAGCATCCTGGCGGTGGTCAAGCAGAAACTCGGGCCGCGCGTGACGACCGTGCTGGTTCGGCAGGGGCGGTATGGGCGTGAAGAGCCGATCCCCGCCGCTTGGCCGCCTGACGCTACCTTCGCGTCGATCGAAGCGTTGGCCGAAAGCGATCTTGGCGCCTTGGCTGCGGTCGAACGTGTCTCGGCAACGGGCGGACTCTTGCCGATCGAGCGGGCTTGACATACTCCTCGCGGCCGCCTAGTGTTCGCATCCCGCTGGCGCGAACCCATGACGGCGCGGCGGCGTCCCGATGCTGAATCGGATCGCGGCGATAAGCTTGACATAGCAATATCGCCATGATAGAATGATGGGGTTCTTCGAGAGGTTTCCGAACGCTCTCGGCGCCCGGTTTTACCGGGTGAGCGGAGCGGGGTGAGACCGAAGTGCGCGGGCGATGACGACCGTCGCCGCGCCCCCTTGACAAGGGCGCACGCGGTGCGGTAGGCTCTGCGGGCTCTGAGAAGAGCGACCCCCGAAGTGGTACGGGTGGCCTCGGGTGATGTCGGAGAAGAAGTCTTCTTCGGCCAAGCCGGATGTTTGCCCGCCAGGACGGGACGCACGTTGACAAGCTGGCACGGAGACGCGGCGCGGGTTCCCGGTGACGGGGATGCCGTCGAGGTGCGTCGTGTGCCAAAGACGGAGCGAGCGAACCGTGCGCGAACGGCGTCCTTCGGGAGGCCGCGGCGCGGACGGAGTCGCTCGAGCAAGCACAGCAGCAACAGCACAAGCGCGTTGTGCGTGGCCACCAACACGAGAGATAGCCGCTTCGGCGGCATTGGTGGAGAGTTTGATCCTGGCTCAGGATCAACGCTGGCGGCGTGCCTAATG
>CALMZR010000224.1 GCA_937870845.1 uncultured Chloroflexota bacterium
TGGGCGCCATCGGCGGCATTCTCATCGCCGACTACTGGGTGCTGCGCGGCCGGGAGCTTTCCGTCGGCGATCTGTTCGCCGTCGAGGGCCTCTACACTTATTCGCGCGGGGTGAACACGCGCGCGATGATCGCGCTCGCCGCCGCGATCCTGCCCGTGACACCAGGCTTCATCCGGGCGGCGGCGACCCCCGGCGGGGCCGTCGCCGTCCCGAACGTCTTCGACACGCTCTACACCTACGCGTGGTTCGTGACGTTCGCCATCAGCTTCGGGCTCTATCTGGTGCTGATGAAGAGCGCTCTCGTCACGCGAACGTCTGCGGAAACTGCCTGACGATCGCGTCGGCAATCGCGTCGGACATCTTCAGGATGTGGGCGTAGACCTCGTCGAACGCTCGGTGGCAATCGCGCTCCCGATCTCCTCCTGGTTCTTCAACAGCCGACCACGCGTTCCGCGCCGCGAAAAAGAAGAGGCCGGCAGCGCATGCGCGCTCCGGCCTCTTTCGTCTTTCGTATGACGCGCTTTCGCGCTGCGTTACTGGCGCTTCTTCACCCCAAGCTCGGCGAGCTTCGCGGCGATGCCCTCACCCGCCGTGTGCGCCTGCACGCGCTTGTCGACGAAGAGGATGCGGCCGTCGGGGCCGATGTAGAACGTCCAGCGTGCGGCGGTCTGGCGTCCTTCGGGGATCACGCCGTACGCGGTCGCGGCCTTCTTGTCCGGGTCGGCGAGGATCGGAAAGTCGGCACCATGCATCTGGGCGAACTTCGTGTTGTCGTCCAGCGTGTCGACGCTGGCCATGAAATACGCGACATCGAACTGCCGAATCTGTTCGCCGCTCGCACGGAGCGACTTGCACTCGGCCGTTCAACCGCCGGTAAAGGCCTTCGGGAACCACGCCAGGACCACCGTCTTGCCCTTGAGGTCGCTCAGCCGCCACGTCTTGCCGTCCGAGCCCTTCAGCTCGAAGTTCGGCGCGCGATCGCCGGCCTTGAGGCCGGTGTCGGCGGGCGGGGTCTGCGGTGTCTGAGGCGTCTGGCCGGTCATCGCGATCGTCGCTATCCCGAAGGCCGCGGACACGACGAAGAGCTTCATCATCTGTCGGGAGCCTCCGCCAGCATGATAACAGTAAGCTTGTTCATGGTGCGGAGGCTTCGCTGGCTCGTCGTTATCCTGCCGGTCGCGCTCGCGGCGTGCGGGAGCGATCGCAGCCCCGCCGCGCCTGAGAAGAGCGCCCCCGGCAGCGGAGGCACGCCGGCGCCTGGCGCGCACCCGGTCACCGGCGCGACCGTCAGCGCCGTCGACGGCGCCGTCGGCACCGTCGGCCGCATCGCCGCCGAGCCGAACGTCATCAACACCATCCCCGGCAAGGTGACGATGAGCGTCGATTTTCGCCACCCCGACCCCGCCACGCTCGACCGGCTCTTCGCCGGCCTGGAGCGCCTGGCTCGCGATGTGATGGAGGCAACCGGCGTCACGATCGGCGTCAACCGCTTCTGGACGAGCGAGCCGACCCCCTTCGCCAGCGAGGTGGTCGAGGCGGTCCAGGCCGCCGCCGGCGAGCTGGGCATCCCCACCCAGCGCTGCTGGTCCGGGGCCGGCCACGACGCCAAGTACATGCAGGACGTGGCCCCCAGCGCCATGATCTTCGCCCGCTCCATCAACGGCCTCAGCCACTGCGAGGAGGAGTACTCCACCCCCGAGGATCTGGAAGCGGGCGCGAACGTCCTCCTCCGCGCCGCACTCAAGCTGGCCGGCGTGGAAGGCGAGCGGGTCACCCACACGCGAGGATAACGCCATGGCAACGACGATCAAGCGCCTGACCTATGACGACCTGGAATCCATCCCCCAGGAGCGGGAGGGCGACCGGCATGAAATCATCGACGGGGAGTTAATTGTGACGCCAGCGCCAGCGCCACCGCATCAGTTCGCGTCCCGGAACGTGTTCCGTCGCCTGGATCGCCACGTCTCTCGCGCGCGGCTGGGCGAGGTGTTGTTTGCCCCGGTCGACATCCGTTTGACGCCTGACATCGTGCTCATCCCCGACATCATCTTCATCGCCAAGGATCGACTGCACATCGTGGGGCCCAAGACCGTCGATGCCGCGCCCGATCTGGTCGTCGAGATTCTCTCGCCCGGCACACGCCAGCGCGACCTCACGGTCAAACGCGACCTCTACGCCCGCTTCGGCGTGCGCGAGTACTGGATCGTCGATCCCGACAGGCGGACCGTGGAGGTGCTCGAGTTGGTCGGCGATGCGTACCGGCTCGTTCCACTGCTGGAAGGCGGTGTCATCCAATCGCGCGTCCTGCCAGAGCTCCGCCTTACACTGGAGATGGTGTTCGAGGACGTATAGCGGTCAAACCCGAATCCCGAAGCGAGGACACGCCATGGCCACCACGGCAAAGCGACTCACATTCGAAGATCTCGAACTCCTTTCGGAAGAGCGCGAGGGCGACCGGCAGGAGCTGATTAATGGGGAGTTGGTCGTGACTCCGGTTCCGATCATCAAGCACCAGATCGTCAACATGAACGTGGTTTACCATCTCGGTGAGCATGTCAGGTCCAGACGTATGGGGATGGTCTTTCACCCGCCAACCGGCATTCGATTCTCGCAACACAACCTCCTCATTCCCGATGCATGCTTCGTCTCGCAAAGCCGACTGGACATCGTTGGAGAGAAGACCATCGAAGCCGCTCCCGATCTCGTCATCGAAATCCTCTCCCCCGGAACGCGTCGCCGCGACCTGACGACCAAGCGCGACCTGTATGCGCGGTTCGGCGTGCGCGAGTATTGGCCCGTCGATCTGGACAAGCGAACCGTGGACGTCCTTGCCCTCGTCGGCGACCGCTACCAGCACCTGCCAGCTCGGGAAGATGGAACGCTCCAATCTCGAGTGCTGCCCGATCTGAGGATCACCCTCGAGGACGTGTTCGAAGGCATCTAGCGCTGCTCGGCAGGGCGCCGCGTATCTCGGGAGCGCCTTGGAGTACCGAAAAGGCGCCATTGACGATTGTTTTAGCGTTTGTAGAGGTTGCATAAGCGAATTTGGCAATCAGGCACGATCGCGCCCGGAAACGGCCCCGCCGCGTCGTCTCTGCCGTTGACACCGGTTGGCCGGCTCGGTAGGATCGCCTGCCAACCGGCCGTGACGCATCGCGACGACGCGAACGGGCAGAGCCCCCGCCGTCCGTCGTGCATGCCGCCCGGTCTGGCCGTGCGCCGGGCAGGACCTCGCGGTCCAGCGGCGCGAGCACGCCCGTGGAGGCGGCTCGCCGTGCCGGAGCCCGGATCTGGGTTCGTCGTCAGGAGGAATGGAAACGATGGCAGTACGTGCACTCTTGGCCCTGGCGTTATTGGCGGCCGGGTTCGCAACCCAAATGACCGCCAGCGCCCAGGACGCGACGCCCGCCCCGTCGGGCGACCCCATCGTCATCGGCGCCGCCGTCCACCAGAGCGGCTGGATGGCGGCCTACGACCTGCCGCCGCTGGAAGGCGCCCGCCTGGCCGTCGCGCAGATCAACGCCGCTGGCGGCGTCCTCGGCCGGCCGCTGGAGCTGATCGACGGCGACGGCCAGACCGACCCGGCCACGGTCGGCAACGTCGCCATCGAGTTGATCGAGGCCGGGGCCGAGGTCCTCATCGCCCCCTGCGACTTCGACTACGGCGCGCCGGTCAGCCAGGCGGCCCAGGAGGCGGGCATCGTCGGTGTCTCGACCTGCGCCTCCTCCCCGCTCTACGGCTCCGAGGCGCTCGGCGACAAGCAGTTCACCACCTCGATGTGGAACCAGACGATGTCGGCGGCCGCGGCCCAGTTCGCCTTCGAGCAGGGCTGGACCAACGCCGCCACCATCGTCGACACCTCGACCGAGTACACGCAGTCGCTCGGCGACTACTTCGTCGAGACCTTCAACCACCTCGGCGGCAACGTCGTCAGCGAAGACACCTACACCATGGGCGACATGCAGATCAGCGCCCAGATCCAGCGCCTGCAGAACCTCCCCGAGCCGCCGGACGTCATCTTCCTCTCCACCAACATGCCCGACTACGCCATGATGGTGCGCGAGCTGCGCGCCGCCGGCTTCGAGCAGCCGCTGATGGGCGGCGACGCCATGGACACCGCCGACTTCTACCCCGCCGTCGGGGCCGACCTCGGCAACAACATCTTCATCTCCACCCACAGCTTCCTCGGTGACGAGGTCAGCCCCGAGATGGCCGAGTTCCTCGATCTCTACGAGGCGGAGTACGGCAAGGCGCCGGAGACCGCCTTCGTGGTGATGGGCTGGGACACCGTCAACATCATCGCCCAGGCCATCGAGTACGCCGGCGCCACCGAAGGCGCCGCCCTGGCCAAAGCCATGGAAGAGCTGGAGTTCGAGCTGCTCAGCGGCAACCTCGACTGGGCGGACGCCGAAGGCGGCCACGCCCCGACCAAGGAGGCATTCATCCTCGAGGTCGTCAACGGCGAGCCGACCTTCGTGCAGCGGCTCAACCCCGAGTGGGCGCCGCCGGCGTAAGCGCCGTAGGCATCTGCGATGCGCCGGGGCGGATCGAACATCCGCCCCGGTGCGGCGTGCGCGGGACCGCGAATCGTGTCATTCTAAGGATCGAGGAATCTCGTTGATGGCCGCACACGTGACCTGTAGGGGCGCTGCTTGCTGCGCCCGTGGCCCGCAGGGCCAGAACCGGGTTGCCAGAACACGACTGTCGGCCTGCGGCCGATGGGCGCAACAAGCAGCGCCCCTACAAGCGAATGGCGTTTGCGGCAAGGCAACGCGCTTCGCGGCATCATGGAAAGCCCCGACCTGTCGATGACCGCTCCTTCCGCAGCAACCCCCGGCGATCGCCTCGACGTGCGCGACCTGACCAAGGACTTCGGCGGCCTGCGCGCCGTCGACGGCGTCAGCTTCACCCTCGACCGCGGCGAGATCCTCGGCCTGATCGGCCCCAACGGCTCCGGCAAGACCACGACCATCAACCTCGTCACCGGGTTGCTGGCGATCACCAGCGGCAGCGTCAAGGCATCCGGGCGGGAGATGGCCGGCTGGCCGCCGTACCGCATCGCCCGCGCGGGGTTGGCGCGCACCTTCCAGGTGGTGAAGCTCTTCAAGGATTTCACCGTGGCCGAGAACGTCGAAGTCGCGGCCATGAGCGCCAAGAAGCTGGGCCGAGCCGAGGCGCGCCAGCGCGCCGAGGCGGCGCTCGACCTCGTCGGCATCACCCGCCTGGCGGAGCTGCCCGCCCGCATCCTGCCGCAGGGCGAGGAGCGCCGCGTCGAGATCGCGCGGGCGCTCGCCACCGACCCGGTCTTCCTCCTCCTCGACGAGCCGGGCGCCGGCCTCAACGACGCCGAGACCGAGATCCTGCTCGATACCCTCCAGCGCATCCGCGAGCGGCGCGGCTGCGGCATCCTCATCGTCGACCACGACATGCGCCTGATCATGGGGCTGTGCGACCGCATCCACGTCCTCAACTACGGCCGCACCATCGCCGAGGGGCTGCCGGAGCAGATCCGCCGCGAGCCGGCCGTCATCGAGGCCTACCTCGGCGCCGAGGAGGAGAGCCATGCCGCTGCTGCTGGTTGACGGCCTCCACGTCCGCTACGGGGCCATCGTCGCCCTGCGCGGCATGTCGCTGACGGTCGACGAAGGCGAGATCGTCGGCCTGATCGGCGTCAACGGGGCCGGCAAGAGCACGACCATGAACGCCATCATGCAGGTCGTCCGCCCCGAGCGCGGCCGCATCGAGTACAACGGCGCCTCCCTCATCGGCCTCGCTCCCGAGGCCATCATCCGCCGCGGCGTGGCCCCGGTCATGGAAGGGCGCCGCATCTTCCCCGGCCTCACCGTCGAGGAGAATCTCAAGCTCGGCGCCGCCATCCGCTCCGACCGCGAGGCCATCCGCGCCGATATCGAGCGCTGGTGCGCCTTCTTCCCCATCCTCGGCGAGCGCCTCACCAAACCGGCCGGCACGCTCTCCGGCGGTCAGCAGCAGATGCTGGCCGTGGCGCGGGCGCTGATGTCGCGGCCCAGGCTGCTGCTGATGGACGAGCCGTCGCTCGGCCTCGCGCCCAAGTTGGTCTCGGAGGTTTTCACGCTGATCGCCGAGCTGCGCGACCTGGGCATGACCATCCTGCTCGTCGAGCAGAACGTGCGCAAAACGCTCGACATCGTCGACCGCGCCTACCTCGTCAACACCGGCCGCGTCGAGTTCGCCGGCACGCCCGACGAGATCCGCCAGCAAGCCGACCTGGAGCAGGCGTACTTGGGCGGAGGGCGGGAGGCGGGAGGCGGGAGGAACGCCTCCCCGTCCGCCTCCCGCCTCCCGCCTCCCGCCTCCGCACGGACGTCCATCCGTGGATAACCTCATCCAGTACCTGATCTCGTCCCTCTCCCTCGGCGGGCTCTACGCGCTGATGACACTCGGGCTGGTCGTCGTCTACGGCATCCTGCGCCTCATCAACTTCGCCTACGGCGAGCTGGTCATGGTCGCCGGCTACGGCCTCCTCCTCTTCGGCAACACCACCCTCGCCTGGCCGATCGTGGCGCTCCTCAGCATCGCCGTCGCCGTCGTCGCCGCGGTCGTCATGGAGCGCGTCGCCTTTCGCCCGGTCCGCTTCGCCTCCGCCAGCACCATGCTGATCACGTCGTTCGCCGTCAGCACGCTCCTGCAGAACACCACCCTGCTAGCCATCTCGCCGCGTCCCCAGGCGGTGCGGCTCCCCTCGTTCTTCGTCGAGAGCGTCGCCATCGGCGGGCTGCGCTTCCGCGTCGTCGACCTGGCCAGTCTCACCGTCAGTATCGTCGCCCTGGTGCTCCTCTCCATCCTGCTGCGGCGCACCACGATCGGGCTCGCGCTGCGCGCCGCCGCCGACGACTTCACCATGACCCGGCTGCTCGGCGTGCGCGCCAACCACATCATCAGCGCCGCCTTCGCCATCAGCGGCCTGCTCGCCGGCATCGTCGCCATCTTCTGGGTCGGCCGCTCCTCGCTCGTCGAGCCGGCCATCGGCTTGCAGCCCGTCCTGATCGCTTTCATCGCCTCCGTCGTCGGCGGGATGGAGAACCTCAAGGGCGCGGTGCTCGGCGGCTACCTGCTTGGCTTCCTCACCGTCGGCTTGCAGACCTGGCTGCCGCAGGCGCTGCTCGACTACCGCAACGCCGTCCTCTTCGGCATCGTCATCGTCATCCTGCTGCTGCGGCCGGAGGGGCTCATCCGCCCGGCCTACTCCCGGGAGCGGCGATGAACGCCCCCGGGCGGCGCTCGCCCCTGGCGCAGGTCGCCGTCACGGCGGCGGTCCTCTGCGCCGGCCTCATCGCCATCGCCGTGCTGACCAGTCTCGTCGGGGACCGCGTCTTCGAGCGGGTGACGACGGTGCTCCTCATCAGCGTCGTGCTGACCGTCGCCCTGCAGCTCTTCATGGGCAACTCGGGGCTCAGCTCCTTCGGCCACATCGGCTTCATGGCCATCGGGGCCTACAGCTCGCTCTGGTTCACCCTCTCCCCGGACGAAAAGAACGTCACCCTCCCCGACATGCCGCCGGAGTGGCCGATGTATGGCTGGCAGACGCCGTACCTGCCGGCCATCCTCCTCGCCGGCGGCGTCGCCGCGCTCGTCGGCGCGCTGCTGGGCGTGGCGCTTGTCCGGCTGCGCGGGGCCTCCTTCACCATCGCCACCTTCGCCTTCCTCATCATCGTCCACAGCGTGGCGCTGCAATGGGAGCCGATGACGCGCGGCTCGCGCACCGTCTTCGGCATCCCGGAGCTGACCACCATCTGGTGGGCCCTTGGCGCGGCGCTGATCGCCGTCATCGCCGCCCTCCTCTTCAAGGAGTCGTCGCTCGGCCTGCGCCTGCGCGCCGCCCGCGACGACGAGGACGCCGCCGCCAGCCTGGGCGTCCACATCACCTGGGTGCGCTGGGTCGCTTGGGTGCTGAGCGTCTTCATCACCGGCGCGGCCGGCGCGCTCTGGGGCCACTTCATCACCACCTTCTCGCCGACCGCCTTCTACATCAGCCAGACCTTCCTCATCGTCGCCATGCTCATCATCGGCGGGGCCGGCAGCGTCAGCGGCGCCGTGACCGGCGCCGTGGTGGTGGCCCTCAGCTCCGAATGGCTGCGCCGCCTCGAAGGCTGGCTCAACACGCAGCGCGCCGACCAGACCACCCTCGGCCAGCTCATCCCCATCGAGCTGCGCGGCTTCGCCGAGATCGTCATCGCCATCGCCATGATCCTGGTCCTCATCCTGCGCCCCTCCGGCATCATGGGCGGGCGCGAGATCGGCTCCCCGCGCTTCGGGCGCGCAGTCGGCCCTCACCCCAACCCCTCTCCCACCGCGGTGGGAGAGGGGCTTCCTCCTCGCCCTGCGCACAGGGAGACTCCCCCCTCCGGTGGAGGGGGGTGAGGGTTCTCAATGAAAGGAGCGCCCCATGGCCGCCACGATGACCGCCGCCGACATCGCCCAGCGCGACGAGCGCGCCGTCGCCAACGCCCTGAAAATCCGCTACACCCCCTTCGTCATGGAGCGCGGCGACGGCGGCCGCGTCTTCGACGGCGACGGCCGTTCGTATCTGGACTTCGCCGCCGTCTGGTGCCTCTCCGGCCTCGGCTACAGCAACGAGCGCGTCCGCTCCGCCGTCATCGCCGAGCTGGAGCGCTCCACCTTCGCCGGTCTCGTCTCCGGCATCAACCAACCGGCCGTCGAACTGGCGGAACGGCTCATCGACCTCGTCCCCGGCGACTGGGAGAAGAAAGTCTGGTACGGCCTCTCCGGCTCCGACGCCAGCGAGGCCGCCATGCGCCTCCTGCCCCAGGCCACCGGCCGCAACCGCCTCGTCTCCTTCATCGGAAGCTGGCACGGCACCCACGACGGCACGATGGGCCTCTCCGCGCACCCTTCCCTCACCGGCGTCATCGGCGGCGCCAACGTCGTCAAGGCCCCCTACCCCGATCCGTGCCACCCGCCCTTCCTCGGCGGCGCCCGGAACCTCACCGACCAGTGCCTGCACTACCTGGAGCACTACCTCTTCCGCACCATCTGCGACCCACAGGACGTCGCCGCCGTCTTCGTCGAGGCGGTGCAAAGCGACGGCGGCGACGTGGTCCCGCCCCCCGACTTCATGCCGAAGCTGCGCGCCCTCTGCGACCGCCACGGCATCCTCCTCGCCGTCGACGAGATCAAGGTCGGCCTGGCCCGCACCGGCCGCATGTTCGCCTACGAGCACGGCGGGGTGGAGGCCGACGTCGTCCTCCTCGGCAAGTCCCTCGGCGGCGGCCTCCCCGTCAGCGCCGTCGTCGCCCGCCGCGAGGTGTTGGATGCCGCCACCGGCGGCGCCCTCTTCACCGCCTCCGGCTACGCCAGCGGCTGTGCCGCCGCCCTCGCCGTCCTCGACGAGATCGACCGCCTCGACCTCGTCGCCCAATCGGCCGCGAACGGCGCCTACCTGGGCGAATGCCTGCGCCAGGCCCTCGGCGACTTCGAGATCGTCGGCGACATCCGCGGCCTCGGCATGATCCAGGGCGTCGAGCTGGTCAACGACCGCGCCTCGCGCGCCCCAAACCAGCCCGCTGCCGCCAAGGTCGTCTACCGCGCCTGGGAGCTCGGCCTGATCGTCTACTACGCCGGCAACTGGGGCAACGTCCTGGAGATCACCCCGCCCCTGATCCTCACCAGAGCCGAGATTGATGAGGGCGTCGCGATCCTGCACCAGGCGATTCGCGACGTGCTGGACGGCAAGGTCAGCGACGAGGCGGTGGCGGCATTCGCGGGGTGGTGATGTGGCATCGGGGCGATTCAGCCCGGGAAACGCAACTCTTGCCACCCTCGGGCAGGGAGCCAGGAGAAGAGCCGGTCGGCCAGCGGTTCATCGGTATCCGCGAACTCTTCCAGAAGGCGGGCAAGATCGCGCTCTGGGAGATGAGGGGTGATGAGGATGCCGGCGTGCTGAGACAATCGCACGGGAAACCCTGTCAATTGCCGGACTTCGGCGGCCCAGCGCCCGCGCCACGTCACCCACGCCTCGTGAAGCGCCTCGAAGTGGTTACGGTTGTGGGTGAGCAGCGTCTGACCCTCAGCAGCGGCGCGGAGGAGGACTTGAACGTCACTCAGACGAAGACGATTCAGTTCCGTGGCCGAATCGATATCCCAACCTTGAGATCGGAGAAGGCCGGCCAGTGGATGAGCGACATCCTCATCGAGTGCGAATCTCAAGCCCGCCACGCGCTATTCAAGACCAGCCATATTGGCCTCGAGCAAAGCGTCGATGGCGCAGCGATTCTCGTCGTAATACAGCAGCGCTGCTTGCACAGCCTCGTGCGAGACATCGTAGTCGGCAGCGACTTGAGCGATCACGTCCTCGCTGATCGCGTCCGGCTCGGTCGATCCCGCTATGGCGGCGATGTAGCCGATAATGGCCCAGACCGGAACACTTTCGGCCAAGAGCCTGCCGCGCGCGCGCCCCGGCCGGTGGGGGTCTGGTCCAACCATGCGTCTTAGATGGTCAAGGTCAGCGACGGCAGAACTCGACGGTCGGTTGTTCGATTCCATGGCGTGATCCCGGCAGTTTGGCATCCGTCCTTGGTCAGCGACCATCCAAAGCATAGCCGAGTCCCATGCCGGATGCCGTTACAGAGGCCTGAGCGCCCGAGCGGGAGTTGAAGAGCGAGGAGCCATGAGCGAGCCAGTCGAGGTCGAGCGGCCGATGGACGTCAACGCGATCATGGCGCTGCTGCCGCACCGGCCGCCGTTCCTGCTGGTCGAGCGCATCGTCGAGTGGGAGCGGCAGAAGCGGTGCGTCGGGACCAAGAGCGTCTCCATCGGCGAGCCGTTCTTCCTCGGGCACTTCCCGGGCCATCCGGTCATGCCCGGAGTGCTCATCGTCGAGGCGCTCGCGCAGTGCGGCGCCATCCTGCTCTTCGCGTCGCTCTCGGACGAGATGCGGCCGAACAAGCTCG
>CALMZR010000225.1 GCA_937870845.1 uncultured Chloroflexota bacterium
CGCCGGCTCCCCCGAAAGCGGCACGCCGACCCTGTGGCATGCTGAGCGAAGCGAAGCATCTCGGCCCAGGGGACACCCGGTCGGCGGCGCCGAGATTCTTCGCCCTGCGGGCTCAGCATGACACGATTATTGGCTGCGCTTCAGGGGTTTTGCATCCGCAAGCGCCGACAGCGCACCACGATCGCCGGCCAGGCGATGGAGAAGATCAGCGCGAACAGCAACCCCCCGCGCGCCCGCGCGCCGAGGTCGACATCGCTTTCTCGACCCGCCAACAGCAGAGGGATCGCCGGCGCGAACGCCAGAGCCAGACCAAGACAGAGCGCGCCCAGGACGTGCGGCCACGTTGGCGCATAGGCGCGCTTGACCTCCGGTGAGGTGGAAAATTCCCAGATGATCTCCACCGCCGGCCAGGCCCGCCAGGCGATGAGCCAGCAGATGCCCGGGATGACCGAGAACACATCACCAGATTGTTGGTGTCCCGAGACAGGCGGTCGATGCCGATCTGCCACTGCAGGATCAGCGCGGCGCACACGAGCGAGCCGAAGAAGCGCCGCCACGAAGCATGCATGCCGCCCTCCGCCATACGCCCCGCCCGACCGACGGTTGCCAATAATGTGTGCCCTCGGTCGTGCGCATTGTCTCGCACGGCGGAGGGCGGCGCCAGACGGGGTGTCTCCCCGGCGGCAATGGAAGGGCGCCAACCGCCCTACCCCCGCCAGCCTTCGCACACTTCGCACACTTCGCACACTTCGCGTTCTTCCCGGCGCCGCTCCTACGGCGCGAGCGCCACGCACTCCACCTCCACCAGCGCCCCGGCCGGCAGCTTCGCCACTTGCACGGTGGAGCGGGCCGGGGGATTGGTCCCCAGGAAGCGGCCGTAGACGGCGTTGAAGGCGGCGAAGTCGTCGAGGTTGGCCAGGAAGCAGGTCGTCTTGACGACCCGGTCGAAACCAGACCCGGCCTCGGCCAGCACCGCGGCCAGGTTGTGCATCACCCGTTCGGTTTGGACGGTAATGTCGCCCTCGACGATCTTCATCGTCTCCGGGTCGAGCGGGATCTGCCCCGCGGTGAAGATCAATCCGTTGGCCACGATCGCCTGCGAGTACGGCCCGATGGCCGCCGGCGCCCCGTCCGTCGCCACGATCGTCCGCTCGTTCGCCACAATACGCTCCTTGTACGAGGGTAACGGGTGTCGGGTGTCGGGTGTCGGGTGATGGGTCATAGGATGATGGGGTGATGGGGCAAGCCAGCAGCGCGGTTAGCACGCGCACCGCCGATCTTCCCCGACACCCGACACCCGACACCCGTCACCCTCAACACTATCACCCCAACACCCAACCTGCGTCTATACTTCCCCCGACAACCACTCGCGCTCATCGTCTACCCGCCGGAGACTCGATGAATCTCACCACCCGGATCGGCGGCCCAGCCGCCCCCGGCCATCCGCTGGCGTTGCCGTTTCCTCCCCCCTCCCCGGCTCTCGCCCGGTCGATCACCCGCGTGCTGTTGGTGCTGCTGCTGTTCGTCGCCGCCGGCGCCGCCGGGCTCGGGTTGTACGCGTCGTCGTACTCGGGCCGCGTCCTGCAGGGGGTCGATGTCTCCGGGGTGGACCTGAGCGGGCTTTCCGTGGAAGAAGCCCGCGCCCGGCTGGAGAGCCACTTCGAAACCTACGCCGCCGCGCCGCTGACCCTGACCGCCGGCGAGCAGACCTTCCAGCTCACCCCGGCCGAGGCGGGCGCCCGTCTCGACGGCGCCGCCACCGTCGCGGAGGCGATGGCCTGGGGCCGCGAAGGCTCCATCTGGGACCAGTCGCGGGCCTGGGCGCGGGCGCTGCTGCGCGGCGTCTCCATTGCCCCCGTCGTCACGTTCGACGCCGAGACCGCGCGCGGCAGCATCGCCGCCTTCGCCCCGGAGGTCACGCGGCCGGCGGTCGACGCCTCGCTGGCCTACGCCGATTCCGGCGAGCCCGAGATCGTCCCCGACGTCACCGGCATCCGCCTCGATTACGCCGCCACCCAGGCGGGACTGGCCGAGCGCGTCGCCGCGTTCGGCAGCGACCCGGTCGCCCTGGTGACGCACGAGGAGCCGGCGGAGATCACCGTCGCCTCGCTGGCGCCCAATCTGGCGACCGCCGCCGGGGCCGTCGACGCCAACCTGACCCTGACGGCGGTCGAGTCGGTCTGGCACATCCCGGCCGCGAACCTGCGCCCGCTCCTCGGCGTCGACCCGGCCTCCTCCGAGCTGCTCGTCGATCGCCGGCCGATCGCCGCGCTCGTGGAGAGCCTCAAGGCCGAGGTCGACCGCCCGGCCAGCGACGCCGGGATCACCGTCGACGGCAACGGACGGCTGGCGGTCGTCCCCGCCGTCTCCGCGGCGAAGGTCGACGTCGAGGCGTCGGTCGCGGCGATCGCGGACGGGCTGCTGGCCGGCGACGACGAGATCCCGCTGGTTGTCGAGGAGACCCCGGCCAAGATCTCGGATGCCATGGCCGCCGCCGCTGTCGAGCGCGGCGAGGACCTGCTCGACCCCGGCATCGCCCTCACCTGGAAGGGCGGCGAGGGCGTCCTCGACCGCGGCGACCTGCTGCGGGCCCTCACCATCCGCTCCCGGCCGGGCGAGGATGAACCGTTCGTCTTCGGGCTCGACCCGGAGCTGGTGCGGGAGAGCCTCGCCACGTACGCCGCCGAGTTCGACATTCCGGTGCAGGACGCCCGCTGGCGCATCATCGACGGCAAGATCCAGCTCGCCGTGCAGGAGAGCAAGGGGCGCGAGCTCGACCTCGACAAGGGGGTCGAGGAGGCCGTCGCCGCCTTCATCGCCGAAGAAACCGAGATCGAGCTGGACGTGCGCACCATCAACCCGAAATGGACCGCCAAGGACGGGGCCTCCATCACCCTTGGCGACGATGTGCTGGGCGAGGGCGGCACCTGGTACGGCGATTCCAGCGACGCCCGCCGCCAGAACGTGGAGCTGGGCTCGTCCTACATCTCCGGTTGGCTGGTCCCCCCGGACGGCGTCTTCTCCTTCGCCGACAGCTCCGGGTTGATCACCGAAGAGCGGGGGTTCATGACCGGGCTCGGCATCGTCGACGATGGGAATGGCGGCTTCACCACCGCCCCGGTCGTCGGCGGCGGCATCTGCCAGGTCTCCACCACCCTCTTCCAGGCCGCCTTCTGGGCCGGCCTCCCGTTCGAGGAGCGGTATCAGCACCCCTACTACCTGCCGGCCTACGGCCAGGCGATGACCGGCCTGCCCGGGCTCGACGCCATGGTCAACATCGAGCCGGACTGGAGCGTCGACCTCAAGTTCCGCAACACCACCGGAGACTGGATTGCTGTCGTCATGATCGCGGATGGGGCGATGGTTTACGCCCGCATCGTCGGCACGGATCCGGGCTGGGAGGTCGTCGTCCCCGAGCCGACCATCGACAACGAGGTCAAGGCCCCCACCGATACCCTCTACACCGATTCCCCGGAGTTGCCGCTTGGCACGGAGCGTGTCGTCGAGGTGGCCCAGGACGGTTTCGACGTCACCATCAACCGCACCGTGCGCGACGGCGGCAAGGTAATCCTCCAGGATTCGATCTTCAGCTCGTTCAACCCCTCGCGGTACACGGTCATGCGCGGCACGGGCACGGGGCTCGAGGCCGGAACCCAGGGCGGTTGACGGGCGTTCTCCCTCCACGGCGCCGGCTCCTGGTGCATCCATGCCGGCGCCAACGCTTGCCTGATCCTGGAAAGGACCGTCTTCATCATGCCGATCGCCCCTCCCACCGAGAACACCACCCGCCGCGGGCCGGATCGCCGCGTCCTGGCCGCGGGCGTCCTGCTGGCCGCCGCCGCCGGCGCCTGGGTTGGCCAGCGCATGCAGGAGCAGGCCAAAAAGCCCTCCTCCGCCGAGCCGCCGCCTCTCATCGACTGGCGCGGCGCCCGCGACATCGCCGTGACGATGAGCCGCGACGAAGCGCTCACCATGCCCGAGCGGCGCACGCTCGACGCGGAGTACCGCGCGCTGGTCGCCCGCTGCGTACCGATCGTCAGCGACTACACCGGCGACCAGCTTCCCGACGCGCCGGAGCGCACCTTCGCCTTCGACCGCGTCGACTGGGTCAACGCCAACATCGACGCCTTCGAGCGCATGTTCGCCCCCTTGGAGGGGATTCACCTTCTGGGCGACAAGGCGCAGCAGACGGTGGCCGGCCAGATGCTCGGCACGCTCAACCAGAAGATCCTCAGCGGCGAGGTCGGGCTGCTGCTGGGCTACCTGGGGCGCAAGGTGCTCGGCCAATACGACCTGACGTTGCTCGGGCGCGAGCCGATGATCCCCGGCCGCCTCTACTTCGTCGAGCCGAACATCCGCGCCGCCGAGAAAACCCTCGGCCTGCCCCGCGACGAGTTCCGCATGTGGCTGGCGCTGCACGAGACGACGCACGCCTTCGAGTTCGAAGCGCACCCCTGGCTGCGCGACCACTTCAACGGCATGCTGGAGCGCTACTTCGAGTTCCTCAAGGAGGACGCGAAGAGCCTGCGCGCCAACGGCCTGGGCGGACTGAAGCTCTACCTCGACCGCATCCGCGCCGGAGGCGGCGAGTCCGGGAGCTGGCTGGAGGCGCTGATGAACGCCGAGCAGCGCGAACTCTTCTCGGCCATGCAGGCGACGATGTGCATCGTGGAGGGCTACTCCAACCACGTCATGAACGCCGTCGGCCGCGATCTGCTGCCGAACTACGCGCTCATCTCCCGCCGCTTCGAGCAGCGCCTGGAGCAGCGATCCCAGGCCGACCGCCTGCTGGCCAAGCTGACCGGGCTGGACGTGAAGCTGGAGCAGTACCGCCTCGGCGAGCAGTTCATCGACCGCGTCGTGCGCGAGCGCGGCCACGGCTTCGCCCGCCGCGTCTGGGACGGCCCGGAGGAGCTGCCGACGATGGCCGAGATTCGCCGCCCGGAGCTGTGGCTGGAGCGCATCGACTATCTGGATGGGCGCATCCCGGCCATACCGTCGATGGCGGCGGCCAGGTAGCTCCTACGCGGAAACGGCTTCACCGGAAGCGGCCGGGCGCCCGCGTCTATGCAACCTGCTCGTCGGCGCAGGCGGAGAGGGCGTCGTCGAGCGCGGTGAAGCGCGGTTCGGGCGATGCTACTCCCCACTTGGCGTCGGAGGCGAGCCAGGTCGCAATCGCTTCCTCACCCATCCGCGCGGCCTCGTCGCGCGTCGCGCCGTGCGTGCGGCAGCCGCAAATGTCCGGGACGCTAACGACGAAGACCTCATCCTCATCCGACCACTCGATGACCATCGCGTAGCGGCGGGTAGCCGCGAGGTCGTCCGCGGTGAGGGCGTTCTCGGTGGTGGCGCGGCTCACGGTTCGGTCTCCTTCCTTGCCCGGGCGAGCGCACGGCGGACCTGCTGTTCCAGGTATCTCGGGGCGTCTGCGCCGTCGTGACCGGAAAACACCACCTTGTTGGCTGGGTCGTCCGGGTGGACCCATGAAGTATGGCTGCCTTTGCCGGCGTCCGTGTCCTCGACGAATCCGGCTTTGCGGAGATCGGCCTTGAGTTGGCGAATCTTGCGCGGCACACGCGACCTCATCAGGCGAGTCGCGCGGTGGCCACCTCAGCTCCGGCGCTCATCCGGCATACTTGCACCCACGGGGACTGCACTTTGGCCAGTTTACCGTGGGGGCGGTACGCGCTGTCCGACGTTGTCTCCGCTCGCGGGGGAGTTGACGGTGACGGCCGTCTCATCGGAGGCGCCAGCAGGGCAGGGCGAGCAGGTTCTGGCGTCGGCGTGATCGGCTGCCAGGCACCGCTTCCTCGATGATCGTCGGCCCGATTTGGGACGTTGAACCATCGGCCATGGCGAACGAACCGGTCATCGTCACGGAGCGCCTCACCTTACGCCTGGCCGCGCCCAGCGACATCCCGGCCCTGCTCCGCTACTTCACGGAGAACGCCGCCCACCTGGCTCCGACCTCGCCGCTCCTGCCTGCGGACTTCTACACCGAGACGTACTGGCGCGCCCAGTCCGCGCGCAACCAGGAAGAGTTCGCCGCTGGCCGCTCCGTGCGCATGTACCTCTTCCCGCACGACGCGCCGGAGACCGTCGTCGGCAACCTGAGCCTGAACACCATCGTGCGCGGGGCGGCCCATTACTGCGACCTGGGCTATTCGCTGGCGGAGGATCGGCAAAGGCAAGGGTTGATGAGCGAGGCGGTTGTCGCCGCCGTCCGCTACGCCTTCGAAGACCTTCGATTGCACCGGGTGAAAGCCGCCTATCTGCCGACGAACGAGCGTAGCGGCCGCCTGTTGCGCCGGCTCGGCTTCGTCGTCGAGGGGTACGCGCGGGACTACCTGCTGATCCAGGGGCGGTGGCAGGACCAAGTGCTGGTCGGGCTGGTCAATGCGGAGTGGCGGGCTCCGGACTGAATGCCAACGGGATAGCCGGGCTATGCGCTCCGCTTGGTGGCGCAGTCGTATATGGAATCATCAAGCGCAGCGAGGTTCGGGAACTGGAAGCCCATGCCTGGCGTTGGCGGCCAGGGCCATGGCAATGGACTCTTCGCCCATCCGGGCAGCCTCGTTGCGCGTGGCGCCGTGGGTCTGGCAGCCGCGGAAGTCCGGGGCTGTGGCAATGTACACGTGATCTTCGTCCGGCCACTCGACCACGATGGCGTAGGGCTTGGCCGCCGCGTACTCCTCGGTGGTGAGGCTGCGTGGTTCGTCGCTCAAAGCACTTCCTCCTCTCTGGCGCGGACCAGTGCGAGGTCAAAACCGGCGCGACCGCTGCTGCTCCCTACTGGGTGGGCGAAGGATGATCGGGCTAGGCGCTCCGAAGTGCGGCGCGGCTGTCAATCGCGTCGTCCAGGGCGGTGAAGCGGGGTTCGGGGAGCGGCGCGCCGCTGTCCGCGAACGTGGCCAGCATAGAGGCAATCGCCTCCTCAGCGTTGGCGGCTGCTTCGGTGCGGGTTGCGCCATGGGTGCGGCAGCCGCGGATATCGGGCACGGTGGCGAGAAAGATGCTGTCTCGTGCGTCCCACTCGATCACGACGGCATACGGCTTCACGGCTTCGTAGTCTTCAGGGGTCATCAGGGTATCTGGATCAACAACGGGCTCCGCGTGTCGGTTCATGACTCTCGCTCCCTTTCTCTGACGTGAACTGCCGCGATGGCGTCGTGGATGTCATCTTCCTGATAGTACCGAGCATCGTCGCCGTCCCCCAGTGCACGATGGACGGTGATGTCGGGGTAATGCACATGCTCCCAGGTCACATGGCTGCCCTTTTGCCGTTTTGGTCGAAAACCGGCTCTGCGCAGGTCGGCTTTGCGTTGGCGGCCCTTGCGCGGGTATGCGCGACGTCAGCTTGCCCGCTTTGCTTCAGCCATCTTTGTTCTGGTCAGCACGGACTCGGGGGGCGGTTCAGGGTCTTGCGCCACTGGCCAAGCGCGCTCGACCAACTCCTCACCAGTAAGCGGGGCGGTGAACGAGCCGTCTGGCCGCTCACACCCCATTGCCAGATCGTCCGCGTACGCGGCCCCGTAGCTTTCCAGCAACGCGCGCACGTATGCGAGCGCTTCGGCTTCGGTATCGAACGTGCCGAACAAGCGATTGATGTCAGTGTCCCAGAGGCGGTACTTCATTGGAGATGACCTATGACTGTGATTGCGTCGGGGCTAGACATCGACGACGTCCGCAAGGTAGCGCTTGAGTTCCTCCGCGTCTCCCCGCAGATCGCAGTGCCCCAGCTCTCCCGATTGCTCCCACACGATCCCCGATCCGTTCGGGATATCGTAGCGGACGATGAGGTTGCCCAGGTGGGCGAACATTCGAGCTTGTCGCCGGGCGCCCTCCTCGGTGTCAAACGCCGATAGCGCATCCCAGGAACGTTTCTTTTCCTCGGAGGCGTCTGCTGGTGGGTCTCCCAGCTTGTCTCTGGGCGTCAAGTAGGAGCGGTCTTCGGGCGGGTATCGCTTGCTGACACGATAGAAGCTTGTCACCGACTTCTCTTCCACCGCGCCTCCGAGAGGACTTTACCTGAGTCCGAATAGATTTCCAACGCTGACCAGCGTGCCCCCAAGCGGGAAGTCATTCTCTGAGACCAACGACGCGACGGTTGACATCCGGGCATCCGCCCCCTATTGTGTCACCCTGCCCCACGCGGGGCTCGCGTCTCGATCTGGGAGACAGGCGATGGAGCGGTTCATGACCACCACCGGGCTTTTTGGCCGAGTTCTCGGCCAGCCCGTGGCGTGCCCACGCCAGTGGGACATCGCCCCCGGCGGTAATGGCCGGAGTCTGCCTTTCGGTTGGGAGACGTGAGCTAGCGTCGCACAGTGCGTTCCCACCGCGGGCAGAGGTCCACCTCTCGCCCGCGGTTCTTTTTTGCCCGCGCGGCGTCGCACGAACGATGAGGAAGAGGAAGGGAAACACCCATGGTCGCCACACTGGAACGGCCAGTGCAGCACGCGCAGTCCGAGCCGCGGATCGCGATGACGCCCGTGATCGAGCCGGCCGCGGTCGTCGAGCACGTCTCGAAGGTCTTCGTGCAGCGCCCGCTCTTCTGGCGCGGCCAGACCAAGACGGTGCAGGCCGTCGCCGACGTCTCGTTCACGGTCGGGCGCAACGAGATCTTCGGCATCCTGGGGGCCAACGGCTCCGGCAAGTCGACGCTGATCCGCATGCTCTCCACCCTGCTCATCCCCGACTCGGGGCGGGTGGAGGTCTTCGGCTACGACGTGCGCCGCGACGAGGCGCAGGTCAAGCGGTTGATCAACCGCGTCTCGGTCGAGGCCTCGTTCTTCAAGAAGCTCTCGCCGGGCGAGAACCTGGCCTACGCCCTGCGCCTCTACGGGCGCAGCGGTTCGGCCGTGCGTGACGAGACCTACGCGGTGCTCGACCGGCTCGGCATCGCCCGCGACAAGGTCGGGGAGCCGCTGGAGCAGCTCTCGCGCGGGATGCAGCAAAAAGTCGCCATCGCCCGCGCGTTGTTGACGTCGCCGGTGCTGCTGCTGCTCGACGAGCCGACGACCGGGCTCGACCCGCGCTCGAAACTCGACGTGCAGCGCTTCGTGCGCGAGCTGCGGGAGGGCCACGACGCCACCATCCTGCTCTGCACCCACGACATGGCCGAGGCCGAGGCGCTCTGCGACCGCGTCGCCATCGTGGAAAAGGGCAAGCTGGCCGCCCTCGACACGGTCGATGGGCTGAAGCGGACCTTCGCCCCGACGATCGGCCATCCCGAGCCGAGCCTGGAAGACATCTTCATTCATCTGACGGGGCGCTCCCTGGAGGACGACGAGGAGGCATCGGACGAATGAACCAATCACTGGGCCCGGCGCAGCGCACGCTGCCGGGCGCCGGCATCTGGTGGGAGACGCGCGCCTCGCTGGCGTTCGTCGAGCGCAACCTCTACCTGGTCAAGCGCTACTGGCACCTGGAACTGGCGTTCCTGATCTTCAACGTCGCCTCCGCCATGAGCGTGCTCTACATCGGCGAGGCCCAGATGCAGCGCGAGGCCGGCGCGGCCGACGCTCGCCTCGACCTGGTGCTCTATCTCGGCATCGGCACCGTGGTCTGGGCGTACCTGCGCGCGGTCTTTTCCAACGTGGGCGAGATGGTCGCCTGGGAGCGGTGGGAAGGGACGATCGAGTACACGATGATGGCCCCCATCTCGCGGCTGGCGCACATGCTGGGCGTCTCGCTCTTCAGCATCGTCTACGGGCTGGCCCGCTCGGCGCTGCTGCTGGGGGTGCTGGCGCTGTTCTTCAGCGTCGACCTGAGCAACGCCAACCTGGGCGGGGCGGCGGTCATCCTGCTGGTGGGGAGCGTCAGCTTCCTCGGCTTCGGCATCATGGCCGCGGTGCTGCCGCTCCTCTTCCCGGAGCGGGGGGAGGAGATGACGTTCGTGATCTCCTCGATCCTGCTGCTGGTGTCGGGGGTGTACTACCCGATCTCGGTGCTGCCGGACTGGATGGAGCCGCTGGCGACCGTCTCCCCGGCCACGTACGTGCTGGAGGGGATGCGCGCCGCGCTGCTGGAAGGGGCGCCGACGGCGGCGCTCGGCCCGTCCCTTGTGCCGACCGTGATCCTCGGCGCGCTGACGCTGCCGATCGGCATCGCTATCTTCGGCTGGGGCGAGCGCTACGCCAAGCGCACCGGGCGGCTGAAGCGGAGCGGATAACGTGCCGCGAATCGACCGGTCCTGGTCCAGCCACGTCGTTGCCCGTCACGGGGGCACGGCATGCCGTGCCCCTACCACTGTACGAACGCGGTGGAAACGATAGCCAGATGCGTCCGATTCGTTCACGCGGGCGTATACTGCCCATGAGAGGCGGTCATTCTCGACGCCCGCAACGCCGGGGGTGTCTCGCCAGTGCATCTCAGTCACTTCGATCCTCGTCGCCCTGCCCGCTCGGTTCCCCAGCGTCCGAATGGATCGCGGACGCGCCGCGACTGGCCCCGGTCTCTCCCTGTCGCGATTCGGCGCGGAAGCGCTCATCTTGTCCGACGCGGGCCGACTGTCCCGCGGGAGTTCCTGGCGCGGAGCTTGCGTTTCCGTGTCCCGCCTTTGACAACGCCGCGCGCGGCGCATCGAGCAGCAGTGATGGGGTGTTACGTCCCGGAGGTTGGGCGATGAACGAGATGGAATCGGCGCCGACGCTCAGCCCGCAGCAACTGGCCCAAGCCTACGACCGGTTCGTCTCGGCGCGGTGGCGCGGTGAGGACGAAGCGGCCGACCCGGTCGCGATGTGGTTCGAGGCGCACTGGGTTTCGGAACCCTCGCCCGAACCCGAGACCCCTCCCGCCGGCGCCAGCGTCCTGGGCGCCTCGGGCCGGGGCATCCACTGGTACGCCCGGGGCGATCAGCTCCTTGGCTACGTGCCCGGTCACGACGAAGGGTGCTACCGCGTGGCGGCCGGCGAAACGATGCCCGCCCTGACCTCTCCCTGGGACATCGCCCCCTCGCCCCGCGCAACCGATCGCCTCGTCCACCTGGCCAGCGAGGCGCGGCTCATCGACGAGGAGTCGCCCGCCACCGCGGACGCCGAGCTTCGAGCGGGAACGGTTTCCGAGCGGCGGCTTTCCGACCGCCTGATTGGCCAGATGCCGGCCCGCAACCACCTGGGCGCGTCGACGCCCCGCTAGTCAGCCAAAGGAGCCAGATGCGACGGGCGGGGCAGTGGTGTCCGCCCGTCGTCGCGGCTGGCGGCTTTCGACCCCTGGCTCTGTCCTACAGCCCCGGCTCGCTCCCCTTGGCGATCGGCGACTTCACCAAGCTGCCCCACTCGGTCCAGCTCCCGTCGTAGTTGCGCACGTCGGGGTAGCCGAGCAGTTCGCGCAGCACGAACCAGGTGTGGCTGGATCGCTCCCCGATGCGGCAGTAGGCGATCACGTTCTTGTCGGGGGTGATGCCCTTCCCCTCGTAGATCTCCTTCAACTGCGCGGGGCTCTTGAAGGTGCCGTCTTCGTTGGCCGCCGTGGCCCAGGGGATGCTCTGGGCCCCCAGCACATGGCCGCCGCGCTGGGCGCCCTCCTGGGCGTAGCCGGCCATGTGCAGCACCTCGCCCGTGTACTCCGGGACGGAGCGGACGTCGACCAGCGTCGGCGCGCCCGATTCGACCTGCTTGAGCACGTCGTCGCGGTAGGCGCGGATGCGCTCGTCCGATTCCTGGGCGGTGTACTCCGTCTCGGGATAGGTCGGCAGATCCTTCGTCATGGGGCGGCCTTCGGCTTCCCACTTGGCGCGGCCGCCGTTCATGACGCGGACATCCTCGTGGCCGAAGTATTTGAAGAGCCAGTAGGTGTAGGTGGCGTACCAGTTGTTGCGGTCGCCGTAGAAAACGACCGTGGTGTCGTTGGCGATGCCGTTGCGGCGCATCAGCGCCTCGAACTCGGCCTTGTCGACGAAGTCGCGCGCGACCGGGTTCTGCAGATCGGTGTGCCAGTCGAGCTTGATGGCTCCGGGGATATGCCCCAGGTCGTAGAGGAGCACGTCCTCGTCCGACTCGACGATGCGCACGTTCGGGTCGTCGAGATGCTCGGCGACCCAGTCGGTGGAAACGAGCACGTCCGGGTTGGCGTACCCGCTGTCGGCGAAGCGCGGATCGGCAGCAACCATGATGGCCTCCTTGCTTGCGTTGCACTCCCGCGACGAGTCCGCCCGGCGGCGCGCCCGCGTCGCGGGTGGCGAACCTATTCTGGAGTTCTCGATGAAGATACTACAGATCGGCGTGCGCGTTCAGTCGGCGTCGGACCCGGCCGCCCAGTCGGCGATGTTCTGCCAGAGCGTGGCGTAGCCGTCCCACTCGACGAAGGCCGGCGGGGCCCAGTGCGGCCCGCAGTCGGAGGCGAAGGCGACGGCGCGGCCGTCGCCGTGCTCCCAGGCGACGAGGAGCGGATCGTCCCCCGCCTCGGCGACGGTGGCCGCCTCGGGGCGAGCCATGAACCGGTTGTAGCCCAGCAAGGCCGGCCAGATATCGGGGAGGCCCGAGGCGAGCGGGTGGCCGGAGGCGGTGACCCTGGGGGTGACGCCCTCCGGGACCTCCACGCGGTCGTCGTGGTGGTGCAGCGTCACCGGCAGCGCCTCCTCGAGCGGTGACCCGGCGTAGTGCCCCTTGGCCTCGATCCCCTGGAAGGTGAGGTAGCCGCCGACCATCACCAGCCCGCCGCCGTTCCGTACCCAGTCGCGCAGCAGCGCCAGCCGGTTCGGCGCCGAGAGCGAGCGCACGAAGGTGTCGGGCGAGAGCAGCAGCGAGTTCGCGCCGATGTCGCTGAGGATGACGACGTCGTACGCCTCCAGCGCCGCCATCGAGGTCGGGAACTCCGCTGGGGCCAGGTGGTTCGGCAGATGCACGACCTCCCAGCCGCCGGCCTCCAGCGCCGCTTGCAGCCACCTGTGGCCCGTGCCGTAGTCGGTGGTGGTGAAGGAATCGACGCCCTTCTGGTGGATCGTGTGCATGATCCACGATTCCCCGGCGAGCAAGACGCGGCGCGGTTGGGAAGCCATCGATGCTCCTGTCGTTGGTTCGACTCTCCGATAAAAGCGACCGAACGCTCAGCCGCCGAGATGCAAGAGTTTGAGACTCGGGACTGCAAAGTCCTTGACGTTCTTTGTCGCCAAGGTCGAATCGGTGACGATGGCCGTGGCCGCGATCAGCGCGTCGGGAGTGTGAAGCGCGAGGCCTTGGCGCTTTTGATCGTACTGCATCTGTCCGGCAAGCACCGCGGCTTCCCTTGAAATGTCCCAGTACCGATAGTCGGCGATCCAACGCTCCCACCGCATGCGATCGGGAACGGGCACGCCGGCCATGAATTCGGCCACCGACACGGCACAGACGCCAAGAATCCAGCCGGTCGCCACGAGCGTCTTGAGCGACCTGTCGACGTTTCCAAACTCCCTGGACACGTCGATCAGGACGGTTGTGTCAAGAAGCAACCGGTTCACGGACCTCGCCATCCGGGACCGCTGCCCCATCCGCGGCATCGCCTCGACGCAACGATCTCACCCATTCGGCGGCAGCGTCCGAAGTCTCCCATTCAGGAATGTCGGCATCTTTGAGCGAACCGGCCATCTCGTCAAGACTGGCCAGCATTCGTTTCCGCCAGAGTTTTTCCTCCACGGCCTCTTGCACGAACTGGCTGCGCTTTCGAGGTCCGACCTCGGCATCGACGGCGTTCAGCAACGCCGTAGGCATTACGATGTGGGCTCGTCGCTGCTTAGTATCGACTGCCACGGTTCTCACTCCTTGGCGCGTGTGTCGAGCAGGTCGCCGCTTCTGGCGAGGATGGGATAAGCCACGCTGGCGAAGAGCGAGTTGATTGTCTTCAGCGCCCGCACCGTTTCCAGGTGGATGTTGCTCGTCTCGATGCTCTGCGTCGCCCCGCTCTGCAGGCGCTTGAGATGTTCGCCATAGCTGGCGCGCTCTGCCGAGCGCATGCGGTCCTTCTCCTGCAGCAGCTGACGCGCCGATTCGCGATCTTCAGAAACCAGCACATTGAGCGCGAGCTGCATGTTGGCCATCACCTGGTGATGGAGATCGTTGAGCTCTCGCCAGCCGGCCGGGGAGAACTGCAGCTTCTGGTCCCGCCGCACTTCGGCAAGGCGAAGCAGCGTCTTGGAGATCGCGTCGCCGACATATTCGAGGTTGATTGCAAAGCTCGATAGTTCGCGCCCGCGGCGGGCTTCTTCGGTAGCGTCGCCGCCATAATTGATCTTGGCGAGATAGAGTTTGATCTCCGATTGCGCCTGGTCGACCGCCCGCTCGAGCTGCCGCGCCTGCTTGATCTTCTCGGGATCGCCCGTTTCGTACAGCTCCATCAGCGGCTTCAGCATCCGCTCGATGATCTCGGCCATGCGCAGGAGTTCGCGCGTGGCGCTGGCGAGCGCCAGGGCGGGCTGGGACACTACTGCCTGGTCGAGGCAGCTGGCCGCTTCAGCCAGCGGGTTCGCCAACTCTTCCGCGGTCGGCTTGGGCTT
>CALMZR010000226.1 GCA_937870845.1 uncultured Chloroflexota bacterium
GCCGGCGCCACCCCGGTCGATTTCGCCTACCGCATCCACACCGAGGTCGGCCACCAGTGCGTCGGCGCCAAGGTCAACGACCACCTCGTCCCCCTCGACACCCGCCTCCAGAACGGCCAGGTGGTGAAGATCCTCACCAGCCGCGCCAAGACCGGCCCCAACCGCGACTGGCTCCTTTCCTCCTCTGAGTACGTCACCACCGCCTCGGCGCGGGAGAAGATCCGACGCTGGTTCCGCAGCCAGGAGCGCGACGAAAACATCGCCCAGGGCAAGGAGATCCTCGAGCGCGAGCTGCGCCGCCTCAGCGTCGAGCCCAAAGCCGAAGACCTGCTGAAGGCCTTCCCGCAATACCCCAAGCTCGACGATCTCCACGCCGCCATCGGCTACGGCGCCATCTCCACCCAGCGCATCGCGGTGAAGCTCTCCCAGCAGGACGAGCAGGATGTCCTCGTCCCCGCCGCCGGCATCGAGGCTCCCCGCACCCCGCCCCGTCTGCAGGTCATGGGCGTCGGCGACCTGCTGACGAACTTGGCCACCTGCTGCCGCCCCGTCAACGGCGACAGCATCGTCGGCTTCGTCACCCGCGGCCGCGGCGTCACCGTCCACCGCGACGATTGCGCCAACGTCCTCAACGTCTCCGAGCCGGAGCGCCTCGTCCCGGTCACCTGGGGCAACCACGGGGAGGCAACCTTCCCCGTCACCGTTCAGGTCAAAGCCTGGGACCGCGTCGGTCTTCTCAAGGACGTCAGCACCGTCCTCGCCGACGAGCGGGT
Source organism: uncultured Chloroflexota bacterium (assembly GCA_937870845.1). Taxonomy (GTDB): domain Bacteria; phylum Chloroflexota; class Chloroflexia; order Thermomicrobiales; family UBA6265; genus JACCXM01. The sequence goes on from CALMZR010000226.1 coordinate 774, forward strand.
GAACATCGTCAGCGTCCTCACCACCACCCACGACGACCGCACCGTCACCCTCTACGCCACCGTCGAGGTCGAGGGCATAGGGCAGCTCAGCACCATCCTGCGCAAGCTCGAAGGCGTGCGCGAGGTCTACGAGGTCCGCCGCCAGATCAGCGCCGCCCCCGCCCGCACGACGGTCCCATAGCTGATGGCGACTCCCGCCTCCGATCTTCAGCGCCCCGTCCTCTCCATGGGCGAAATCCTTATCGACTTCATCGTCGCCGACGGCGCCACCTCCCTGGAAACCGCGGAAACCCTCGCCGCCCGCGCCGGCGGCGCCCCGGCCAACGCCGCCGTCGCCCTCGCCCGACTCGGCGTTCCGGCCGCGTTCTGCGGCGTCGTCGGCGCCGACCCCTTCGGCGCCCGCCTCCGCCGCGAGCTGACCGCCGAAGGCGTCGACGCCGCCCGCCTCCGCCAAACTCGGGAAGCCGCCACCACCTTCGCCTACGCCTGGAAAGACGCCCGCGGCGACGGCCATTTCTGGCTCCTGCGCGGCGCCGATGTCCTCCTCGACCAGAACGACGTCGAGACCGCCGGCATCGACCAGCTCGCGGCCCTCGTCGTCGGCTCCGTCGCCCTCTCCGAGCGCCCATCACGCGACGCCGTCGCCGGCGCCGTCGCCCAGGCCCACGGCGCCGGCGTCCCGGTCGTCTTCGACATCAACCTGCGCCCTACCCTCTGGCCGGACCTCGCCGCTGCCCGCCCCATCTGCGAAGCTATCGCCCCCCAATGCCGCCTGGTGAAGCTCAGCCTTGACGACGCCCGCGGCCTCTTCGGCCCCGACGCAACCCCCGAATCCGCCATCCGCCGCCTGCAATCCCTCGGCTCGCCCTGGGTCGTCCTCACCGACGGCGACCGCGGCTCATGGTTCTCGACCGGCGAGGACCGCCCAGTCGAGTCCGTCCCTGCCTTCGCCGTCGACGCCATCGAGCCCACCGGCGCCGGCGACGCCTTCACCGCCGCCCTCATCGCCCGCCTCCTCGCCTCCTCCTGGTCCCAACCCACGCTCGCCGATGTCCGCTACGCCTCTGCCGCCGGCGCCCTTGCCACCACGAAGCGCGGCGCCTGGGAAGGCCTCCCCGACCCGAACACCCTCGACCAGTTCCTCCAGAGCTACCGCCCCTTATGATCGTTAGCCCCCAGCGCGCGGAAGCGCCTTTCGCCCGACCCGCCCCTGCGTCATTCCGACGAAGGAGGAATCTCGGCGTCACAAAACGCGCGCCTCATGGAGCCACGATGTTCAACCCCACACCAGCTCTGCCATCGTGTTGTCCTCGCCCCAAAGCGCATCGCGCCACCTAAACACCCATGCCCTCCCCCCCCGACCCCATCGCCTTCTCCCTCTTTGGCCTCGACATCCGCTGGTACGCCCTTTTCTTTCTCGTCGGCATCGTCGCCGGGTTGACCCTCGCCCGCGCCCTCGCCGCACGGCTCGGCCTCGACCCCGATTGGACTCTCGACGTCGCCCCCTGGATCGTCCTCGTCTCCATCCTCGGCGCCAGACTCTATTACGTCGCCCTGCGCTTCGACTACTTCGCCTCCCGCCCCCTGGAAATCCTCAACATCCGCCAGGGCGGTCTCTCCTTCCACGGATCACTGGTCGCCGGGACGATAACGTTCGCCATCCTCTGCTGGAAACACAACCAACCGTTCTTCGCCTGGACCGACGCCGCCATCCCCGGCGTCGCCCTCGCCCAGGCCATCGGCCGCTGGGGCAACTGGGCCAACCAGGAAGCCTTCGGCCTCCCTACCACGCTCCCCTGGGGCCTCTGGATCGCCCCCGATCGCCGCCCGCCCGAATTCCTGGCATTCGAGCGATTCCACCCCACCTTTCTCTACGAATCCCTCTTCAACCTCGCCAACGCCGTGCTCCTCTCCTGGCTGGCGTTGCGCATCGCCCACTCCTCCCGCCTGCGCCACGGCGACGTCTTTGCCCTCTACCTCGTCACGTACGGCGTCGCCCGCTTCCTTATCGAGCGCCTCCGCACCGACAGCCTCTACATCGGCCCCCTCCCCGCCGCTTTCTGGCTGAGCTGGCTCCTCATCCTCGGCGGCGTCCTCCTCTTCGCGTTCCTGCGCATCGCCCCGTCGCGCGTCCAACTCGATAGTCTTCGCCGTAACGATTGACACGCCGGGGCGGCCTTGCTACCTTCCGGCAACTCCAACCGCCGTCGCATCCTGACGGCGAAGCAACGAGGTCGTGCGGAATCCGCCAACGCGGGAGACCGGATGATGCCTGTGCGCCGTCGTTTCACGTTCCTGGTCGCGCTCGTCAGCGTCGCCCTCGTCGGCGCCGCCTGCGGCCGCGCCACCGAAGAGCAGATCAACCAGGCCCTCGGCATTACCCCCACCGCCACCATGAGCGCCGAGCAGATCGCCGCCGCCACCGAGGCCGCAGACGCCACCTCTACCTCGCGGGCATTGGCCCTCGCCTCCCCCGGCGGCTCCGCCCTCGGCGACGTCACCCAGGGCGCCCGCCAGTTCCAGACCTGGTGCGCCGGCTGCCACGGCCCCGGCGGCGTCGGCCCGAACATCCGCGCCCCCGGCAGCGCCGGCGCCTCCGTCACCGCCAATTCTCTCCTCCCCCTCGTTCGCGAAGGCGAGGGCCACGACCCGCCCGGCCCCTACACCTCGACCGAGATCACCGACAACCAGATCGCCGACATCGCCGCCTACCTCAACGAGCAGGCCGCCGAATAGACATTCGGAATCCGCCTGTGGGCTGGCGTAGGGCCGCGGCGGTAAAGATTGCCAAGATTGCCAACTCTAGCAGGGCCGGGTGGTTGGCGGCCTTCCGCCGCCGGGGCGTCCATGCCAACCCCGGCGGCGCTCATCCGCATACCGTCGTACTGCCTCCACCGAGCCTCTTGCAAGGCGCCCACGCCCCAGCAGCGCCGTGCCGAAGTCGTGTCATTCCGAGCGTCAGCGAAGAATCTCGCGCCGCCGACGCGCCGTCTCCCGAACGCCGAGATGATTCTTGGGAGCCCTCCTTCGTCGGAATGACACCTCTTCCTCGTCGGATGGCACGACTTCGGCGCCGCGCAGTAGCGGTAATTTGTGGAGTCCGGTGATTGGCACGGGGCCGGCCGTCGTCGCGACCGGCGCACTGGCGTACGGATGCCCCATTTTCGATCCCGGCCGAACGCACCCGGAACCACGATCTGGCCGCGTTGGCTGAATCCCACAAAGTACCGGTAGTCCATTCGGGGTTTGAGGTATGGGCAGCCCGCGCCGGCACGCAATCACCCCATTCCACGCCCTGTGACCAGAAAATGTGAAAGAACAGCCTTCAGCCCGCCCGGCCCGCCACCAGAGACTCCCGAATCGACACGATCTGCGACCGCAGCCCGGCATCGATCCCCACCGACCGCTCGATCTGGCGGATCCCGTGCAGCACCGTCGTGTGATCCCGGCCCCCCAGCTCGTTGCCGATCTCCAGTAACGACGCCCCCGTCTCTGCCCGCAACAGATACATCGCCACCTGCCGCGGCAGCACGATCTCCTTCGTCCGCGACCGCCCCGCCAGCTCCCGCCGCCCCACCCCGAAGTGGTGCAGCACCGCCTCGATCACCTCGTCGCGCGTCGCCGCCCTCCGGCTGGCTCCGGTTCCCGCGTCGGTCAGCGCCTCCATCGCCAGCGGCAGCGAGATCGGCTCTCCAGTCAACTGCGACCGGGCAATGACCGTGTTCAACGCCCCTTCCAGCTCCCGGATGTTCTTTTGATCCTTCTGGGCGATGTACTCCGCCACGTCCCCCGGCAGCCGCAGCTTCAGCTCCTCCCCCTTGATGCGCAAGATGGCGATCCGCATCTCGTAGTCGGGGAGCTGCACATCGGCGATCAGCCCCCCCTCGAACCGCGACCGCAACCGCTCCTCCAGCGCCGAGATCGCCTTCGGCGGCTTGTCGCTGGAGATGATCACCTGCTTCCCGCTCTGGTAGAGGGCATTGAACGTGTGAAAAAACTCTTCCTGGGTGCTCTCCTTGCCGGCGATGAACTGGATGTCGTCGATCATCAGCACGTCGATCTCGCGGTA
>CALMZR010000227.1 GCA_937870845.1 uncultured Chloroflexota bacterium
GGCTCGTCGTCTACAACCGCAAGGAGGGCCGCGCACTCGGCGAGGTCACGAAGTTCCTGGTCTACAACGCGCGCAAGCGCCAGGAGGACGGCGATGCGGCCGCCGCCTATTTCGAGCGCACCGAATGCGTCGCCGGCGTGCAGGATGCGCGTTTTCAGCAGTTGATGCCGGACGTGCTGCATTGGCTCGGGATCACCCGCATCGACCGCTTCGTGTCGGGCGAGCCGGTCCAGAGTGAGGACATCGTGGTCTGGTACGTCCTCTGCAGGGAATGGCACTATGTCTCCAACGAATGGATGGTCAAGCCCAAAGTTCTCAATGTAGGTCTTTCTGGCAAACTCGTTCCACTCGCTCGAGAACACGCAGCGCCCCCCTGCCTGCTCGAACCCAAGGCGCATCCCCCCAATTCCGGCGAACAGGTCGATAAACGTGAAATCAGCGTCGTGTGCATCATGCACTTGGGTCGAGTGTCCCAAAACGTCTAAAAGCGCCGGTTGCGCATATCGTGGACAAGTCGTTGAGCCTCGTTCCCATCGAGCAACAGTCTTCTCACTGATACCGAGAAAGCCGGCAATCTCTCGCTGTGTGTATCGCTGACGCGCACGCTTCAGGATTTCTACAGGATCGTTGGTTTCCATTGGCAACCTCCCTGCGCCGCTGGGCATCCTTTAGGACATGATGCCCTAAACTGTTCCCCATTACAATGGCCATTGGTCATGGTTCAGGATGTTGACCAGCATTGGAGCTAGCAGCTCCTGTATCCCTCGTCTCGAAAACGGCCCTTGACAGATCGCCATCCTCCGCTACGGTCAACGCCATGAGGCGCCAGCCTCGTCGCGGGGTTCCTTGCCGGCGCTCCGCTCGCCTTCACCCATAGGAGGAGACGCCATGGATGCCCATCGCTTCGATGCCTTCGCCCGCTCTTTGGCCGGTCGCCTCTCCCGCCGCGCCGCGTTGCGTGGCGGGAGCGCGGGACTCATGGCCGGGGTCGCCTCGAAGCTCGGCGGCCGCATAGCCGCGTCCCCTCGAAACCAGGAGGTCTGCACCGACCCGGATCGTCCCGGCGTCGGGTGCGATTGCACCACCGGAACGGAGAACCCCTGCGGCGAAAACACGCTCCTCTGCTGCGCCAACGATCCGAACGCCGCCCCCGGCGCGCCCGGCACATGCACCCCCTCCTCGGTCGGGTGCAATCCGACGGGCCAGCCCTGCACCGCTCACGGCTGCCGCTGCAACGGCGGCGTGCAGAACGCCTGCGACGATCCGCTCATCTGCTGCCCGGACAACCCGGGCGTGGCCGGCGGCCCCGGCAAGTGCGTGCGCCAGGAGCATTGCAACCCGGCCGATTGCACCAGCGAGGGCTGCGCCTGCCACAGCGGCGTGCAGGACGCCTGCGACGACGGCCTCTTCTGCTGCGCCGACGACTCCTCCGTCGCCGGCGGCCCCGGCCGCTGCGAGCAGGAGTCCGTCTGCCTCGCCAACCAGTGCCAGGCGACGACGAACCCCTGCCCCAGCGCCTGCTCCGCCGGGGAGTTCTGCCACACCTGCTGCTCCGGCTACTGCGGGGAGGACGGCCACTGCGGCCAGGCCCCGTGCGACGGCGTCGGCTGCGAATGCACGGCCGGGGTGGAAAACTCCTGCCCCGACGGCCTCGTCTGCTGCCAGAGCCAGATGAACGCCCCGAACCTGCCGGGCGGGCCGGGGATGTGCGCCACGCCGGCGGGGTGCGGGAATGGCGGCGGAAGCGAGGGGAGCGCGCAGGCAACGCCGGTTGGGTAGGCGATGACCGAGACCGATGCGTCTCCATTGGCCGACGTGCGCGGTTGGCTGTTCGACATCGACGGCGTCTTGCGCGTGGGGTCGCGCCCGGTCCCCGGCGCGGCGGAGGCGCTGGAACGGCTGGTGGCGGCGGGCGTGCCGTTTCGGCTCTTGACGAACGCCACCACCGCCAGCCGCGCCACCCTCGCGGCGGGGCTGCGCGCGATGGGGTTCCCGGTAAGGGAAGATCACCTCATCACCGCGGCGATGGCAACCGCCGCCTACGTAGCGCGGCGCTTCCCCGCCGCGCCCTGCTACCTCCTGGCGAAAGGGGACGCGGCCGACGATTTCACCGCCGCCGGCGTGCCCATCGTCGGGCCGGATGGGGCGCCGCGGGCCGGGGTGGTCGTCATCGGCGGGGCGGAGGAGGATCTGACGTACGCTCGGCTCAACCACGCCTACCGGCTGCTGCTCGGCGGGGCGAAACTCGTGGCCATGCACCGCAACACCGCCTGGCGCACGGAGGAGGGGATGACGCTCGACAGCGGCCCCTTCGTCGACGCCCTGGCAAAAGCAGCCGGGGTCCGCGCGACGACCATCGGCAAGCCCGCGGCCGCCTTCTTCCGCCAGGCCGTGCGCGACATCGGGCTCCCGCCGCGGGAGCTGGCCATGGTCGGCGACGACGCCCGCAATGACCTGGTCCCCGCGCGCCGTCTCGGCATGACCGGCGTCCTGGTCCGCACCGGCAAGCCAGTCGGCCCCGCGGAGGAGGCTCATGCCGATCTGGCCATCGACTCCGTTGCCGACCTGCGCTCGTTCCTTCCGCGTCGTCCGCGCCCGGCGCCGTGAAGGCCGGGGCCCGAGGACCGCCCTCCTTCAGATCTTCGGATTCTTCGAACTCTTCGAATTCTTTCCGGAACCACGCCGATCTTTCGGGCCGCGAAGAATCCCTTCCTCGGCGGAGTTCGCGACGGGCGTCCGTGGGGCTGGGGCAAAGTGGTGATATGGAATCCGGATGCGTGGAGCGCCGGGCGACCGGCGATCCTTGTTCGGTCGCTGGTCGGCTCGCGCGTGCCCGTTTCGGCCCAACGCACTGGCGCAATCCCGCGCGCCTTGCGAAGATAACCCCATGGACGAGCAGGTTCGCTTGCGGTGGGGATTGGTGGGAACGGGCGGGTTCGCGGACGCCGTCTTTGCCACGGTGCTGAAAAACGCGGGGCAGGAGCTGCTCGGCGCCGCCGGCTCGGCGCCGCAGGGCTCGGCGGCGTTCGCGATGCGCCACGGCACGCCGCGCACCTACGCCTCCCTCGATGCGATGCTGCGCGACCCGCAGGTGGAGGCGGTCTGGGTCGCCTCGCCGAACCATCTGCATGAGGAGCACGTGCGCATGGCCCTCGCCGCGGGCAAGCACGTGCTGGCCGAGAAACCGCTGGCCACCACCGCCGGCGGCGCTCGCGACGTGGCCGATCTCGCCGCGGGGCTGAGCCTGCGGCTGGGGGTCGGGTATCAGGGCCGGTTCCATCCCGCCCTGGCCGAGCTGCACCGCCGGGTGCGCGAGGGGGCGCTCGGCGACGTAGCGCACATCCGGGCGAGCTGGCTGACGCAGTACGCCGGGCTGCCGGACGCCTGGCGGCTGCGGCCGGAGTCGTCCGGCGGCTGGGCGATCATGGACATCGGCACGCACACCCTCGACGCCGCGCTCTGGCTGACCGGCTTCCCCGCCGCGCGGCTGCTCGGCTGCCGGCTCAGCGCCCAGCACTGGCCGGTCGCGGTGGAAGACCTGGCCGTGATCTTGCTTGAATTGGGCAACGCCGCCGCCGTGATCGAGGCCGCCACCGGGGTGCAAGGCCCGATCAACCGCGTCGAGGTCCACGGCACGGCCGGCTGGGCGATGGCCACCGGCGTCTTCGTGCCCCGGCTCGGCGCAGCCGGGGGCCGCTTGCGCGCCTCGGACGGCACGCAGCGCTCGTACGACGCCGCGCCGAATCCGTACGAATCGCAGGCCGCCGCCTTCGCCGCATGGACCGCGGGAGCGGAGTACGCCGGAGCCACCGGTGACGAGGGCGCGGTCAACATCGCGCTCCTGGAAGCGGCACGGAACCAGGGTGACGGGGTGACGAGGTGACAGGGTGACAGGGAGAACGGGGTTGGCCGCGGGCGGCGGAGCCACGAACCAGCCCCTGACACCCCGACACCCTGACACCCTGACACCCCGTATAAGGCCAAGGAGGCAAGATGTTCCCGATGCGAACCTTTCGGCTTGGTCTGCGATCGGCAATCGTTCTGGCGCTGGCGTTGGCCATGATGCCGTCGACCGGGCTGACCCAGGAGGCCACGCCCGAGGCGGAGTGCGTCGAGACAACCCCGGAGCAGAACGCGGAGCTGGTCCGGATGTACTGGCAGGAGGCGGTCTGGGGCGAGCAGGGGACCATCGACGAGATCGTCGCCGCAGACGAGGTCCATCACTGGGGCATCGCCGGCACGACCGAGGGGTTCGAAGCCTTCGCCGAGCGCTGGGCGCTGTTCAACACGGCCTTCCCCAACCTGGAGTTCACGGTCGACCTGGTCCTGGCCGATGGGGATTTGGCGGCGTCGCTCTGGACCGCGAACGGAACGCAAGCCGGCGAGTGGCAAGGCATCGCCCCAACCGGCCGCGACGTGACCTGGACGGGGATCAACGTCTTCCGCTTCGCGTGCGGCCAGATCGTCGAATCGTGGGGCGAGGCCGACCACCTCGGGCTGCGGGCTCAGCTCGGCGCCGCCGATGTCCCGGCGACGCTGGCCTCTCCGGCTCCGTCTGCGGCCGGGGCGGCCGGCGCCACGCCTTGTCCCGACGACTCCGCCGAGGCCAACCTCGAGTTGGCCCGGCGCTGGACGGAGGAGGTCTGGTCCGGCCAGGATCTGGCCGTCATCGCCGAATTGCTTGCCGCGGACGCCGTCCACCACGGCGCCGCGTTCCCCGACGTGCAGGGCCCTGAGGCCGTCGCCGAGGCGGTGGGCAGGCAGCTCGCGGCGTTTCCCGATATCGCGCTCACCGTCGATGCGGCGCTCGCGTCCGGCGACCTGGTCGCCGTGCGCTGGTCGGGCACGGGGACGCACGAAGGCGCCTGGCTTGGTCTGGAGCCGACCGGGAAGGTCGCCAACATGACCGGCATCAACATCTACCGCATCAGCTGCGGCCAGGTCGTCGAATCCTGGTCGGAAATGAACGTGCTGCAAGTGCTGCTGGAGTTGCGCGGGGAGGCAGGCGTGGCGACGCCGGCCGCTTGAATCCCGCCATCGCCGCCGCTCCCCACAGGTGGGGAGCGGCGGCAGTGTGTTTGAGGGGTAGCCCTCAGCGGCGCGTCGCACTCGTGTCATTCCGACGAAGGAGGAATCTCGGCGCTGCCGACGCGTGGTCTCGCCTGCGCCGAGATTCTTCGCTTCGCTCGAAATGACACCACGCGCGGACGGCGCTCTAACCGACGGCAACCGGGGCCGGCGCAACGCCGGTCGAACGACACGTCCCATCATCCCCGCAGACCCCGGGGGAGCCATCCTCGAGAGAGCAGGTCGTGCCCTCCAGGTTGTCGTAGGCGCAAGCCCCCTCGATGCAGCCGGTGGCCGTCAGGCAGATGCGGGGCGGGCAATCGCCGTCGATGCAGCAATCGAGGTAGAGGGTGCCCCCGCTGTTGAGATGATCCGGGACCGCCGTGGGGCTGATGGCCACGACCTCGTAACCCCCTTCGGCGTCAAAGCGGCAGACCTCGATCGTCTCCTCCCAGATGCCCCCAGCCAGGGTTCCGGGGGGAACGAGCGTCTCGTCCGCCGGCGCCTCCTCCCCATCGCCGCGCCGGCGCCGCCTTCGCCGATTCTGCGCCATGGCGGAGTGTGTCGCCCCCGCGGCCAAGATGCCGCCGAGCACGAGACCGAGCGCGCCCCTGCGGGACGTGCCGCCCGCCAGCCCGCGGATCGCCGCGTCGAACCGCTTCCCATCCATTGCTGTACCTCCTCGCAAATACGCCGCGCCACCACGGGGACGCGCGCATCCGCCCATCCATGCTCTCTAACGCACGAAGAGGCCCGCCCGGATGCAACTCGGCGCCGAAACGCGCTTTCGGCTTGCCACAAAGTCGGCTCAGGCGACCGTTGCCGGCTCCTCTTTGCCGCCCCGGCCTTCCATCAGATTGCGCAGCGAATCGAGCGCGGCTTCCAGACTCTGCTCGATCGGGTCGTCCCCATCCCCGAGCTCGCCGGTGATGGGGCGTCCGGACTCCGTCACGTGCGGCGGGAAGGAGAGGTGCGCCACGACCTGCGAGCCGCTGTCTTCGCCGCTGACGGTCAGCCAGCCGGAGTAATCGTGCTCGTCGGCGCCCCATTCCAGGCGGCGCCGGTTCTCGTCGACGCGGAACCAGCCGTCGTCCTCGTAGGCATCGCCGCGCGTCTCGCCGCGGACACGGACGCGACCCTCGGCCTGCGGCTCCACCGCGTCCACCGTCGGCAGAAAGGTCGCCAGGTTGCCCGCGTTCGACACGAAGGCGAACACGTCCTCGGGAGATGCCTGCACCCAGCGCGATCGTTCGTACTCGGCCATCGTTCCTCCATCGTAAGCGCCCGCGCTCGGGGCCGCTCCCTGGTTCGGCACGCAGGCTCGGCAGGGAGACGTACCGCCTTGGCCGCATGGACCGTGCCATCCTGGGCGAGCGGGATTTCGACGCCATGGCACACCCCCTGCGACGAGCCAGGGCAGGCACGACGGCGCGGCCGGCCACGGCGTTGCCGCGCCCCACCAACGGGAGAGCCGCGATGCAAGGAACGGTCGATCGCCTCGTTCCCAGCGAAGGATTCGGGTTCATCATCGGTCCCAACGGGGAGGAGTATTTCTTTCATCGCAGCGGACTGAAGGGCGCGGAGTGGGAGGAGATGGGCCCCGGGGTCCAGGTCCACTTTCAAGTCGGGGAAGACCCGGGCGACCGGCCGGACGAACACCTTCGCGCCGTCGACGTCACGCTCGACGCGGACGCCATCCCCGCGGTCGACAACGAGCCGCTGCCGCCGGGCAAGATCGCCGGCGCCTGAACCGCTGCCGCGCGCGGCTTAGCGCCCCGCCAGCCGCTCCACGACCGGCGCGAATGCCTCCATCACCGGCTCCAGGATGACGACGTAGGAGAAGCCGTACCGCTCTCTCCGCTCCTCGAGCGTCTCGGCGATCTCGTCCACCGTGCCCAGCAGGACCGTTGGCGAATCGAGCGCCTCCTCGGCGCCGATGGGCAGCTCGGCGGCGAGGCGCTCGGCGGCGGCGCGGCGGTCATCCGTGATCTCAATCGTGGGAACGATGGTGTTCAGCTCGATCTGGGGGAAACGGTCGCCCGCGGCCTCGCGCACCCACTCGATCTTGCGCGCGGTGGCCTTTGCGGTCCCGTCGGCGGCGTCCTTGGAGCCGTCGGGGAGGGCGCGGGTGGTGATGCCGACGATGTCCGCTTCGCGCGCCGCCAGCCGCAGGATGCGCGGGCTGCCGCCGCCGATGATCAGCGGCGGGTAGGGTTTTTGCACGGGCACGGGAGGGATCTGCAACCCATCGACCTGATAGAACTCGCCCCGGAAGCTCGTGCGCTCGCCGCGCAGGAGCGACTTCAGGACGGGGATCGCCTCTTGCAGCCGGGCGATGCGCACCCCGACCGGGTCGAAGGGGATGCCGGAGAGGTCGTACTCGTCCTTCAGCCACCCGGCGCCGATGCCCAGCTCGACGCGGCCGCCGGAAAGGATGTCGATCGACCCGATCGACATCGCCAGCACGACGGGGTGGCGAAAGTCGTTGTCGAAGACGAAGCCGCAGACCTTCAGCCGCTCCGTCACCATCGCCGCCGCCGCCATCGCCGCCACCGGCTCGAAGCCGCGCACGAAGTGGTCGGGCCACATCAGGGTGTCGTAGCCAAGCGCCTCCACTCGGCGCACGGTCTCGATCCAGGTCTCCCGCGTCGGCCCGACGCTGCGGCTTTGCACGCCAAATCTGAACGGTTTCACGCGAGTCACGATTCCATCCTCCATCGCCGCGCTCCGCTGCTGATGCGAGGACGATCCTCGCACGGAGCGCGCCCTGTGGTCTTGCCCCTCCTGTCGCGGATCGATATGCTGACGACAGGCGGCGCCGAACCAACCGCCTACGGCCACGAAACGCGCGCCCGCCCGAGGAGGATACCCACATGTCGGCCGTCGCCCACGAACCCCGCGCCGCGACCGCGCGGCAGACCCCGCGCGAGCTGTCGCTGATCGACTGCGACGCGCACCACAACTGGGGAGGCGTCAAGGACGTGCTGCCCTACCTGCCCCGCTACTGGGCCGACTACGTCCTCGAGAGCCAGTTCAAGGCGCTGCCGAACTCGCCCTACCCGAAAGGGGTCGGCGGCGGCGAGCGCGTCGACGCCCGGCCGGGGGACGTCGGCTCGGCCGGGTCGGACGTCGATTTCTTCCGCCGCCAGCTCCTGGACGAATGGGGCGTCGACGTCGCCATCCTCACCGGGCAGTTCTACAACGTCGCCTTTCTCGCCAACGCCGGGTTCGCCGCCGCGCTCTCCAGCGCGCTCAACGACTGGATGATCGAAACCTGGCTGGCGCGGGACGACCGCTTCCGCGGCTCCTTGACCGTGCCCATGCAGGACCCAGTGGCCGCGGTCAAGGAGATCGACCGCCTCGGCTCGCGGCCGGACATCGTGCAAATCCTCATCTCCGCCGGCTCGCGCATGCCATACGGGCAGGCGTTCTACGACCCGATCTGGGAAGCCTGCGAGCGCAACGGCCTGGTGGTCGGCATGCACTTCGGCGGCATCGGCATCATGCACGCGCCGACTTCGGCGGGGTGGCCTTCGTATTATCTGGAATGGCACACCGACATGTCGCAGGCGTTTCAGGCGCAGATGGTCAGCCTGGTCGCGGAGGGGACGTTCCAGAAGTTCCCCGGCTTGAAGTTCGCCCTCATCGAGGGCGGGTTCGCCTGGGTGCCCCATGTCATGTGGCGCCTCGACAAGAACTGGAAGGGGCTGCGCACCGAGTGCCCCTGGCTGACGCGCAAGCCGAGCGAGATCATCCTCGACCATTTTCGGCTGACCACGCAGCCGATCGAAGAGCCGGACAACGACGCGCACCTGCTGCAGGTCTTCGAGATGATGGACGCCTCGCGCACGCTGATGTTCTCCAGCGACTACCCCCATTGGGACTTCGACTCCCCGCAGCAGGCGTTCCCCCGCCTGCCGGCGGAGCTGAAGCGACGCATCTTCGTCGAGAACGCGCGGGAGCTGTATGGGCTGTAACGAGGCGGGAGACGGGCAGCGCCCGCGAGGGCGGAGGGCGGACGGATCGTGACCCGGCACGTCGTCGCCCACGTCGCGGACATCCCCCCCGGTGAGCGCCTCATCGTCGAGATCGCCGGGCGCTCGATCGGCGTGTTCAACGTGAACGGGCGGTTCTTCGCGGTCAAAAACTCGTGTCCGCACCAGGGGGGGCAACTCTGCCTGGGGCGGACGGTGGGATTGGCGACGGCAGAGCGGCCGGGGGAGATCACGTACACCAGGGAGGGGGAAATTTTGCGCTGCCCGTGGCACGGCTGGGAGTTCGACCTGGCGACGGGGCGCTCCGTCTTCGACCCGAACCGGACGCGGGTCAAGAGCTACCCGGTCGAGGTCGAGGAGTTGCAGGCGGAGACGTACCCGGTCGAGATCGAGCGGGAGCGGGTCGTCGTCGTGCTCACGTGAATGGCCGCGCCGCGAGCCGCTGCGAGAGCGAACGCCCCAACAACGCGAGTTGACACCCCTTGCCGCGACTGCCAAGATGAAACCTCTCCGGTCCCGATAGTGACGTCGGGCTGTCATTCGGACAACTCAAAAGGAGCGATCCCATGGTTCATCGGCAGCGCCCTGAATACTCGCGGCGAGACGTGCTTCGTTCCGGCGCCGCGCTCGCGGCAGCGGCGGCGATCGCGGCGCCGGGGTCTCGGGCCCTGGCCCAGGGCACGCCGGCCGCTGGGTCGGACTTCGATTGGCAGCGGTACGCCGGGGAGGAGATCGGCGTCCTGCTGGCGCTCAGCCCGCGCAGCGATCTCCTGGTCGAGCACCAGCCGGAGTTCGAGGAGCTGACCGGCATCCGGGTCAACACCGATGTCGTGCCCGAGCAGCAGCAGCGACAAAAGCAGGTCATCGAGTTCACCTCCGGCAACCCCAGCTTCGATGTGACGGCGGTCTCCTGGCACGTCCAGAAAGGGTTGTTCGGCAAGGGCGGCTTCCTGCTCGACGTGCGCGAGTTCCTGGAAGACCCGGCGATGACGGCGCCCGACTACGACTTCGCCGACTTCTCGCAGGCGGCGATCAACTTCGCCACCCAGCCCGACGGCCGCATCGACACCCTCCCGTACAACATCGACTACTGGATCCTCTACTGGAACACGGAGCTGTTCGAGCAAAAAGGGGTCGCGTTCCCCCAGACCTTCGACGAGATGGTCGCCGCGGCCGAGGCCCTCAACGATCCCGGCAACGGCATCTACGGCTTCGCCGCGCGGGGGCTGAAGAACGCGAATACCCCCGTCTGGACCAGCTTCATGCAGGGGTGGGATGCCGTGCCGGTCGATGACCAGGGGCAACTCCGCACCACCGAGGAACCGGCCGTGGCCGCGGCCACGCTCTACCAGACGCTGCTCGCCAATTACGCCCCGCCGGGCGTGGTCGGTTTCAACTGGAACGAGTGCCAGACGTCCTTCGCCCAGGGGACCGTGGCGATGTGGTTCGATGGCATCGGGTTCGCCACGCCGCTGGAGGACCCGGAGCAATCGCTGGTCGTCGGCAAGGTCGGCTACGGGTTGCAGCCGGCGGGGCCGATCGCCCAGCACTCCGGGACGTTCGGGGACGGGTTGGGCATCTCGGCGCAGAGCGACAAGCACGGACCCGCCTACTTCTACGCGCAATGGGCGACCAACAAGCAGAATCAGGCCCGCGTCCTCGCCGCGGGGGCCGGGGCCCCGGCCCGCAACTCGGCCTACACCGATCCAGAGGCGCTGGCCAACCTGACGGTGCCCCAGGAATGGGTCGACACCCTGATCGCCTCCGGCGAGATCGGCCTGCCGAGTTTGCCCCAGATCGTCCCGGTGACCGAGTTCCGCGATATCTTCGGCATTGCCCTGACGAACATGATCACCGGCGCGGACCCGGCGCAGGAACTGGCGGCGGCGACGGAGCAGTTCCGGCCGATTCTGGAGCAGAGTCAGCAGTAACGGCCCTCACCCCCTGCCCCCCTCGCCCACCGCGGCGGGCGGAGGGGATAGCCCCTCTCCCCGCGCACGGGGAGAGGGGTTGGGGTGAGGGGCGCATGACAGGGACACGCTACGTTGAGGCGCACCGGTTCCTCATACCGACGGCGCGACAAGTACCTCCGCTTCGTCGTGCCCGCGTTGCTGGTCATCGTCGCGGTGATCATCTTTCCCTGGGTCTTTACCGTGTTTATGAGCCTGCACGATTGGCAGGTCGCCTCGCCGCGGAGGTGGGTCGGGCTCGCCAACTACGCCAACCTGCTTGAGGATGAGCGGTTTCGGGCGGCGATCGGGCGCACGTTCGTCTACACCCTGTTGGCGGTCGTGTTCCCCGTCGTCATCGGGGTCGCCGCCGCGGTCGTGTTCCACCGCGAATTCCCGCTGCGTGGTCTGTTGCGCAGCATCTACATCCTGCCGATGGTGGCGACGCCGGTCGCCATTGCCCTCGTGTGGACGATGATGTTTCACCCCCAGCTCGGAGTGCTCAATTACCTGCTGTCCCTCGTCGGCCTGCCGCCGTCGCTCTGGGTCTACTCGCCGCAGACCGTCATCCCGTCGCTGGTGCTGGTCGAGACCTGGCAGTGGACGCCGCTGGTGATGCTGATCGTGCTCGGCGGGCTTGCGGCGCTGCCGGTCGAGCCGATGGAATCGGCGGTGATCGACGGGGCCGGGGCGTGGCAGATCTTCCGCGATATCACGCTGCCCCTGGTCATGCCGTTCGTCATGGTCGCCGTCGTCTTGCGCACCATCGACGCCCTCAAGGCATTCGACACCATCTTCACCATCACCCAGGGCGGCCCCGGCGTCGCCTCGGAGACGATCAACATCTATCTGTATCTGCAAGCGTTCTCCTTCTTTCGAATCGGGCACGCCTCGGCGGTGGTGATAGTCTTTTTCGTCATCATCGTCGCCTGCTCCCTCAGCCTCCTCGCGCTCAGACAGCGGCTGCGATGGGCGTAGCGGCCGGTGCCTTGCCGCGAGCGCAGACCTCGCCGCGGATCGGGCGGGGCCGGGCGACGCTGCGCCGGCTCGGATTCTGGCTGGCGCTGCTGGTGCTGCTCTCGCCGGTGGTCTTGGTCTTCCTGTGGATGTTGTCGCTGTCGCTCAAGCCGGCTGTCGAGAACACCGCCTATCCGCCGATCTTCATCCCGCGCAACCCGACGCTCGACAACTTTCGCGAGGTCTTCGCCAACAGCCCCTTCGGGCTCTATACCGTCAACAGCCTGGTCGTGGCCACGGCCTCGACCGCGCTGTCGCTGCTGGTCGGGGTCCCGGCCGGGTACGGCATCGCCAAGTCGCGCGCCTACGGGCTGGCCGCCTTCGTGCTGGTCTCGCGCATGACGCCGGGGTTGAGCTTTCTCATCCCCTGGTTCATGCTCTTCCGCTACCTGGGGCTGAACAACACGCTCTGGGCGCTGATCATCACGCATCTGGTCATTGGATTGCCGATCACCATCTGGGTGATGATGGGCTTTTTCGAGGACCTGCACCCCGAGCTGGAGGAGGCCGCGCTCGTCGACGGCGCCAACATTTGGGCCGCCTTCCGCGACGTCGCCCTCCCCCTGGCCCGGCCGGGCATGGTCGTCGCCGCCATCCTGGCGTTCATCTTCTCCTGGAACAACTTCATCTTCGCCGTGGTGCTGGCCGGCCGCGAGACGCGGACGCTGCCGGTGGCGGTCTTCAACGTCCTGACCTTCGAGCAACTGGCCTGGGGGGCGCTGGCGGCGGCGGCCTTGATCGTCACCTTGCCGGTGCTGATCCTGACCGCATTCGTGCAGCGGCAGATCATCGTCGGCATGACCGCTGGCGGCATGAAAGGATGAGGCGGCCGGGGACGAACCGTCGCTTCGCTTCGGGGCTGCCCCGAACCGCCCGGCGGCGCTATTGACACTCCACTGGGGCCGCGATAGGGTGTGCCCCGGTTCCACGAAGTCGCCGAACGGTCGGCAGCAATCGTCGTTGGCCCCGCGATGGCGCGGGCGCCATGTCCTCGTCGCCCAGCGTGTGAGAAGAGGAGGTCCCCGTGGCACGAAACGATCTTCGCCCCATCGACCGCTTCATTGCCGACGCCGCGGCCGGCGCGCTCACCCGCCGCCAGGTAATGCAGCGCGGCGCTGCCCTGGGGCTCTCTGCCTCGGCCCTCGGGATGCTGCTGCGCGGCGCGACGCCGAGTGTGCTGGCCCAGGAGGCCGCGCCGAGCGGTCGCATCGTGATTTCGCTCTCCGCGGAACCGTCGACCCTGGAGAACTGGAACGCCTATAGCCTCGACGGCCATCCGGTGCTGCGCAACATCTTCGAGGCGCTGCTCAACCGCGACCCGGCCACCAACGAGCTGGTCGGCGAGCTGGCCACCGCCTGGGAGTGGCAGGACGACCGCACCATCCGCTTCACCCTGCGCGAGGGCGTCACTTTCCACGACGGCTCCCCGTTCAACGCCGAAGTGGCCGCCGAGGGAGTCAACTACACCTGGTCCGCCGAGAACGCCTTCGACATCACCCAGTTCATGGGGCCGCAGATCAGCGCCGAAGTCGTCGACGAGATGACGATCGACGTCTCGGCCGCGGAGCCGGACCCGATCCTGCCGGCGCGGCTCTACTTCGCGCCGCTGCCGAACATGGTCCAGGTCAACGAGCGCCCCGACTCGCTGCCGAGCGAGGCGATCGGCACCGGCCCGTACCAACTCGTCGAGTGGGCCCGCGGCGAGCGCATCGTGCTGACCGCCTACCCCGACTGGTGGGGCAACGCCGACCCCGAAGCCGCCTACGGAGCGCAGTCGATCCTCGACGTCGAGTTCGTCTGGCGGCCGGAGTCGACGGTGCGCGCCGCCCAGGTCAACGCCGGCGAGGCGCAGATCGCCCGCTTCCTGGCCCCGGAAGACTGCATGACCACCCCGGTCTGCGAGGAAGCGCCGAGCGTGGAGACGATCTTCCTGCGCCTCGACACCATGCACCCGGTGATGAGCGACATTCGCATCCGCGAGGCGATCGGGCTGGCGGTCGACAAGGAGCGCCTCGTCGAGCAGATCTTCGGCGGCGGCCAGGTGGCGGCGCAGATGGTGGGTCCCTCCGCCGTCGGCTACAACGCCGAGCTGACCCCACTCGGGTACGACATGGAGCGCGCCAGCCAGCTCGTGCAGGAAGCCGCCGCCGACGGCGTGCCGATCGACATGGAGATCACCGTCGCCGTGCGCCGCGGGGCCTACCCGCGCAACGAGGAGCTGGGCGAGTACGTCGCCAACCAGCTCAACGAGATCGGTCTCAACGCCCGCACCGAGGTCATCGAGCACGCGGCCTACCAGGAACAGTACGTGATGCCCTACGACGAGATCCCGGAGGACCGCGGCTGGATCGGCACCCTCGGCCACGGCAACGAGATGATGGACGTCAGCCAGACTTTCTCCGGCTACTACCGCTGCGACGGCGGCGTCTCCACCTTCTGCGATCCCGAGATCGACGAGATGACGGCCGAGACCTCGGTCATCACTGGCGACGAGCGGGCGGCGGCCCTGGCGGAGACGACGGCGGCGTTCATGGCGCACATCCCGGTCATCCCCATCGTCCACCTCCCCTTCTTCTACGGCCTGGCCGCGGATCTGGTCTGGACGCCGCGCCTGGACGCGTTCATGCTGGTCAAGGAGATGTCGTACTCGTCGTAGGGGGGGATAAGGGGGGGTAGGCGGGCGGCCGCAAGCGGCCTGAGGGGGGAAGAGGAGCTATCGTCCGTGCTCCCCTTCCCCCCTATCCCCCCTCTTCCCCCCCAGCGAAGCGCCCCCCTTCGTAGGAGCGCACGGCTATTGGCGCTTACCTCCTCCGGCGGCTGATCCACTCCGTCTTCGTGCTGCTTGGGCTCCTCGTGGTCGTCTTTTTCGTGACGCACCTGATCGGCGACCCGGTCAGCCTGATGCTGCGCCCGGAGGCGACCGAGGAGCAGCGGCAGGCCCTGCGCGAGCGGCTGGGGCTGGACGACCCGGTCCTGGTCCAGTTCGGCCGCTTCATGGGCGGCGCGGTGCGCGGCGACTTCGGGGAGTCGATCTGGCAGCGCGTGCCGGCGCTCCCCATCGTCCTCGATCGGTTGCCGGCCACCATCTACCTGGCCGGCGCCACGCTGCTGCTGGCCGTGCCGCTGGCGATCCTGCTCGGCATCGTCTCGGCAATCCGGCCGGGATCGATCGTCGATCGCATCGTGACCGTCGTGTCGCTCGGCGGCGTCTCGACCGCTGAGTTCTGGCTCGGCCTGATGCTGATCCTCCTCTTCGCGGTGCGGCTCGGCTGGCTGCCCACCTCCGGCTACGGCGGGATTCAGTACGTGCTGTTGCCGGCATTCGCCCTGGCCGTGCGCCCATTGGGCCGGATCAGCCAGGTGGTGCGCAGCGCCATGCTCGACCAGTTCAGCCAGCCGTACGTCACCACTGCGCGGGCAAAAGGATTGTCGGAGCGCGTCGTCGTCTATCTTCACACCTTGAAAAACGCCGCCATCCCCATCGCTACGCTGGTGGGCGACGAGGCGGCTTCGCTCCTCAACGGCGCGGTGGTGATCGAGACCGTCTTCGGCTGGCCGGGGGTGGGCATCCTCCTCATCCAGGCCATCGAGCGGCGCGACTTGCCGCTGATCGAGGCGTCGGTGATCGTGATCGCGGTGATGATCGTGACGGTCAACCTGCTGGTCGATCTGACCTACTCGTTCATGGACCCGCGGGTGCGCTACGGATGAGCGGCATGGGCGAGGCGATCCGGGCCGCGCCAGCGGCCGCGACCTGGGACGAAGAGCTCTCACCGCGGGCGCCGGTCGGCTTTCTGCGCATGTACGGCCGCGCGTTGGCGCAGGACAAGCTCGCCCTCGTTGCCGCCATCTTCCTGATCGTGCTGACGTTCCTGGCGGTCTTCGCGCCGTGGGCAGCGCCGTTCGATCCCGATGCGGACAACCTGTTCATGCGCAACATGCCGCCAATGACGATGCCGGAGGAAGGCGGCTCGATCCCGCACATCATGGGCACCGATGCGCTGGGCCGCGACGAGCTGAGCCGGCTCATCTTTGGCAGTCGCATCTCGCTCGCGGTGGGTTTGGCCAGCGTGCTCATCTCGGGGTCGGTCGGGACGCTGCTGGGCCTGCTGGCCGGCTTCTACCGGGGCCACGTCGACGACGCGATCATGCGGCTGGTCGATATCCAGATGGGGTTTCCATCGCTCCTGCTGGCGCTCTTTGTCCTCTACGTGGTCGGCGGCGGGGTCTGGAACGTCATCTTCATTCTGGCCGTCACGCGCTGGATGGTCTACGCGCGGGTGACGCGCGGGCTGGTCCTCTCTTACCGCGAGAATGTCTTCGTTGAGGCGGCGAGGGCGACCGGGGCCACCGATCGGCGCATCATCCTGCGCCACCTGCTGCCGAACCTCCTCTCGCCGATCGTGGTGCTGGGTACGTTGGAAGTCGCCTACGTGATCCTCACCGAGGCGGCCTTGAGCTTCCTCGGGCTGGGCATCCAGCCGCCGATGTCGTCCTGGGGCCTTATGCTGTCGCAGGGGCGGCAGTACATTACCACCGCCTGGTGGCTGGTGACCTTCCCCGGGCTGGCGATCCTGCTCACCGCCCTCTCGCTCAACCTGCTCGCCACCTGGACGCGCACGGTGTCGGACCCGACGCAGCGGTGGCGGTACGTGCAACGGAGTCGTGGGTCGTGAGCCGTGAGCCGTGAGTCGGACGTGAGCATCCCTCCCGCCTTCCGCCTTCCGCCTTCCGCCTCCAGCATCGCCAGCGTGTCGTGGCCGGATGCGCTCGTTTTCGGCGAGGGGGACGGGCGGCTGCTGACGCCGGAGGCGCTGGCGCGGCGGATGGACGCCTGGCAGGAAGAGCTTGGGGCGACGACGCTGCACTGGCGGGAGGTGCGCACGCGCCACACCCAGGCGCGAACGTATGCCTCACCAGACAACCCGCGCACGCATCAGCGGATCATCGATTCGATCGACTGGGACGATTTCGCGGTCGTGCCGCGGCTGGCGCGCGAGCGCGGGATGCGCGCCGAGCTCTACGTCTCGGTGCTGGACGAGGGGAGGCCGCTCCTCTCGCAGCGGGAGCGGCGGCGCAGCTTCCACAACGCCATGCACGGCCAGCACGTCACCTGGCAGACGACCTTTAGCCGCGCCAACCCGGAGTACACCGTCGTCGATCGCGCGGGCGAGACGCGGCAGTGGGGCGTGCTCTGCTACGGCTACCCGCAGGTGCGCCAGCACTACCGGCGACGCATCCGGCACTACACCGAGGGGTACGACTGGGACGGTGTCTTCCTCTGCCTGCGCACGCAGGCGCGGCCGGCGGCATTCGCCGACCAGTTCGGGTTCAACGAACCAGTCCAGGCGGCGATGGGTCAGCGATGCGGCGTGGATATCCTGCGGGAAGATTTCGACCTCGGCGCCTGGCGCGAGGTGCAGGGCGAGTTCTTCACCACGTTCCTGCGGGAACTGCGCGCCGATCTGAAGCCGCGAGGCATCGCCATCTCCGTCGGCGTGCAGCGCGGCGACGTCATCGGCCCGCCGATCGGCAACTGGCCGATCCAGTGGCGAACCTGGGCCGAGGAAGGGCTCATCGATTCACTGGTGGTCGACCAGAACTCCTCGCAATGCCCGTCCATGTGGCACGGACTGTGGCCCATGCACCGCGGCTACGGCTATCTGCAGAACCCGCTCAACGACCTCAACCTGCCGCCGATTGAGACAATGTTGCGCGACGACTACGGCCCGGTCGCGGAGCGTACGGGGATCAAATTGTTCGTGGCGCGGCAGTGGCGCGACCGATGCCCGGAGACGGAGGCGAGTCTGGCGGGAACGCCCGGTGTGTCCGGCTTGGTGTTCAGCGCGTTCCGCCACGACAATCCGGGGTCGCTAGCGCGAGGCGATTTCCGGGCGTAGGCTCGCCGCGAGGGTGTCATTCCGAGCGGCAGCGAGGAATCTCGGCGCCAGGGAGCGATCGTGCCATTGCGCCACTTCGTTCAGCATGACACGCCGGTGGCGGGCCTCGACGCCCAATCGAATTTCAAAGGAGCAGCCGTGAGGATCGTCGACGTCCGGCACACCAGCGTGCCGATCGCCTCGCCGATCAAGAACGCCTACATCGACTTCAGCAGGATGGACGTCTCCGTCGTCGCGGTCGTCACCGACGTAGAGCGCAACGGCAAGAAGGTCATCGGGTACGGCTTCAACTCGAACGGGCGGTACGCGCCGAAGGGGCTGCTCGCCGAGCGGTTCATCCCGCGGCTCTTGGAGGCCGAGCAGGGCTCGCTGCTGAACGGGGCGGGGGACAACCTCGATCCCCACCGCATCTGGGACGCGCTGATGACCGGGGAGAAACCGGGCGGGCACGGCGAGCGCTCCGTCGCCGTCGGAGTGCTGGACATGGCCGTCTGGGACGCGGTCGCCAAGATCGAAGAGAAACCGCTCTGGCGGCTCCTGGCCGACCGCTACCGGAACGGCGAGGCCGACGAGCGGGTCTGGGTCTACGCCGCGGGCGGCTACTACGAACCGGGCAAAGACCTCCCGGCGCTCCAGGACGAGATGCGCGGCTACCTCGACCTGGGGTACGCGACGGTCAAGATGAAGATCGGCGGCGAGCCGCTAGCCGAGGATCTGCGGCGCATCGAGGCGGTGCTGGAGGTGCTGGGCGGGGACGGCTCGCGGCTGGCGGTCGACGCCAACGGACGGTTCGACCTGGAGACCGCGCTCGCCTACGCCGAAGCGATGGCGCCGTACCAGCTGCGCTGGTACGAGGAGGCGGGTGATCCCCTCGACTACGAGCTGCAAGCCCGGCTGGGCGAGGTCTACGGGCGCCCGCTGGCGACCGGGGAGAACCTCTTCTCCATGCAGGACGCGCGCAACCTGCTCCGTTACGGCGGCATGCGCCCGGATCGGGACGTGCTGCAGTTCGACTGCGCCCTGTCGTACGGGTTGGTCGAGTACCTGCGCACGCTCGACATGATGGAGGAGCTGGGGTGGCCGCGGCGGACGGTCGTGCCCCACGGCGGGCACCAGCTCTCGCTGAACATGGCCGCAGGGCTGGGGCTGGGCGGCAACGAGTCGTATCCGGGGGTGTTCCAGCCGTTCGGCGGGTTCGCCGACGCCATCCCGGTCGAGGATGGGTACGTGCGGCTGCCGGAGGCGCCGGGGATCGGGTTCGAGGAGAAGGCGAATTTGTGGGCGGTGATGCGGGAGGTGGCGGGGTAAGACCATAGCGATAGCGACGATGCCCAGAGTAGTCTTACGTATCTGATTGGACACCCGGACGCCAGTGGGAGTGGCTCGGCCAAGATACGCCATCATCAGGAAGGAGCCAGTCATGAGCACCGTGAAACCACGCCTGACACTCAGGCCCGGGGATAAACCGGAGGCCGCGCCGCTGATCGGATTGGAAACCTACGACCCGGAAGCAGCCATCGAAATACTCCGAAAACTTCGCGAAGAGGGTGATGCCGAAGAGCAACGTGCGACGCTCGAATTTCTCAAGCAAGCCCTCAATGAGAGCCGGCCAAAGGGCTTTGGCGTGTTTCCCGAAGAGTGATCATCCTGCTCGATTCGGGTCCGCTGGGACTTGTCACAAGTCCCAAGGTCAACGCCGACGCCCGTGAATGTAGCCTCTGGCTTGAGCGAATCATGGTCAGCGATCACCTCGCGGCTATTCCGGAAATCGTGGACTACGAGCTTCGCCGAGAACTCTTGCGGGGCCGCAAGTCCAGGGCGCTGTTGACCCTCGATTCGCTTGCCTTGCGGATGCTCTTCCTCCCGATCTCGACGCCGGTTATGCGCCAAGCCGCAGAATTCTGGGCCGTAGCACGGCAACACGGAGTAGCCACCGCGGACGACCGGGCGCTGGATGCCGATGTGATTCTTGCGGCTCAGGCGCGATTCATCGAGGAGACGTGGCAGCAGGAGGTCGTCATCGCGACGGCGAATGTGCGCCATCTCGCCAGATTCGCCACGGCGCGGAAGTGGCGGGACGTACCATAGAGGCCGACCCCTTGCGCCGCTCATCGTCTCCGGAGGGATCGGACCATGAACGCCGACGACGTCTTCCGCTACGGTCACATCACTCTGCTCGGCGCCGTCGAAAGTTTCCCGATCGAGCACTGGGACACCCCTGGCGTCTGCGGCGTCTGGTCGGCCAAGGACATCGTCGCCCATCTCGCCTCGTACGAGCTGGCGACGGCGGACGCGTTCGCCGGGGTGCTGGGCGAGGAGGCGTCACCCACGCTTGGGCTGCTCCTGAGCCGGGGCGAAGCCTTCAATGCGTCTCAGGTCGAGCAGCGTCGTGGGCAGTCGCCTGAGGAGACGCTTGCCGAGTATGTCGCCGCCCACGAGCGCGCCGCGGCGCTCCTGACGCGCATACCACTCGACCAGCGCCGGCAGACCGGCCTCCTCGCCTGGTACGGGCCGGAGTACGACCTGGAAGACCTCATCGCCTACATGTCCTACGGCCACAAGCGCGAGCACAGCGCCCAGATCGCCGAGTTCTGCTGCCGCCTTGCTGGCTGAACGATGAGCAGGCCACGGAATCGGCGCGTGGCGCTTCGACGCCACGCGCTATAACCGCTGCAACTCCAGCACCGCCCGCGCCACGATCAACACCCCGGAGGCGGTGACGGCCAGGGCGGCGACGGCCGGGGCGAACTGCAAGAGCCCGGACCAACGCCCCGCCAGCGCCCTTTGCTCCAGCAATCGTCCGGCATAGAGGAAGAGCAGCCCCACTCCGGTCAGCGTCGCGGCCAGGCCGAGGCTGAAGGCGATCACCACCAGCACCCCGAAGCCGGCCCGGCCGACGGCGACGGCGCCCAACAACGCCAGCAACGCCGAGGGGCAGGGCAGCAATCCCCCGGAGATGCCCAGCGCCAGGAGATTGCGCCAGGTGATCCGCTCGCCGTCCACGCCGGGGGGCAGGTGGCTGTGGCTGTGCCCGTCAGGAGCGTGGGTGTGCGCGATGCCGTGCGCGTGGGCGTCGTCATGGTCATGGTGATAGTCGCTGTCGTGCGGGTGATCGTGGCCGTGGTGATGGTGGCCGAAAGCGGGGAGGCCGAGGAGCCGCTGGCGCAGGATGGTCAAACCGAGCGCGGCCACCAGCAGCCCCGAGACGAGGCTGAGCCAGGGGTAGAGCTGCTCGGGGAGGATCGTGCGTGAGGCGAAGAGGATGATCAATCCGAGCGCCAGCACCCCGGCGGTGTGGGTGATCGTCACCGTCAGTCCGAGGAAGAGCGCGTGACGGGGCGTGCCGCGGCTGCCGACGAGGTAGGCGCCGACGACGGTCTTGCCGTGGCCCGGCGAGAGGGCATGCATGGCCCCCCACGCGGCCGCCGCCAGCAGGGCGAGCGCGATGCCGGTGGTGGAGAGGTCGCCGCCGTTGACGACGGCCCCGAGACGCTCGCCGATGCCGGCTGGCCGCGGCGCTTCGTCAGGGGCCTTGCCGTCCGATGTCGGGGCGCCGAGGGCGAGCTCGTAGGCGAAGACGACCGATCGTTCGTCGAGCGGGCTGCTGAGCAAGTCGTTGGGGTAAACGCGCAAGGCGTCGGAGTGATCGACGGCCAGCGCCGCGCCGTCGGCGACGCGAATGTCGGGACCGTTGGTGACGACGATCTCGCGCCAGCCGAGCCGATCCGCCGCGTAGTCGTTGCGGTAGGCGATCCGCCCGCCGTCGCCGGCCGCCGGCAGGTCGGCGGCGAAAGTCGCATCGATCCGGGTGATGTCCAGGCCGGCCTGCCCGGGGAGGAACGTCAGCGACCGCGACAGGAGCTGCAGCGGCAGCTCCGACGCGTCGAGAGAAAGGCGAAGCCCCGGCATGACCTCGGCGAGCTTGGCGTCGAGGTACGCCTCGCGTTCGGCGACCCCGGCGTTGCCATCGCCGTCGCCGTCGAGCAGCGGCTTGTCGGCAACCGTCGGCAGCTCGGCCAGGTCGAGGACGTAGGACAGCCGCACCTCGCGGCGGCCGACGTCGATCCGGCTGTACTGGTTGACGGTGAAATTGCCCAGGGGATGCGCGGCAGCGGGCGGCGCCGGCGTCAGCGTGAGCAGCGCGGCCAGGGAGACGGCCGTCGCGAGCACCAACCGCGCGACGAATGGCAGACAGCGGCTTGCATTCATGACGTTACCCCTTCAGCCTGGAGTTGCGCCAGCGTGGAGCGGGCCTCGGGCCCAAAGCGGACGGAAAAGTACGGGTTGAGCTCCAGGGCAGCCTGGAGCTGGGCAATCGCCTCGTCGGTCTCGCCGCGGGCTGCGGCGATCATCCCGGCGTGGAAGAGCATCATCGCGTTGCGGGTACCGAGGCGAAGGGCCTCCGCGCTGGCGGCGGCGGCGCCCTCGAAATCGCCGCTCCGGTACAGCGTCCAGGCCAGAACGTCCCAGGCAATGACGCTTGGACGCGTGGCGACGACGGCGCGCGCCTGCTCGACGGCTCGGGGCAGCGCCGCTGAATCGCCGTAGTCGGCGGTAAAGAGGGCCAGCTCCAGGTCGGTATCGACGCCGTTCGCCGCGTACAATTGCTGGATCGCCTCGACCAGCGCGTACTGGGCCGCCGCGTCCCGCGGCCGGCCGGCGGCGTCGAGAACATCGCCGTAGGCGACGACGAACTCGGGAAGCGGAAGAATGGTCACAGCCCGGCCGTACAGCGCCGCGGCCGCCTCGAGATCGCCTCGCGCGGCGGCGACGCGGGCCTGCCCGGCGAGCGCCGGCGCGAAGTTGGGCAGCGCCTCCGCCGCGGCCGCGTACTCGCGCTCGGCGCCGGCCAGGTCCCCGCCGTCGAAGCGCAGGTTGCCGAGCTGGACCTTGACCCAGGCGATGTTCTCAGCGTAACTCGCGCCGGCGGTCACCGCCTGCTCCATCGCCAGGAGCGCGCCATCGCGGTCGCCCATCAGCTCGCGCAGGTAGGAGACGCGGGAGTAGGAGGCCAGGTCCGGGCGAAGGTCGACCATCGCCTGCACGGTCGCTACCGCGTCGTCGTAGCGGCCAAGCTCGACCTGGGCATCGCCGACCACCCCCAGCGCCGGGGTGTGGCGCCGATTGAGGGCGCGCGCGCGCTCCCCCCAGTCGAGCGCCTCGGCGAACTGATGGCGGGCCATGGCCAGCACGCCCAGGCCGACGAGCGCGTCGACGTTGTCGCCCTGGACCTCCAGGGCTTGCGTGAAGAGCGCCTCGGCTTTCGGGTAGTAGCCGGGATCCCCCGTTTCGCGCGCCTTTTGCAGGTACGCCTGCCCGAGCATGACGGCGACGGAGCCGGCGGCGCGCTCGTCGCCGCCTCGCAACGCGTCCTGCAGGGCGAGAATGCGCCCATCGAGCGATGCCGACGTCCGGGCGGTGCGCCCGACCAGGGTGTCCATCGCCGATGGCCCCTCGTCGCCAAGGATGCCCGCCCCGGACGCGTTGTCCAGCATCGGCCGCATGTTGAGCGCGCCGGAGACGAGTGCGGCCGCGGCGAAGACCGCCACGACGAGCCGGGCGAGCGGCCCTACTGACGTGTGCTTCCTGATGCGATTCGTTCCCGCCATGGCCATGAACCTTCCGGGTGGCGGCCGGGCGGGGCATCACCCCCGCCCGGCCTTCCCAGCGCCCGCCCGACGCTGGGATCGATGGGGTTAGCCCGTGATCTCTCCACAGGCGACGTACTCGGTGATGTTCTCGGCCGACTCGTGCGCGTTGATGGCGTACTGGTCTCCCAGCAGCTCGTCGATCGTCAGGTCGACGGTCGTCTCACTCATGCCTTCGGCGTCGATGTCGCTCAGCGCGGCCGCGACCTCACCCAGGACGGCGCACGTGCCGAAGTGAATGTGGACCGGGTGCCCGCCCGTGGCGCCCTCGACCATCAGCGACACTTGCGTGCCGCCGTCGGTCTCGGTCAGGGTCCCTTCGCCGCTGAGACCCGAGGCGCTCAGCTCGTTCAGGGGAACGGTGAGCGAGCGCATCTCCGGCGCCGCGGCCTGGGCCGATTCCGCGCCCCCGCCGGTCATGGCGTGGTGCAGGTGCTCGAAGCCCTGGTGCGGGGTGCCCACGTAGGGGAACTCAGCCAGGAACGGCACGTCGTTGGCGGGGACGCCGTCGCCGAGTTGGCCGTTGGCGGCATTTTGAAACTCCTCGCCAAGGAGGAAGCCCGCCGCCACGCGCAACTCGATGTCGACGACCTCGTCTTCCAGCCGGCGGCCGTTGGGGAAGCCGGCGTTGTCGCCGCCGATCACGCCGAGCGGGTTGACCGTCTCGGCCGGCGGGATGCCCATGTTGAGCCGCAGCATCTCGCTGGGGGTCACGGTCGGGAGCTGGTTCAGATCCGGGACGCCCGTCAGGAAGACGGTCACCAGATCGTCGCGGCCCGATTCCGGCACCGGCTGCAGCGCATCGCCGTAGAGGAGATTGAGCAGCCTGGCCAGCTCTGGATCGGTGACGGCGCCGAGGAACTGGGCGTCGTTGCCGGGGATCGAGGAGTTGAAGAGATCCTTCGCCCCCAGCGGGGCCACGACCTCGTTCACCAGCGGCATGCCAAGGCGAGAAACCTGGACCAGCGGGCCGGAGGATGCCTTGGCGCCGGGACTGAGGACGGTGGTCGAGTTGCGCAGGGCCGTCGTCCAGACGCCGATGACGGCGTTGCCGGCTTCGGCCCCGGAGACGGCTTGCGCGTCATGGGTCAGTTGCTCGATCGGCGCCTTGAGGGCGAGGGTCTGGACGTTGAGGCCCGCCAGGTCGTCGACGCCGCCGCCGGCGTTGCCGGGCAGCTCGCGGATGGTGAGCAGGTCGCCGACGCCGCCGAGATCGACCCAGAACGGATCGTCACGCTGGCCAGCGAAGACGGTCACGCCGTCGCCGACCTCGAAGACGGCCTCGGCGGCGAGCGCCTCGTAGTCTGGGGTCGACTTGGGCCCGATGTTGACCGGCGGGGTCATCAGCCCGCTCGCGATCTCGGTCAGGACGCCGCCGCGCCCCTCGGAGAGGGTGTAGGTCTGGCGGATGTTGAGGTTTTCGCTGTCGAGCGATTCGATCGGCCCGGAGTTGTAGAGGAAGGAGTCGGGATTGGCGATCTCGGTCGAGAAGTTCCACTGGTAGAGGATGTCCTCGACCGCATCGCCGTTGTTGTCGATATTGATGCGGTAGGTGACGTCGTCGCCGAAGCGGTAGTAGTTGGGGAACCCGGCCGGATCCTGCATCGGGTAATAGTTGGCGATGAGGGTGACCGTGCCCGGGTCGTCGGGGCTCACGAAGGCGTAGAGGTCGGTGGCGTCGGCCACCGGGTCCTGGCTGATGAGCGGGGCTTCCCGGTGACTGGCGGCGTCGCTTGGCGACGCCCCGAGGTTGAACACCGAGGAGACCCCGACCAGGGCCGCGAGGGCCAGGCCGAGGTGGGATGCGGTACGCATGTTCATGACCGATGTCTCCTCTGCGACGGCGGCGGCCACCCCTGTGGCGCCGCCCGGCCCGGCGCACGCCGGGGCCGCGGTGATCCGCGGTGAGCCGCGGCGATGCCACGACCCACGCCGCATCTCGGGGGCGATCTGCCGCCGCCCGGGCGCGGCTGCCGGGGCAGCGCGCCCAATTCCGGTCCGTGCATGCGAAGGTCCTTTCCGGTCCCTGCGCTGCGCGACAAGCAGCCTGTGGATCCACGTCGCCCGGTCATACGGGTCGCACTGGTGTGTTGGATCAATTGGATGTGGCGGAGCCGGGCGTGGCCGGTTCGCCGAGGTCCTGGCGGAGACGCCGCAGGCCGAGCCGGATGCGGCCCTTGACCGTCCCCAGCGGGGTCTGCGTCATCTCGGCGATCTGGCCGTGGGTCAGGTCGGCGAAGTAGGCCAGCTCGATGACGCGGCGCTGGGGCGCCGGCAGCTTGGCCAGTGACGCGCGTAGCCGCCGCGCGTCCGCGGCCATGACCGCCATGGCCGCAACGTCGTCGTGATGCTGGGAGACGGTCTCGGCCCGGTAAAGCGCCGCTTGGCGGCGCTGCGCGAATTGGCCCGAGCGCAGGCGGTCGAGCGCCGCGTTGCGGGTGATCGCCACGATCCAGGCCTTCGCGGTCCCGCGGTCAGGGCGAAACGTTCCTGCGGATGTCCAGACGCGGAGGAACGCGTCGTGGACGACATCCTCGGCGGCGCATGGATCGCGCAACAAGGCGAAGGCGGCCGCGAACGCATCGCGTCGGTAGCGCACGAAGAGCCGGTCCAGGGCGGCGGGGTCGCCCGCGACGAAGGCCTCGATCAGCGCGTCGTCGTCGCCGGCCTCGATACACTCCGGCACGCGGTCGCCAGCGCGGCGGCAGGCGCCAGGCATGGGTCCGGATTCCAGGGTCGCGTTCGACATGGGGGTGAGCACGATCGGCCTCCTCGACGGGCACGCGCAACGGATGGGTTCGCATCGTTGGCTCCGAGCCTAGAGGTCTGACGGCGCGGGCGCGTCGGGATTGATGCCGGGCGGAAAACCGGGAAAATTCCCAGGTTTCTTCGGGGCGTGTGTCGTGTACGATCTGATGATCCAACGGGGATGACGCCACGTATCGATAAAGGAGCGCCGCGGGGCGTCGAGCGCGAAACTACGCGCAACGAAGGAGGTCTGAGATGGGTGGAGGATATCGTCGCCTGGCGCGGCAAATGACCGCGGTCGCGCTGATTGCCGCGAGCGCGCTTCTCGGATTGGCCGGCCTGGGGATCGGATCAGCCAGCGCGCAGGAGGGGTGTCAGACGCCGTTTCTGGTCTTTACCGACCCGGCCAATCCGGGGACGACCTCGCAAAGCGGCGACATCGCCGTGACGCGCGACAGCGGTCTGCTGGGGGACTATCGCGGCAATGGGCGCTTCGCCGGCTACGCCATCGACGGGGCGCAGAACGCCATCGTCAACACCGCGACCGGCATGGCGCGGGTCCAGGGCGAGTTCGTCGCCACCAGTCCGGACGGCGCCTCGTCGATCACCGTCTCGTACACGGGGCAAGTCGATTTCGGGGCCGGCATGGCGCGCGGGAACTTCGTGGTCGTGGGCGGAACCGGGGACGACGCGGGCTACCGCGCCTCGGGGACGATCGAGGGGACCGTGGTCGCGCCAGCCACGCTGGAGGGGGCGGATATCGGGCTCTGCTAGACAATCGGGCTCGAGGCCGCCCGCTTTGAGATGGACCGGTCGCGGTGGGGAGGAAATCGCCATGTCTATCGCCGAGCACAAGACCCTCGTCTACCGGGCCGTGGACGCCTTCAACCGCGGCGATTTGGACGCTGTCGATGCGCTGTTCGCGCCCGACTACGTTGACCACGACCGGACCCGGGCCGATCTGCCGCCTGGTCCCGCAGGCGTCAAGCGGGCCTGGACGACGTTCCGCGCGGCCTTTCCCGATCTCCAAGCCACCATCGAGGATTTGGTCGCCGAGGGGGACAAGGTGGCGGTGCGGGGCTTCATCCGCGGCGCCCATCAGGGCGAGATGATGGGCATCCCGCCCTCGGGCAAGCCCGTGACGGTGACGCTCATCGACGTCAACCGCATCGCAGACGGCCGGCTGGCGGAGCGCTGGGCCGAGGCCGACATGCTGGGTCTGATGCAGCAACTCGGCGCCATCCCCGCGCCGCCGGCGCTATCCGATCCATTCGGCAGCGCTCGGGAATCGTCGGCGCCCAAGGCAGAAAGCGACGAGTCCATCACGCCCCCAATGCCGCCCAAGACCGTCGTCCGCCGCTACATCGATGATGTCTGGAACACAGGGGACGTCGCCGCCGTGCCGGCGTACGTCGCCCCCGACGTCATTCAGCATGGCTTTGCGCCTGAGCCAACGCGCGGACTCGCGGCCGTCGCGCAAGGGTTCGCGGCGTTCCGGGCCGCGTTTCCCGATCTCACGGTTGCCATCGACGATCTGATTGCGGAGGACGACCGGGTGGCAGTGCGCTACACGATGCGCGGAACCCACCGCGGACCCTTCACCGGCCCGGTCGGATGCCTGCCGCCAACCGGCCGATCGATCGCGGTCAGCGGGATCAACATCGTGCGCATCGCCGACGGCAGGATCGCCGCCGGCTGGGCCCAGCTCGACACGCTCAGCATGCTCCAGCAACTCGGCGCGATCCCGGCGCCAGGGCAACCTCTGGGCTGAACGCGGCCAGCCACGCGTGAGGGCGCAGACGTCGGGCGATGTTGGCCGAGCCGCTCTCAATGCCGAAGACCGTCCATCGTTGTTCGTCGCACAGAGGAGGAAGCGCCATGGTTCGTTCGTTAGGTCTGTTCTCGATCCTCGCCGGCATCCTCGTTGGTCTTCTCGCCGCCAGCCGTATAACGTCGAGCGCCGCCATCGCCCAGGACGCCACGCCGGCGGTGCATGGACAGAGCGTGGTCGGCTCCTGGCGGGTCACCGTGAACGACGAGTCCGGTCTAACGCACCCGGCGCTGATCACGTTCGCCGCCGACGGCGCCGCCACCGTCAGCGAGCCGCCGCTGCTGCCGGCGCCGCCGGGCGCGCCCTTCCAGCAGATCCAATTCAGTGGCGGCAACGGGGTGTGGGCCAGCATCGACGAGGAAACCGCGGCGATCACGTTCGACCTGCTCGCCGCCGACGAGAACGGGACCCCGCTCGGCGTCTTTACCGTCCGCGGCAACCTCACATTGATCGCCGATGGGGAGCAGTTCGACGGCGTCTACGATGTCGTGCTCACCGATCCCACGGGAAACGTTGCCCCGGCCGGCCGCGGCGCCTTCACGGGGAGCCGCATTGGCATCGAGCCGATGGGGACCCCAACGGCGACCACGCCGCAGGCCACGCCGGGCGCCTAGCCGCCGACCCAACGACGAGGCAGCCCGAGGTTGATCGCGGCTGGCCACCGCGAAGGCGTCTTTCGAGCAGTGCGTCTCACGACCGTCTCGATCAGACCTCGATGAGACCCCGGGTGTAGGCGATGCGGACGGCGTCGGTGCGGTTCTGGGCCCCCAGCTTGTCCAGCAGGTTGGCGACATGGTACTGGGCCGTCTTGGCGCTCGTGCCGAGCGCGGCGGCGATCTCCTTGTCGGCGAGACCCTGGCCGATCAGGCCCAGCACCTCGCGCTCGCGCGGGGTGAGGCGCTCGGCCTGCACGAGGGCGCCGGCCAGCTTGCCGGCCACCAGCGGGGTGAGGTAGGTCCCCCCGGCGCCGACCGTGCGCACGGCGGCGGCTAGCTCGTCGCCGCTGGCGTCCTTGAGGACGTACCCCTGGGCGCCGGCGCGCAGGGCCTGCAAGACGAGTTCGTCCTGGGCGAAGGTGGTGACGACGACGATGCGCGTCGGGATGCGGGCGCGGCTGAGGCGGGCGATGGTCTCGACGCCGCCCAGCTTCGGCAGCCGCAGGTCGATGAGCGCCACCTCCGGCTGCAAGGCGGAGACCATGCGCACGCCTTCCTCGCCGTCGCCGGCCTGGCCGATGACGGCCAGATCCGGTTGCGCGTCGAGCAGAGCGGCCAGTCCGGCGCGGGTGGCGGGATGGTCGTCCACCACCACGACACGGAACCTGGCCGACGCGGGCGCCGTCGGTTCGGGACGGGGCTCGGGCGGCGGCGCGGGATACGGCATGGCGGCGACGATGGTCGTGCCGGCGCCGTTGCCGGGGCCGCTGCGGACGTCGAGGGTTCCGCCGAGCTGGCGGAGGCGCTCGGCCATGCTCGAGAGGCCGAAGCCGCCGCCTTGCTTCGAGTGGCGCCCAACCGAGGCGGGATCGAAGCCGCAGCCGTCGTCGGCGACCGCGAGCGCAACGCCGCTGTCGCGAAACTCGAGGCGGACCTCGATGCGCGAGGCCCGGGCGTGCTTGCGGGCGTTGGCGATCGCTTCTTGCGCCACGCGCAGGAGGGCGAGTTGAACGTCGGCGGCGAGGGGCCGGGCGGTCCCGGAGACGACGAGGCGGCAGGGCATGCCGGCGCGGCCGGGATCGGCCTCGGCGCCCAACGCCTCGACGAGCGAGCCGGTCTCCAGCGCGGCGGGGCCGAGATTCCAGACGGAGCGACGGGCCTCTTCCAGCGCGGCGCGGGCGTTGGCCTCGGCGGCGCGCAGCTCGGCGTCGGCGCGGGCGGGGTCGTCAGTGACGAGCCCGCGCGCGGCGCGGATCTGGAAGGTCAGGGTCAGCAGCGATTGGGCGAGGGTGTCGTGGATCTCGCGCGCCAGGCGGTTGCGCTCCTCGGCGATGCCAAGGTCGTGGCTGGCCGCGTAGAGGCGAGCGTTTTCGATGGCGACGGCCGCATGCTTGGCGAGGTTCCCGAGCAGCTCGATCTCACGCTCGCCGAAGCGGCGTTCCGGGTCGGCGGCGGCGACACCGAATGTGCCGACGATGTCGCCACGCTGCCAGATGGGCACGGCGATCCACGGGCCCAGGGCGTGGAACGCCGAGTCCGGCAGCGGCGCCGAAAGCTCGTCGTAGCGGTCCAGGATGACTGGGGCGCGGCGGGCGATGACCTCGCCCATGAGCCCGGCGCGGGATGGGATGCCGCGCGTGGCCAGCTCCTCCGCGTCGAGGTTGTGCGTGGCAACGAGGCGGCGGGGGGCGTCGAGATCGGCCCCGACCAGGCTGATGGCCCCGGCGTGGGCATCGAGGAGGGAGACGGCGCTGGCCACGACCCGCGCCAGCAGCGCCTCCAGATCGAGCTCGGAGGAAATCGACTCGACGACCTCGCGCAGCGCGGCGAGGTGGTGCAGGGCGTCGCTCAGCTCGCGGTTCTGGGTGGCCAGGTCGCGGGCGGCGTCGGTTTCGCTCCGTAGCGCGGCGTCGCGTTCGATCTGGGAGGCGATCATGCGCGCCAGGATGCGCATGGCGTCGACCTCGCTCTGGCCGAGCCCGAGCACGCGGCGGTCGTGGGCGCAGAGGGTGCCGAACACGCGGCCGTCTCCGAGGAGGATGGGCACCGAGATATAGGAGCGCGTGCCGACGAGCTGCTTGCCGGGGAGGGCGATCCAGCGAGGGTCGGCGTCGGCGTCGTGGACGACGAGCGGGGCCAACGTTTTCAGCACGGTGTCGCAGAAGGTGTCGACGCGCCTGATGACCACCGGCGGCGTGATGCCCAGGCCCATACGGTCGCAGGCGTGGGAAACGACGAGCGTGTCGCCCTCGAGGCGGTGGATCATGGTCAGGCTGATGCCGACCAGGTCGGCCACCAGGGCCAGCGTCTCGTTGATCCCCTCGTCGAGGGTAGCGAAGGGCGTGGCCGCGAACGCGGCGAGGGCCGCCAGCCGATCGGCCGGCGCGTCAGGTGCATGGGACATCAGGCTCAACCGCACGGGAACCGAACGTGGCGTCGCTTCTCACGGCGCGATCGTGTGCGGTGGCATTGTAGCGAGAAATGGCGTCAGCCGGGGTGGGCGCGCTCGGCAACGCGCCACGGTCCTTCGTCAGATCGTCTTGCGCGCGTGGGAAGGCCCGGGACCGAAGACGGCGGCCGGCGCCGGCGCCATGGCGGGGCGCCGGGGCGGAACGCAGGCGTGACCACGCCCATCCTCGCCACAAAGCCCGCCGTTCATCGCGGCCTGGCGCCGCTTACGGTCTACTCGAATGCGCTCCTCCGCACCGTCGCATCCGCCCGCTCGTGTAAATCCGGCAGCAGCTCCGTCCCCAACCCCGGCCCGGTCGGAGCGGAGATGAATCCGTCCTCAATCTCCGGCAGCGTCGTCACCAGCTCCGTGTACCACCCCGTGTAGTAGGCCCGCACGGTCTCCTGGATCAGCGCGTTCGGCGCGTTGATCGACAAGTGCGTCGAGGCGACCAGCACCACCGGCCCCGTGCAGTCGTGCGGCGCCACCGGCAGTTGGTATGCCTCCGCCATCGTGGCGATCTTCTTCGCCTCCGAGATGCCGCCGCACCAGGAGATGTCGAGCATGGCGATCCCCGCCGCCCCCTGCGCGAACGCCTCGCGGAAGCGCCAGCGCGTCGACATCGTCTCGCTGATCGTCACCGGCACGTGCGTCCCCCGCGCGAACGCCGCCAGCGCATCGAGGTCGTCGGCGCGCAGCGGATCCTCGTACCAGTAGGGGGAAAACTCCTCCAGCGCCCGCGCGATGCGCCGCGCCGTCGGCAGGTTCCACAACCCGTGGAACTCGACCATGATGTCCATCTCGAGCCCGACCGCCTCGCGAATCTTGCGAAACGGCTCCAGCGCCCGGTCGAGATCGCCGGCGGAGATGTCGTGCCCGCCGCTGGCCTCGGCGTAGGGATCGAACGGCCAGATCTTCATCCCGGTGATGCCTTGCTCGCGCAAATCCAGCGCCAGCTCGTTCGCCCGGTGGAGGAAGGCGTCGAGGTCCTCGTACGGCCCCTCCGCCTCCGCGGCCATCTCCGGCAGCCCCCAGTTGCCAACCTCCTGCTTCGGTCGCGCCCGCACGTAGCGATACCCGGCGCACGTGTTGTAGATGCGGATGCGCTCCCGGCTCGGCCCGCCCAGCAGTTGGTAGATCGGCTGCCCGGTCACTTTGCCGAACAGATCCCACAGCGCGATGTCGATCGCCGAGTTCCCCCGCCCCTCGACCCCGCTCGATGCGTACCCCACGTACGGCGTCAGCGCCCGCGCGTGCTTGTCGATGTGCAGGGGGTTCTGCCCCAGCAGATACGGCGCGACCGACTCGTGGAGGTATGCCTCGACCGCCTCCGCGCCGAAGAACGTCTCCCCCAGCCCGCTGACGCCCTCGTCGGTGTGTACGCGCACCCAGAGGAGGTTGGGAAACTCGCCCAGCCGCAGCGTCTCGATCTCAGTGATTTTCACAAGCCCTCCCCTAGACCCGGTCCACGCCGTGATTTGTGGTAACGGTCGCGCTTCTCGGCTTGTAGCGTTCGTTGTCTGGTCTACTCTGTGTCCAAGAAATCGTGGAAGGCAGATGGCGCGCCACCTGTCGCCATCAGCGCTACGACGCGCGGCCCTATGACCCCCTTGAAGCGCAGCAGCCCTTCGATAGCCCAGTTCTCGATTTCTTGCAGTGCTACCGGGGTGTCTTCGATGCTTCCTGACCGCTTCGCTGTGATCCGTGAAGCCCTGCGATTGTCGAGGCGCTCCCACTCAAGCGGCTCGCCGAACTCAGCTTCAATTTCCTCGCGCTGCGCGTGGAGTTCGTCAAAAAGCCACTTGTTCCAGACCTTGTCCCCTCGGTCGATGTACGTCTCCGTCTGCGCTTCGCCTCGCACGCTGAAGGCGAACCCATACGCAACGCCACGGATTCCGGACCTAAAGTGGTACCAGCGTTGCGGTTGCGCTTTGCGTGCCTTGGTAAAGTCGCTGTGCTCCGTCCGCAAGCGATCCATCAAACCCTGGAAAAACGCCCTGTAGGCCTCGTCCTTAGCTGAGGGAGTCGCGGCGCTCCCCGTGATGTTGGCCTTGCGCCAATCATTCGGCGAGGCGACAAGTCGGAAGCTAGGAGCCGGACGCGACTCGTCAATCTGCAGCGCCTCGATTACAACGCCGAAAAACTCGGTGCTAGTGTCCGTTCGCTGGTTAAGCCAGTCGAGCGCTTGGCGATGCTCGTCCCGAAACTCTGGGGCGACCCAGATCGCGACTGCGGCGTCGTGCCCCGCCGCGTACGTGAGAAGCTTCCCGAGGTGGTCATGGTTCGTCGGAGCGAGTTGGTTCTCGATGATCACTGCGCGGTCGCGGCCGATATCGTGGGCAAGGAGATCGAGAGAAAATGGTCCAACTGGCGCCTCTTGACCGCGGAGTTCGAGATCCAGACCCAAC
>CALMZR010000228.1 GCA_937870845.1 uncultured Chloroflexota bacterium
TCGAGCATCTGCTGCAAGGCGACGTACGGCATCGGCCCGACCATGTCCGCGATCGGCTCCCCCAGCGCGCGGTACGGAGCCACGGCCGATTCGCCCGCGGCGGCGTCGCCGGCGTAGGTTGGGACGAACGCGACGACGGGCGCGCCGTCCGGGGTTCTCAAAAGCGCGATAAACGTGGTCAGTTCGTCCGGGGCAGACGCGGTGACCTCGCGATAGGTGCGGAGCGCCTCCGCGGCGCGGTCGCGCGGGTAGAGGAGCATGCCCGCGTAGACGGCGGCGAGGGGATGAAGGCGGAAGACGAACTCGGTGACGACGCCGAAGTTGCCGCCGCCCCCGCGCAAGCCCCACAGCAGCTCCGGCCGCTCCGTCTCGCTGGTTTCCACCACCGAGCCGTCGGCAAGCACCACGCGCGCCTCGATGAGGTTGTCGCAGGCCAGCCCCTGCGAGCGCATCAGGTAGCCCAGCCCGCCGCCGAGGGTCAGCCCGGCCACCCCGGTCGTGGAGATCGCCCCGCCGGTGGCCGCCAGCCCGTGCGCCTGCGTCGCCGCGTCGAACTCCCCCCAGTTCGCGCCGCCGCCGACACGGGCGATCCTCCGCTCGGGATCGACGTCGACCTGGTTCATCTCGGCGAGGTCGATGACCAGACCACCGTCGATCGTGGCCAGGCCCGCGGCGTTGTGCCCGCCGCCGCGCACCGCGACCTCCAACCCTTGCTGGCGTGCGAATCCGATTGCGGCGGCCACGTCGGCGTCGGACGTGGGAAAGACGATCGCCGCCGGGCGGCGGTCGATCATCCTGTTCCAGACCTTTCGCGCCTCCTCGTAGCGGGCATGATCCGGGGCGACGACGCTCCCCGCGACGGTGGCGGAGAGCGCCGGCCAGTCGGGGGAGATGGGAGCAGCCGAATGCACGGACACGATGGCGACCTCCTCGATGCGAAGGTGACTCAACGGCTGTCGAAACGCGAGCGCACAGTAAATGATCGCCGCCCCGAACACAAGACCGTGGCAGCCCTCTTCGGGCTACGATGGGCGCAGACGCGGCAGCCGGACCAAACAGCGACAACGGGAACTTCACGCGTTGGCAGACTCCGACCTCGACCAGTGGGCGCAGTGGCTCCTCCACCGCCGCCACGGCGGCGACCCCGAGGAGCTGCGTCGCGCCCTCGAGTTCCTGCACCCCGTGCGCGACCGCGTGCTGGACAACGCCAAGGTCGGCGTCGGCGAAACCGTGCTCGACGTCGGCTGCGGCGACGGCCTCATCGCCTTCGGCGCCCTGGAGCGGGTCGGCGAAACCGGTGCGGTCATCTTCAGCGACATCTCCCAGGATCTGCTCGACCATGCATGGATGGTGGCGAAACAGATGGGAGCACTGGACCGCTGCCGCTTCGTCCTCGCCAGCGCCGACGACCTGGCAGCGATCGCGGATGCCTCGCTCGACATCGTGACCACCCGCTCGGTGCTGATCTACGTCGCCGATAAGCGGCGCGCGTTCGCCGAGTTCTTCCGGGTGCTGAAACCGGGTGGCCGCCTCTCCATCTTCGAGCCGATCAACCGCTTCGGCATGGACCGGTTCCCGCGAGACGCCGGGCCGGCCCAGGAGCTGGTCGATCGCGTCCGCGCCCTGTACGAGGAGATTCAGCCGTCCGACACGGACCCGATGGTCGACTTTGACGAGCGCGATCTGCTGAGGCACGCCGAAGCGGCCGGGTTCTCCGAAATCCATCTCCACTACGAAGCGGAGATCGCGCCAGCCGAGCCGCGCCGCTGGGAGACGGTGCTGCACACCTCCGGCAACCCCAAGCTGCCGACGCTGGCCGAGATAATGGCGCAGCTCTTCACCCCGGAAGAGGCGGCGCGCTACGAGACGTACC
The DNA here is from genome assembly GCA_937870845.1 of uncultured Chloroflexota bacterium. Lineage (GTDB taxonomy): Bacteria > Chloroflexota > Chloroflexia > Thermomicrobiales > UBA6265 > JACCXM01. The sequence continues at coordinate 1,874 of CALMZR010000228.1, forward strand.
TGCGGCCACGCGTGGAGCAAGGCTTGGGCAGCAGCCGGGGCGCCATGGCCTATCTCTGGGCGGTCAAGCAGTGAGTGCAGCGTGCAGCATTCGTGTCCTGCCGACCGCCTCCCCGTGCCATGCTGAACGCCGTGAACCATCTCGGCTCAGGGGAGACGCCGTTCCCCGAGGCCGAGACGCCTCGCTCACGCTCGGAATGGCACGGGGTTGGCGGCCGCAAGCCGCGGTGTGTTTCAGCCCGCGGTCGGCGTAGCTCCCTCACCTCCAGCGTCAGCGCCAGATGGCATCTCGGGCAGAGCCGTCTCGTAGAGCCACGCCTCGAAGAAGCCGTCGAGCGATTCGCCGCTGACCTCCTCGGCGAGGGCGACGAAGTCTTCGGTCGTGGCATTGCCATTGTGGAACCGCGCGGTCCACTCGCGCAGGATGGCGAAGAACGCCTCGTCCCCGACCGAAAGGCGCAGCGCGTGCAGCGTCAGCGCCCCTCGCTCATAGACGGCCGCGGGGGAGAAAAGATTGGCCGCGCCGGGATCGCCCGTGCGCGGCGCGACGCCGGGGAAGAGCGCCTCGTCCACGCCCAGCGCCGCCAACTGCGCCAAGCCCTCCTCCCCCGAGATATCCTCCAGATCCGCCTCCACGGCAGCTCCGAGTCTCGTTCGGTAGTCTTCGAGCAACCCCTCGCTCACCCCGGCCCCGAGAAAGCGGCGGCTGAACTGCCGATAGCCGGCGATGACGTCGCCCGCGTCGAGCGCGGCCAGTTGCGCCGGGTCCTGAAACGGGTTCAGCGCGGCCTGGACGGCGTACAGGCGCGCGATCTGGTGATTGCGGGCCACGACGCCCCGGCTGTGCTCCAGCCAGAGGATCTGGGCGTACGTCGCGAACCCCTCGTTGAGCCAGATGTCCCGCCAGCGCAGCGGCGTGACCGCGTTGCCGAACCACTGGTGCGCCGTCTCGTGCGCGACCAGCGCCTCCAGCGCCTCGCGCTCCTCGGCGGTCAGCGTCGCCCCGGTGAGCGGCAGCTCCCCGTAGATCGGCAGCGTCTGCGTCTCCAGCGCGAACAGGATCGGCGCGCCGACGACCGTCCCCCCGACGGACGCAAACGGATAGGGGCCGAAGACCGTCTCGAAGTAGGCGACCATCTCCGGCAGCCGGTCGAACATGGTCCGCTGCCCCGGCGAGATCGACTCGGCAAAGGCGACGCGGATCGGCAGCCCATCCGGCCCTTCGCGCTCCTCGATGTCCAGGCGCCCCGCATGCAACGTGACCAGATAGCTGGCCATCGGATCGCGCGATTCCCAGACAGTCGTTGTCTCGCCTTCGGCGGTAACGGCCTCCGTCAGCGTGCCGTTGGCGGCCACGTCGTAGGGCTCCGGCACGGTCAGGCGCAGGGTGTAGGTCGCCTTGTCGGCGGGGTGGCCGTTGACCGGATACCACGACTCGGCCCCGGCCGGCTCCCCCGCGACGAAGATCATCTCCCGCCCCGACCACCAGCCGGAGCCGTACTGCTCCCCCTCCTCCGGGCTCGGCTTTTGCGCCGCCGGGCCGATGCCGAAGATGCCGCCGACCATCTCCAGCACCAGTCCGCCGAGCGTCGGCGCGTCGTTGCCGAGCGGCTTTCCGTGGTAGGCGACCTCGACCGTGAACGGCTCCCCGTGCGCCAGCGGCGCGGCGGGCTCCACCGTCAGCTCCCCGCCGTGGCGGCTGAATCCCGCCGGCTGCCCATCCACCGAGATCGCGTCGATCTCCAACCCGCGCAAATCGAGGTTGAACGCGCACAAGTTGACCAGGGCCACCGCCTCGATCGTGGCCAGGCCCGCGGCGATCGCCCCGCCCGCCACGTCGAGATCGAGGTCGAGCGCGTAGTGCTGCACGTCGTAGCCGGAGTTGCCGAGCAGGGGGTAGTACGGATCGCCGATGCCGCTGCTGCCCGCGGTGCAGCCGACTGCGGGCGTGGCGGCTTGCGCCTGAACCCGTCCCGGCGCCGGAGTCAGCGCGTTCGCGGCGGCAACCCACGCGGCAAGCAGGCAGCACGCGGTACGATAGGGCACGTCGATCTCCTTCACCCATCACCGCCCAGAGCCAACGAGTCTGCGGCTTCCTGCGGCGCCTGTCGAGCCTCGGTAGCCGAACGTCACCCGAATCGGGCCTGAAAGAGACGATGTGTGTCAAATGCGACACAGGTAAGATGAAATGATGGCCGCGCCCGCGCCATGGGGCGGCAAGGGAAAGGTTCCGGAACCATGTTGACACCGTCGCCCGCCGGCAGGATCGCCGAGGGCATCACCCGCCGCTTCGAGGGACTCTCTTCCACCAGGGACCGCGCGCTGGGCGAGGGGAGACAGATCACGCGCCTGGCCGCCAACAGCGTCCGCGCCACGCATCGCGGCCACCTTGGCGAGGCCGAGCGGCTCTGCGGCGAAGCCCGCGATCGGATGACGACGCTCAAGTACGACCTGAAGCCGTACCCGGGCATCTACTGGGCCGGGTACGTCCAGGACGCCATGAAGGAGGCCGCCGAAGCGGCCATCGCCCTGGCCATCGTCGCCGACCGGCCCCTACCAGAGCCGGCCGACCTGGGGGTGGAAGACGCCGCCTACCTCAACGCCATGGCCGAGGCCGCCTCCGAGCTGCGCCGCCAGGTGCTCGACCGCCTGCGCGAGAACGACCTCCCCCGCGCCGAGTACCTCCTCGGCGTCATGGACGACATCTACTCCGCCCTCGTCACCGTCGATTTCCCCGACGCCATCACCGGCGGCCTGCGCCGCACCACCGACGCCCTGCGTGCCGTGCTGGAGCGCACCCGCGGCGACGTCACCATGGCCGCCACCCAGGGCCGCGTCGAACGCGCCTTGCGCGAGGCGCTGGGGAGCGAATTCGCGTTCGCGTCTGCTGCTTCGCCCGATGACGACGCGGGGGACAGCTCCCCAGAGAACTAACCGGCACGGCCGCTGCACGAAAATTGGGCCTTCTGCCCGGCTTTCGTTTCGTCGGATCGCACATATACTGGTGATCGGGAGTACGTATAGGACAAGTGTACAAGAGGGGAACATGGTCGTCGCCGAACTGGAAACGACCGGCCGTCTGGGCATCAGCCGCGCGACGACTGCATCGGTCACCGATCTTGACAACTTCAGAAAGGATCGGTCGCGCGGTTTTGCGCAGATTGAGTTCGCTGATGCCCTTGATTGCTACCCCTCATGGCCCCGGCCGACGGTCATCGTCTCGGATGGTGCATATGCGGTGTCTGGGTTTCCCGGCGACCCGCCAACGCCGGCTGGGTTAATCGAATGGTATGAGCCACATGTTGCCGCCTGGTCCCAGTTCGCCTTGCCGGAGACGAGTCTTTGGTTCTGGGGGACCGAGGTTGGCTGGGCCACCGTGCACCCGCTGCTCGAGCGGTACGACTGGGAGTATCGAACCCTCCACATCTGGGACAAGAGCACGGCGCACATCGCCGGCAATGTCAACAGCAAGACGATTCGCCGCTTCCCGATCGTGACCGAGGTCTGCGCCCATTACGTCAGAGTTGTGAGGCTCCCCACCGTCGACTGCGAACCGTTGCCGATCAAGGAATGGTTGCGGCACGAATGGCGGCGCTCCGGCCTCCCGTTGTCCAAGACGAATGAAGCGTGCGGCGTCAAGAATGCGGCCACGCGTAAGTACTTCACGCAATGTCATCTCTGGTACTTCCCCCCGTCCGAGATGATGGTTCGCCTCGCCGCGTATGCCAATCACCATGGCGACCCGACCACTTGGCCGTACTTCTCTCTCGACGGGGAACGGTCGATCACCGCCGAGGAATGGACGAAGCTCCGATCCAAGTGGAACCACACTCACGGGGTTACGAATGTTTGGCAGGAGTTGGCTATCCGCGGCCAGGAGCGATTGAAATCGTCGGGCGCGAAGGTCGTCCACCTTAACCAAAAGCCGCTTCGATTGATGGAGCGGATCATCTGTGCGACGAGCGACCCGGGCGATGTCGTTTGGGAACCGTTTGGCGGTCTTTGCTCCGCTTCAATCGCGGCGGTGCGCACGGGGCGTATGGGCTTCGGCGCCGAGATCATCCCCGAGTTCCACCGCTTGGCAACGGCACGGCTCACGAGGGAGGAAGGTCGAACATCATGGGGTTCCACTCGCCTCCCTCTGGCGGATCAGCAGTAAGTGCTTCGGTTCCTTCTCCCCCTGTTGAATCGGCGCCGGTGACCCCGCCGCATCCGGCGCACCTTGTGCAGCTGTGGCGTGATGTCCGTGATGCCCTGTATTCCCTACCGTCTTACTTCAGCTCGCCCTTGGTGCTCCAAGGCGTTTCCGTAACCGATCTCTTCACCTTTGCTGCTTCAGCCGGATCGTCAATCGAGCAGCAAGTTGTAGACAACCTCAATCGACTGAGGTCGACGACCTGGGATGCGCAAGGAAGCTTCGCCCACTACCGGTTCGAACGCCAATCGCAACGGTTTCCTGATGTCGTCCTTCGCTCCAACGCGCCGGGAGTATCGCCGGCCACGCTTATGGGAATCGAACTCAAAGGTTGGTATGCGCTCGCCAAAGAAGGAGAGCCGACGTTTCGCTATCGGGTAACTCCAGCCGTCTGCTCCGATCTCGACCTCCTGGTCGTCTATCCCTGGGCGCTCTCGAACGTCATTTCAGGCTCTCCGTTCCTCTACGAACCCTACATACGTTCCGCCAGATTCGCCGCCCAGTACAAGAACTATTTCTGGGAGCATGTCCGAAGCAGCAGCGCGGACAAGCGAATCCGGCTCTCCAGTGTTGCGAGCTATTACCCGATCAAGTCAGATGCGATCAGCGATGTCCCACACTCGGATTCTGGAGGAAACTTCGGCCGCATTGCGCGCACCGGGATCATGGATGACTTCACTGCCGAGGTCGGACAGCAACTTCTTGCTGGCATCCCGACGGACGCTTGGCGACGATTCTTCCGTGTGTTTACGGAGAATCCAACCCAGGGAGCGATTGACAGACTCATCGACACCTTGGATCGTGAACAGAAGGCCAGCCCCGACGCCCTGCTAAAGACCGACGGCCACGTTGCCCGTCTCCGGGCGATTCTCGAAGAAACAGCGAGTATCTTTGCAGGGCCATGAGAGGCAATTACGAAACGACGGATAGTCCGAAAACCGTCGTCGAGCGGTACACCTCCCCCGGCCGCAGCGCGACTGGGGGAAACTGCGGCCGGTTCGGCGAGTCGGGGAAGTGCTGCGTCTCCAGGGCCACGCCGTCCCCCTGTCGATACGCATGCCCGCCCGAGCCGATGCGCGTGCCGTCGAGGTAGCCGCCGCTGTAGAACTGAATCCCCGGTTCGGTCGTCCAGATCGTCAACGTCCGGCCGCTGCCGGGGTCGGTGAGGATCGCCGCTTCCATCAACGAGGAATCGTTCGTGGCGCGGTCGAGCACCATAGTGTGGTCGTACCCGCGGCCGATGAGCAGTTGCGGGTGGTCGTCGCGGATGCGCGCCCCGATCGGCGTCGGCGCGGTGAAATCGAACGGCGTTCCCGCGACCGGGGCCAACTCCCCGGTCGGGGTCAGCGAATCGTCGACGGGGGTGTAGCGGCTGGCGGCGAAGCGCAGCACGTGGTCTTCAATCGTTCGCGTTCCCTCGCCGGCCAGGTTCCAGTAGGTGTGGTTGGTGAGGTTGACGATCGTCGGCTTGTCGGTTTCGGCGCGGTAGTCGATGCGCAGGCGGTTGTCGTCGTCGAGTCGGTACGTCACGTCGGCGCTCAGCGTGCCGGGATAGCCTTCTTCGCCGTCCGGGCTGACCCGGCTGAACCGGACACCGGCCGCCTCGTCGCCGTGGACCTCGTCCGCGTCCCAGATCCGCTTGTCAAACCCGCGAACCCCACCATGCAGATGGTTCGGCCCGTCGTTCGTCGCAAGCTGGTAGGTTTCCCCGTCGAGGGTGAAGACGCCCTTGGCGATGCGGTTGGCGTAGCGCCCGGCGATGCAGCCGAAGAAGGGACTCGGCTCCTGCAGATACCCGTCCAGGTCGGCGAAGCCGAGGGCGACGTTGGCCAGCTCGCCATCCCGATCCGGCGCCCAGACGGCCCGGGTTGTCGCCCCGTAGGTGAGCAGCTCGACGCGCAGACCGTGGCGATTGGCGAGAGTACAACGGTCAACCCGCTGCCCCGCGATCTCTCCGACCGGCTCCCGGCTGACCTCGGCCATCGATCGTGTTCCCGCACACCGTGCTACTCGGCCGGCGCCGGCAACCCCTCCACTGGCGTCCCCACGCCCAGCCCGTAGTGATCGAGCCACCCGGCTGGAACCTCCAGCACGTACGTCACCGGCACGGGCGAGATGTAGGAGGGCAGGTCGGCATCAGCCGTACCCGGCGGCTCGGGGCAGACGCTCTCGGCCGCGCCCTGGATGGCGCCCTCCTCGATCCAGATGATGTCGAGGCAGAAGCGCATCCCCTTCATCCAGAAGGAGCGCGGCGCCGGGCCGTCGAAGACGAAGAGCATCCCCGTCCCCGGGGCCAGCCCGTCGCGGTAGCCGAGCCCGCGCGAGGTCTCCGCCGGCTCCACCGCCAGCTCGACGGTCAGCGGCACGTCGCCGACGGTGATCTCCGTCGTCGGCAGGGGGTTGACCTGGTGCCGCCAGGGCGGGGCCACCTGGGCCAGCGCGCCGCCGACCGTCCCCAGAAAGAGCGTCAGCGCCAGAAAGAGCGTCGTCACCCGATGTCTCCCGTCGTTGCATCGCCCGGACACGCGATCCGAGCCGTCATTCGCCAAGAGAATACCCTTCGCGCCTCACGCGCGCTCGGCGTCGTCGGCAAGACGCGCGGCCAGGGCGAGAAGGGTCGCCGCGCAGGCGGCAACGCCAGTCACGCTCAGGTCGATCTCGGCCAGCACCGCAGGCGCGGTGTCCGGCCCCAGCACACCGACGCGCAACGTCGCCGCCGCGCCCGCCGCGCGCATCTCCCGCAGGGCGCGAAAGGCATCGACGTCCGTGACGTCGTCGCCGAAAAAGACGATGCCGCGCAGGCCCAGGTCTTTCGCTAGGTCGCGGATGGCCGTTCCCTTGTTCACCGCCAGCGGTGGGCGGATCTCGAAGATCATGCGGCCGAGCGTCAGGCGCAACCCATGGCGCTCCGCCGCTTCCCGCGCCAGCGGCTCCAGGAGCGCCACCGCCTGAAGCGGATCGGGCGCCAACCGGTAGTGGACGGTGCCGGTGACGCCCTTGTTCTCCACGATGAGCCAGGGGGCGTCGACGGTTGCCCGCGCCGCCGCCTCGATCTCGGCCAGCGCCGCGGCGATCGCGGGCCGCGCCGCGGCGGCGGTGGGATGCGTCCACGGCTCCCCGCGCACGATGCGCTCCAGTCCATGATTCCCCACGTAGGTCAGCTCGGGCAGACCGACCATCGCCGCCCCGTCCCCAGGCGCGCGGCCGGAGACGACCGCCACCGTCGCCAGACGCCGCGTCAGCAGCTCGAGGGCGGCCCTGGCGCCGGGGTCGACCATCGCCTCGGCCGGGGTCGACGCGATGGCGCTGATGGTGCCGTCGATGTCGGTGACGACGGCGGCGGGCGTTTGCAGCAGCACCGCCCAGCAGGCCGCGGCCGCGGCCTGAACGTGGGGGTCGAGCGCGTCGGCCGGGATGCCCATGGCTCAGTCCTCGTCGCGGTAGGTATGCACCGTCCAGCTCGAGCCGCTGACGAACAGATCTTGCACGATCCCCTGCTCGACGACAGCGACGTGGTAGACGACCCCCTGCGGGGTATCGGGCGGACCGAAGGGGTCGGTCGGGGCATTGAGCCGCACGGTGACGCCGGTGGCGGGGTTCAGCTCTGCGTCGTCCTCAACGCGGGCGCGGGCCAGGGCCAGGTACAATTCGCGGAAGTTCACCTGGTCCAGCGGCAGCACCGGCACGGACGCGGGATCCAATTCGGCGGGCTCGCTCAGCCCGGTGTCGCTCAGATAGAACGATTGCGCCGTCTGGGAGTAGAACCGGCCTTGCCAGCGGAACCCGGCTTCCAGCGGCGCGCACCCGACCTGCACCGTCACCAACTGCGCGTCCGGCCGCCAGGCGCGGGCGCTCTCGATGGCGGCCTGCACCCCCGCTCCCCACTCGTCCGAGACCGTCGCCAGATCCCCCACGCGCAGCCGGCCGCCCGCGCAGCGTTCCGGCGGCGGCGTCAGGTGCAATGCCGGCGCCGGGCTGGGCGACGGCGTCGCGGTCGCCTCCGACTCGGCGATCAGCGGCGTCGGCGCGGAGATGCCCGAGCACCCGGCCAGCAAAACGCTCGCCGCTGCCATCCACACGAGCGCCCAACCGGGCGAAACCCGAAAACGCCTGCACGTCACGATGCGTCGTTCCTCGACCACAAACGGCGTCCATGTGAAGCGGAGGTCGCGGCGAATCGGTCTCGGGGCATGCCGGGAGTCTACCCGACGGGCTATGGGCTAT
>CALMZR010000229.1 GCA_937870845.1 uncultured Chloroflexota bacterium
AGCGATTCCGCCAGGGCGATGAGCTCCGCCTGGCGCTCAGTCTTCGGAAAATCCATACCGTCTCGAGAACTCACTCCCCAGGATCGACCGCGCAGACCTGCTCCGCCACCGCGCGGTCGATGCCCCGCGGCTCCTCGTCCGCGTACCCGATCGGCATCGTCGCTGCCAACCTGAATTCCGTTTCCGGCAACCCGACGAAACGGGCCAGCCGCGGCCCAACCAGATGATCCCAGTGCTGCAGCGACGTCGCCAACCCCTCCGCCGTTACCGCCAGCCACAATGCGAACTGGACCATCCCCAGCGCCTGCTGCACGAACGACGCCGCCACCTCGGCCGACGCGCCCTTCCCCTCGCGCAGCTCCCGCTCGACCCCATTATCGGCAAAGACCAATGCCACCGCGACCCCCGGCGCAAACCCCCGCAGCCGGTCCAGATACCGCTCCAACTGCTCCCCGTGCAGCGCCTCCCGGAAACCCTCTTCCACCTCCGCCCACAACGCCTCCCGCCGCTCATGCACCAGCACCACCCGCCACGGCGGCAGGTTGTACGCCGCCGGCGTCAACCGCACCGCCTCCAGCAGCCGCTGTCGCATCTCCGGCGTAAATACCCCCGAGCGCAACCGGCGGATCGACCGCCGCTCCGCCAGGACCGCCTGCAACGCCACCGCCGCGCGGCCGGCCCTTTCGGCCTCAAAGACGACGGATGTATCGACGGGAAACGCCACACGGGTCACCGATCACTCCAGAAATTCAATCGTCGCTCACCAAGAACGCGCATCGCCACCGACACGGTCGTAGGGGCGATGCCTGCATCGCCCATCGGCCGCAGGCCGATAGAAAGCCTCCGCGAACACCGGCACTGGTCTTGCCGGCGGCGGGCGATGCAGGCATCGCCCCTACAAGACCAGGCGTCAGGTCAAGGCTGTCAAGCGGCAAAGGGCGCAACGTCAATCCGCCGCCCGCCCCGCGCCATCCCGCCGCGCGGCCCCCTCCCGCACCAACGGAATCAGCTCCCGCCCGAACGCCGCCGCATCCTGCAGCGGCTCGAACCCGCGGATGAGGAAACTCGTGATCCCCAGATCGTAATACCGCAGCAGCGACGCCGCGACCTGCTCCGGCGTCCCCACCAGCGCCGACGAGTTCCCCCCGGCCCCCGTCGCCGCCGCGATCGCCATCCACAACCGCTCGTCGAACACCTCCTGCCGCGCCGCCAGATCGAGCAGCCGCTGCGACCCCGCCGCCGGCGCCGACCCCGGCGCTTTACCGCGATGCGCTGTGATCCGCTCCAGGTAATGATGCGCCTTCTCCCACGCCTCCGCCTCCGTCGCCCCCAGGATCGGCCGGAACGACACGCTGAACGCCAGGGACCGCCCCGGCGCCGCCGCGGCCCGCACCGCCGCCATGCGCTGCGCCGTCTCCGCCAGCGGCTCCCCCCAGAACATGTAGACGTCCGCGTGCTTCGCCCCCACCGGGACCGCCGCCCCCGACGCCCCTGGCTCGAAACCGACGCCGACTGGATCGCCACCGGCAGCGGCCCGACCCTCGAAGCCGCCGTCGAGATGGCCGTCGAAGAGCTGACCCGCCTCCTCATGGCGCGCTTCTCGCTCGATCGCGCCACCGCCTTCCTCCTCGTCAGCGCCCGCGGCGACGTCCGCATCGGCCAGTGCGCCCGCATCCCCGGCCTCGACGCCACCGCCTACGCCATGTTCCCCAAAGCGGCCACGCGCCCGACGTCGCCGTGAGCGACACGACACGATTCGACCGCCGACCAGCGCGCACGCATCGAAGCTCGCTCACCGCGGCATCAGGACGGAAATCCGTACAATTGCCGATGCATTCACCCGGCTTCATGCTCCATCATGCCCGAGACCACCCGCGGTCCGCCGCATGAGCCACAAGGAGCGCGCCATGTCCGATCGCACCGACGTCACCGGCCTCAGCCCCGACGACACCTTCGCCCAGCCCGAGTTCGCCGCCATGCTCGAAGCCGCCTTCGCCCAGGCGGAGCTGGCCATGCCCGAAACCGCCGAAACCATCACCGACTACGTCGACGAAAGCGACCGCCTCTACGTCGGCCGCGAGTTCTCTTCCGTCGAGGAGTTTGCCCGCTGGTACGCCGCGCAGCGCCTCGGCAGCCTCCCCTTCAACGCCATCGGCTACCACCACACCTACCGCCCCCACGCCGCCATCTGGGGCGGTCTCAACTCCCTCATCGGCGTCTTCGAGTACTTCCGCGACTACAACGGCTGGACCTGGGGCTACGGCCCCCAGCTCTGGGTCTACGATGGCGCCGGCCCCTACCGCTCCGGCACGCCGCACATCTACGTCGGAACCCACCCCGCCCACGACGGCATCGGCATCGAGTACCGCAACCGCCGCTGGCTCCACATCGAGCACATCCACGACGGCGACGCCGCCCCCTTCACCCCCGCCATGACGCGCGTCAGCGGCGAGCTGGTCGCCGTCCTCTGCTCCCGCCACCCCCACGCCGACCGCGAGATCCCCCTCCGCCTCATCCGCGACGGCGGCGTCGACGACCCCGGCCAGCCCCTCGGCATCATGTACCACCGCGACCAGAATCCCGACTGGGTCCCTGGCGCCTGGCCCAAGAGCTGCCCCGGTCTCGGCGTCAGCCACGACAACCTCGACCCCGATCTCCTCGCCATCGCCAACGCCCGCTCCCCCTGGATCTGGGCCGGCGCCGGCGCAGACCCCGTCTCCGAGACCGGCACGCTGCTCACCGTCGACGGCGCCACCGCCCGCCGCGACCCCTCCCGCGCCGGCGAGATCGTGCGCCAGCTCGTCGCCGGTCAGCCGCTCATGACCTCCGGCTACACCAACCGCGGCGAGATCGTCGCCGGCTCCCCCCGCTGGTACCGCCTCGGCGACGACGACACCTGGGTCCACAGCAGCGGCGGCTCCTACACCGCCACCATGTGACGACCCGACGGCCGAAGGATGCAAACCGCCTACCTCCCGTAGCCTTCGCAACCTTCGCCGATGCGGCCCCGCCCCCCGCCGCGGGCGCAAAAAAGCCCCTCTCCCCGCGCACGGGGGGAGGGGTTGGGGCGAGGGGCCCCCAGGGGCTGCGCTGACGGTCCCCCAATGTCGGGACGAAGATCAGCTCTTTCTCGGC
>CALMZR010000230.1 GCA_937870845.1 uncultured Chloroflexota bacterium
GCCCAGATCAGGGAGTTGATCGAGCGGCTGGCGACGATGACGAACAGGGCGACGGGCCGCACCAGCAGCCGGCTCGGGGTGGTGTTGTGCGCGGCGAGGAAGGCGAGCGCCGCGCCGAGCAGCACCGCGAGGGCGGTGCCAAGGGTCGCGATGTTGATCGTGTCCCAGAGCGGCTTCCAGAGCTGCCCCGCATAGGACCAGCGCGGGGGGAACATGCGGCCGACCAGGTCGACCCCCTGGGCCGGCGCGTCCCACACGAAGTCCCATATGGTGCGCTCGGAGATGTACCCGAAGCAGGCGAAGGTGACCGACAAGTTCTCGGTGGTGCGGTCGCTGCACCACGACACCGGGGACCACTTCGCCGGCGGGCACCGGATGCTCACGACCAAGGACATGGGCGTCAGCGGCGCGAACAACGCCCAGAAGTTCCCCGGCATCGGTGCCATCGTGAACCGCGAGATCGGGGCCCGGCAGCACGGCATGCCCGGCTACGTCGCCGTGCCGCACGCGGCCAGCACGACCAGGGCGAACGTGGCCGCTGCCGTCAGCGCGCTGCCGCGCCGGACCTGCAATCGTTTCAACGAACCCTCCACCTCGACGATCGAGCCGCGACGCGCATGACGGGCGCCCCGTCGTTTCGGGCGCGTCGCCTCTCGCAAAACGCGCGCCAGATCAAGCCCGGCACGCAAACACCAACCGGGAAGTTTAGCGCGTGTGCGCCTGCGGCACGGTCGGCGCGGGTCGGATACGCCGCGCCCGGTCGCTTGCACCGGTCCGCCGCGGGGCGCCAGCATTGCCGCCGCATCGCCGCCCGTCAGTCGGAGTCGCCATGTCGAGGAGCCCGCGCATCCCTGGCCAGCCGCTTACCATTCGCGCCGGCGACACGCCGATCGCCGTCACCGAGTTCGCCAACCCCGGTCGCCCGCCGGTCGTGCTGCTGCACGGCATCGGCAGCCGCGGCGAGTCCTGGTGGCCGGTCATCGATCCCCTCTCCGAACAGTTCCACCTCTACCAGCTCGACCTGCGCGGCCACGGCGCCTCCGGCAAGCCCGATCGCGGCTACCTGATCGACCATTACGCCGCCGATCTCGATGCCGTCCTCGACGCCCTCTCGCTCGATCGGCCGCGCATCGTCGGCCATTCGCTCGGGGCCTTGGTCGCCCTGGTCTGGGCCAGCCGGCAGCCGGACCGGGCCGCCGCGCTCGTCCTCGAGGATCCATCGCTGCGCACCCCGCCCACCATCCTCGACGCCTTCGACGGCTGGCAGCAGCTCGCCGCCCTCTCCCCGGCCCAGGCCGCCGCCTGGTACCGCCAGGAATACCCCCACTGGAGCGACGACGATTGCCGCCGCCGCGCCGAAACCATCACCTCCACCGCGCCGGCCGTCTTCGCCGAGCTGCGCGCCGACGCCGCCGCCGCCCTCGCCAACGGCGCCACCGACCGTACCCACATCCTCGAGGGCCTGCAAAGCCCGACGCTCCTGCTGCACGGCAACCCCGACCTCGGCGGCATGACCCTCCCCGAGGACGTCGCCGCCTTCCAGCGCCTCGTCCCCCACGCCCGCGCCGTCGCCATCCCCGACGCCGGCCACAACCTCCACCGCGACGCGACCGATGCCTTCCTCGCCGCCGTCCTCCCTTTCCTTGCCGGCGACAGCTAAAGAGGCGGTCATGGCCGTTTGGACCGCCACCCCGCCCCGTCCGCCCGTAGCGCCGGCATGCCTTGCCCGCCCATAGGGGCGCTGCTTGCCGCGCCCGTCGGCCGCAGGCCGATAACCGACGCCGGTGACACGCCGCTGCCGCCCGCCGCGCTGCAACCGTGTCGTTCCGAGCGCAGCGAGGAATCTCGGCGCCCCTGACCCCCGGCCGGGCATCAACTCACAGCGTCGGAAAATCCCCGCTCAGCGCCTCGGCCGAAACGGCGCGAACAGCGCATTCGCCGCCTGCCCCATTACCTCGTCCGCCAACGACCGCCCGATCAGCGCCGCCAGCGTCACCCCATAATCCGTCACCGCCTCGAAGTACCCCTCAATCCCCGGCACTGCCCCCACGCACGGCAGCCCATCCGCCATCAGCGGCCACGCCGCCACGTCCGCGCTCGCCGCCCGCGCCCCCGCCAGCGCCGGAACCGCCTCCGCCGCCAGCGCCAGCGCCTCGACCACCCGCGCATCGTCCAGCGGCAGCGGCCCTATCTCGTCATCCCCAAGATCTACCTGCGGCACGAGCATCACGCGCCCCGGACCATCCGGCCGCGTGAAGACGCGGTCGACGCGCAGCGGCCGTCGCAGCGGATCTCTCCCTTCCGCCAGCTCAGCGGTGAGCGCGAGGCTGACCGGAGCCGTCACCGCGATCCGTCGCCCCACCAGCGCCGCCACCCGATCCGCGTCCACCCCGGCCGCATTCACCACCGCCGAGACCGGAATCGCCTGCCCCCCGCCCAGCCTCACCGACCGCACTCGCGCATCCTCTACCTCGATGGCGACGACCTCGCGCTCCGCCCCGGTCAGCACCCGCCCGCCCGCGTTGCGCACCCCCTCCACCAACCGGCGCGTCATCGCCAGCGGCTCGACCCACGCCTCCTCGGAAAACCAGGCGACGAGCGCCTCCGGATCGGAAACCGCCAATCCCGGCTGCAGATCGTGCAACACCCGGCCCGCCGGGAGCAGCTCGGCGGCGTACCCCCACTCCCGCAGCCGCTCCACGCGCTCCGCCAGCGCCGCCGCGCCCGCCGGCTCGCGCACCCAGGCGAGACTCCCGTCCGCGCGATACCAGGGCGCCGGCGCCAGCTTCCACGCCAGCCGCCGATACTCCGCCATCCCCGCCACGCACAGCTCGAAAAAATCCCGCCGCGTCTGCTCCCGCGCCGTCACCCCTCCCAGCGACGCCCCCGTCGCCCCGCTTCCCGGCTCCGCCCCGTCGAGCAGCAGCGTCTCGACGCCCTTTTCCGCCAGCCGCAGCGCCACCGCCGCGCCAACGATGCCCGCGCCGATCACGGCCACACGGGGTGACGAGTGGCGGGTGTCGGGTGTCGGGGTGTCGGGGCCTCGGGATATTGGAGTTTTGGGCATCTCTCCCGCCCTGCCCGCGCTCAGCCGCCCGAAATTCATGCGCTCCATCCGCCGCGATCCATCTCGTACTCCATCACCCTATCACCCGTCACCCAACGCCCGTCGCCCCGCGAACCCCGCCTCGATCTCGTGCCAGTACCGAATCGCCGGCCCCTCGCCCAGCCGCCAGCAGAGAAACACCACCTGGCCGCCGCGCACGGAGGGGAAATCGATCAGCCCGTGGTCGATGCTCTTGATCTCGATCCCCTGGTCGCGCAGGTGATCCACCCCCGTCGCCAGCTCCATGCTCAGGTCGTGGATGCGCGCCTCCAGCGCGCGCGCCTCCGCCGCGTGCCCGTTCAGCCGCATCGCCGGGGTCAGCGTCTCCAGCGCCGCCAGCGCCGCGTCCAGCTCCACCTTGCGCGCGCGCATCTCCATCAGCAGCGGCACGATCTCCGGCAGCAGCGCGTTCGCCTCCGCCACCGTGAACAGCAGCGGCCAGGACGCCGGGTCGCGCGGGTCGCGCTCGCTCACGTCCGCTCCCCGCCCGGCGCCTCATCGCCCACCGGCTCCGGCGGCGGCGTCACGTCGTTCATCCCCCGCCAGCGCCGGCCCGCGTCGGGATCCTGCGCGCGCGCGGCGCCGCCCCGCCGCAACAGCCGCGCCAGCATCCCCGGCTCCTTCGGTGGCCGCGCCGCCGCCTCCAACCGCGCCCGCAGCTCCCGATCGAGTCCCTTCCGATCCGGAACCACCAGCCGCAACCCCGGCGGCGCCGACTCCGGCACGTCCGGCACGACCACGTCGACCGCCTCGACCAGCCCGTACCCCCGCTCCGCGGCGTAGGCGCTCGCCTGCAGTAGCGTTCCCAGCAGCGCCGGCGCGTCCATCTCCGCCTCGGCGATCCGCCGCGCCAACCGCTCCAGCCGCACCTCGAGCAGCTCGCGAAACCGCGGCGTCAGCGCCGGCGGGATGAACGCCCCCCCCATCATCCCCCCCGCCGCATCGAGCCGGATCGGCATCGCCCGCGCCGCCGCCGTCGCCAACCCCGCCGCGGCGAACAGCCGCGACGGCGGCCGCAGCACCATCCCCATCCCGCGGTCGAACTTCGCCTCCAGATGCGTCAGCCCCAACCCCGGCAGATAGAACACCGGCTCCGCCGCCCCTAGCATCCGCGCCAGCCCGTAGCTGACCGCATTCGCCCCTGCCTCATCGCCGGCCAGCGCTCGTGCATGCCCCGCCCGCGCCCGCGCCACCTCGCGCCCCACCCACCCCGGCGCCTCGGGAAGCAACGCCTCGGCCGCCAGCTCCCCCCGCACCGCCGCCACGTAGCGGGCCACCATCGCCGGATCGTAGGGATGCACCGTCGCCAGCTCGCTCAACCGCCGCTCCGCTTCACGGGGTGACTGGGTGATCGGGGGGTAGGGAGATCGAATCCAGGGGATGTGCACAGCGCCCGACCTCCACCCCCTAACCCCCTAACACCCATCACCCACGTCGTATCATCGCACTCCGGCGCGATGGGCGCGTCGCGAGAGGAGCGCTACGCCGGGCATGGCGATCGCCGGAATTCCCCTGACCGACCTCCTTCCCCCGCCCACCGGCGACACGGCCCTGCTCCTGGTGGGTGGGGACGACGTGGTCACCGCGGCCTTTGCTCGCGTCGGATACCGCGTCGACCGCCACGCCCTCGACACCGGCCCCCTCGCCCAGCTCAAAGGCATCCCTTTCACCCCGCCCGTCGTCGCCTGGCCCTTCCCCGACGCCGCCTTCACCGCCGTCATCCTCCTCGACGAGCTGGCCCTCACCATGCGCGAAGAAGAGGCGCTCGCCGAAGCCGCCCGCGTCCTCCGCCCCGGCGGCATCCTCCTCCTCCGCGTCCCCGCCGCCGGCCGCCTCGCCTGGCTCGACGGCTACAACGCCTACCGCTACGTCCGCGACATCACCCGCCGCGGCACGCTCCTGCCGGAGGTGAAAGGGATCGGCTGGCGCCGCCACTACCGCCGCGACGATCTTTACCGCCTCCTCGCCCCCCACTTCCGCCTGCGCGCCATGCGCCCATCCGGCATCGGCCTCTCCGACGCCGCCCGCCTCGGCCTCTCCCTCCTCTGGCGCTGGGCGCTGCGTTCGGAGCACGGGGACGCGGCCGTCCAGGCTCTCCCCGCAATGCTGGCCCGCCGGGAAGGCGCGTGGACCATCTCCGGGAAAGGGTATTGGCTCGTCGCCGCCGCCGAGCGCCACTGATACGGAATCCGGATGATCGCCGGGGTGGAGCCGCGCCGGCGAAGGATGCGAAGGATGCAAAGGGTGCAAAGGCTACGGGACAGGCCGGTATGCATCCTTCGGCCGCCGCGGGGTCGCCCACGCGCCCCCCGGCAGCGTCCACCCGAATTCCGCATGATGCAGTAGCCGGCCGAAGAGAGCGCGTGCCCAACGCCTGTCATTCCGACGAACGTGCAGGAGGAATCTCGGCGCCGCCGAAACGACGTTGCCGTTGCGCCGGGATGATGCTTGGGCGCCCGCGCTGCGCTCGGCACGACCCATTTCCCGCTCGCCGCCGCGAGCCTCGCACTCCCCGCGCCGGCCGGATACGTCCCCTCTCCCCTCTCCCCCGGAGCACGACGCCGCCTGGGCGATGGTTGGGGGGTGGAGTTACGCCGCGGTAGGGCGGCAGTCTTTACCCGGACTGCGAATCACTCCGCGCCGCCGCGGTCTCCCTGGTTCGTCCGGCTCAGGCGACGCAGGCGTTTGCGCCCCGGACGTTGCTCCGCGGCCGCCGCCGGTTCGGGCGCGAAAGCGGCCGGGGCGCCGTCGCCCGGATCCGCGGCAGACTCGTCAACCGGAAGGTCGGCCGCCGGCTGCAGGGCGAGATCATCGGCCGGCGCCGGCGCCGCGCCCAGCGTCAGCGAGCGCAACCCGTCGCCCCCAGTCGTTCCCCGTCTCCGCCGTCACCGCCTCCAGCCAGAGCAGGATGTGCCCCTCCCCCTCCGCGTGAACTCCCGAATTGCGGCGTTCGGACGCGGACACGTGCCCGCCAGGACCCGCGTTGGCGCATATGTACGTACACCGCCCCAGACGCAGCAAAACTGGTGAGATAACGCCGAAACTGGTACAATACTCTCCATGCACGACCGGGTCCGAATCCGCGTCGAGCAGGCGCGCCGGCAGCGCTTCGAGCGCCTCGTCGCCCGCGCCCTGGACGGCCTCTCGCCCGAGGTCGCCGCCATGCTCGACAACGTCGACGTCATCGTCGAAGACGAACCGACCGCCGAGCAACTGAGTTTGGGCCGAGGCTATCCGGAGCACCCCGCGCCCGGCAGCGACGACGACACGCTGTTCGGCCTGTACGAGGGGGTGCCGTTGACCCGGCGCGGATCGGACTACCACCTCGTCCCGCCAGACCGGATCACCATCTTCCGCGGCCCGCTCCAGCGCGCCTTCCGATCGCCGCAAGCGATCGCGCGCGAGGTGCGGATCACGGTCATGCACGAGCTGGGGCACCACCTCGGCTTTGAGGAGACCCGCCTGGAGGCGCTGGGGCTCGGCTAGCCCCCGCCGGATGTTGAGCAAGCGCGACGTTCAGACCGACATTGGCCTCTGAACCTGGACTTGAAGGAGAACCGACCGGTGGCAGCCACCACGACCCGAACCAAGACCCCGGCCTACGACGCCTCGTCCATCCAGGTGCTCGAAGGCCTCGAAGCCGTGCGCCGCCGCCCCGGCATGTACATCGGCAGCACCGACTCCCGCGGATTGCAGCACCTCGTCAAGGAGATCGTCGACAACTCCGTCGACGAAGCCCTCGGCGGCCACGCCGACACGATCGTCACCCGCATCAGCCCCGAGGGCGTCGTCACCGTCACCGACAACGGCCGCGGCATCCCCGTCGACAAGCACGCCAAGCAGAACAAGTCCGCCCTCGAAGTGATCATGACCGTTCTCCACGCCGGCGGCAAGTTCGGCGGCGGCGGCTACAAGGTCTCCGGCGGCCTGCACGGCGTCGGCGCCTCCGTCGTCAACGCCCTCTCCGAGTGGTGCCGCGTCGAGGTCCGCCGCAACGGCAAGCTCTACCGCCAGGAGTACCGCCGCGGCGTCCCCACCGGCGCGGTGAAAACCGTCGGCCAGACCGACCCCAACGACCACGGCACCACCACCGCCTTCCTGGCCGACCTGGAAATCTTCCGCGACGGCCTCGACTACGACTACGACCACCTCGTGCAGATGCTGCGCGAGACCGCCTACCTTACCAAGGGCCTCAAGCTCACCCTCATCGACGAGCGCTCCGACCGCGAGATGTCCTTCTATTTCGAAGGCGGCATCGTCTCCTTCGTCCGTCACCTCAACCGCAACCGCACCGCCGTCCACGACAAGCCGTTCTACGTCCAGCGCGAAACCCCCGCCTGCATGGTCGAGGTCGCCCTCCAGTACAACGACTCCTACGGCGAATCGACCCACACCTTCGCCAACAACATCAACACCGTCGACGGCGGCACCCACCTCTCCGGCTTCAAGTCCGCTCTCACCCGCACCATGAACGACTACGCCAAGCGCAACGGCTTCCTCAAAGCCGACGAAGCCCTCTCCGGCGAAGACGTGCGCGAGGGCCTCACCGCCATCGTCTCGGTCAAGCTCGCCGAGCCCCAGTTCGAAGGCCAGACCAAGGGCAAGCTCGGCAACGCCGATGTCGCCGGCGCCGTGCAGAGCGTCGTCAACGAAGCCCTTGGCGCCTTTCTGGAAGAGAACCCGCAGGCCGCCAAGCGCATCATCGAGAAGTGCATCACCGCCCAGCGCGCCCGCGAGGCCGCCCGCAAGGCGCGCGAGCTCGTCCAGCGCAAAGGCGGCCTCGACAGCTTCGCCCTCCCCGGCAAGCTCGCCGACTGCACCGAACGCGACCCCGCCAAGGCGGAACTTTACATTGTTGAGGGCGACAGCGCCGGCGGCTGCTTTTCCGCCGAAACCCAATTGGCGCTCGCCGACGGCCGTCATCTCTCCTTCGCCGAGCTCGTGCGGGAGCAAGCGGCCGGCAAAGAGCACTTCGGCTACACCATCCGTCGCGACGGCCAGATCGGCATCGCGCCGCTCATCCACGCCCGGCGCACGAAGCAGCACGCCGAGGTCATCCGCGTCATCCTCGACACCGGCGAGGCCATCACCTGCACCCCGGATCACCAATTCATGCTCCGCGACGGCTCCTACAAAGCTGCCACGGACCTCGCGCCCGACGACTCGCTCATGCCGCTCTATCGCAAACTCTCCGACCGGGCCGAGTTTATCTGGGATCCACGGTTGGAAACCTGGCTGAGCGCCCAAACGCTGCCCGGTACCCTGACTGAGCCGTCGTCCAGCATCGTTCCCTCGCGCCGCGGCGTTGTAGGGGCACGGCATGCCGTGCCCTCGTCCACAGCGCACGCGCCCTATAACCACCGCATCGTCCGCATCGAGCGCGTCCACGAACGGATCGACGTCTACGACGTCGAAGTTCCTGGCACGCACAACTTCGCGCTCGCCTCGGGCGTCTTCGTCCACAACAGCGCCAAGCAAGGCCGCGACCGCCGCTTCCAGGCCATCCTGCCGCTGCGCGGCAAGATCCTCAACGTCGAGCGGGCCCGCCTCGACAAGATGCTGCAAAACAACGAAATCCGCACCCTCCTCACCGCCCTCGGCACCGGCATCGGCGACCAGTTCGACCCGACCAAGCTGCGCTACCACCGCATCGTCATCATGAGCGTGGCCGGCGACGAGCCGACCCTCGTCATGGACGAGAGTGGGCGCACCGAGCACGTCACCGTCGGCGCCTTCATCGACGATTGCTTCGAGGGCCGCCGTCACGCCAGCAACTACCAGGTGATGGCCTTCGATCCGGAAACCAAGGCGACCCGCTTCCGGCCGCTCAAGGCCGTCATTCGCCACGGCCACGAGGAGCCGCTCTACCGTATCACCACCCGCTACGGCCGCTCGATCAAGGTCACCTCGTCCCACAGCGTCTTCACCCTGAAGAACGGCGAAGTTCGGCTCACGCCGGGAAGCGAAGTCCGCCCCGGCGACACGCTCGTCGCCAGCCGCCGGCTCCCGCGCCCAAGCGCATCCGCCGAGGCTATCGACCTCCTCTGGACCTTTGTCAACGCCGGGCTCGCCGACGACCTCTACGTGCGCGGCGAGGACGTGCGATTGCTCGCGGGAGACCGCGTGCTCGCCAAGCTGACGCGCCCCGAACTGTGGAACGAGCCGCGCGTCGTCATGTCCGAGGCGGAGTGGGGCCGCGTCGTCGCCCACCGTCAGGCCGCCGGCGTCACGCAGAAGGCCGTGGCCGCGACGGTCGGCGTCAAGCAGCCGATCACCATCAGCCACTGGGAGCGCGGCGTCAACCGTCCGATCCGCTCCCATTTCGAGGGCTACCTCGACGCGATCGCCTGGTCAGAGCCGCTGACCTACGATCTGCTTCCCTCCAAGATCGATATGCGCCTCGCGCAGGACGACAGCAGCCGCAACGCCCGCTGGCGCGAGGTCAGCGCCTCGAAGCTCTTGACCACCCTCACGCAGGACGAGCTCTTGCGGCTCGGACCCGACGTGGAGATGGCGCCCCGCGCCTACGCGGATCGCGCCTTCGCCCGCTATCTCCCGGTGACCCGCGACCTGCTCTGGTTCCTGGGTTGGTTCGTGGCCGAAGGAACCCTCAGCCAGCATCAGGTGAGCCTCAATCTGGGCGAGAAGGACGAGCGGTTCATCCCGGAATTGTCCGCCGCCATTGCCGCGACCTTCGGCGAAACGCCGCGTGTGCATCGCGATGGCCGAGGCAAGGGGCTTAGGCTCTATTTCCACAGCGTTTCAGCCGCGCGGCTGCTGCGGGCGTGGGCGTTCGGCAAGCGGTCCCACGAAAAGACGCTCCCCAGCGTCGTCTTCAGCGTGGGCGAAGAACTGCAACGCGCCTTCCTCGAAGGCTGGTTCCTGGGCGACGGCACGACTGGTGGCAGCAACGTCTCGTTGGTCACCAACTCGCCCGCGCTGAAGGACGGACTCCTGTATCTGCTTGGCCAGTTCGGCATCGTCGCGTCGGTGAGCGAGCTTCAGCCTTCAACGCGGCCTGATGCGCCCATCCAGACCCGTCGCCCGTATTTCGCGGTCACGATCTGCGGCAAAGAGCAGATGGCGGAGATGCGTTCCGTCTGGTCGCGCCATGCCAATGCGCCAATGGTGGACGCGCACCTGGCGAAGCCGCACCGCAGGGCGCTCGACTTCATCCCTATCGGCGATGACCTGATGGGCTTGGAAGTGCTTTCCGCCGAGGAGATCGCGCCGGTCGGCGAGTACGTCTACGACTTCTCCGTCGACGGCGACGAGAACTTCGTCTGCGGCGTCGGCGGCCTCTGCGCCCACAACACCGACGCCGACGTCGATGGCAGCCACATCCGCACCCTGCTCCTCACCTTCTTCTTCCGCCACCTGGAGCAGCTCATCCTCGACGGCCACGTCTACATCGCCCAGCCCCCCCTCTACCGCGTCCGCAGCGGCAAGCAGGAGCGCTGGACCTACAACGACGATGAGCTCGCCGCCGCCCTCAAGGAGCTGGGCGACAAGGCCGAGATCCAGCGCTACAAGGGCCTCGGCGAGATGAACCCCGACCAGCTCTGGGAGACCACCATGGACCCCGCCGTGCGCACCCTGCTGCAGGTCACCATCGACGACAGCGTCGAGGCCGACGAGACCTTCGACATGCTCATGGGCTCCGCCGTCCCCCCGCGCAAGAAGTTCATCCAGACCCACGCCCGCGAGGTCCAGAACCTCGACGTGTAGGGATCGGCGGCGGCAGCACGTCGCGGCGTCATATGGGCAAGGGGCGGCGCCTTGGCCGCCTCTTTCCGTGTATCGTTCCCACGGAACATGGAGGTCAATGGCTCATGCAAACGGTCCCCAAAACCGTCACGGTGGCTCCGGACAGCGAACTAGGGCTGACGCTGAAGGCGGCGCGGGCGAGCGGCGTACCCGTGGTCGTGGACACCGGCGAAGACCGCTACACGCTCGTCCTGGACCTGCCAGAGCCTCCACGCGACGTCTTGGACGGCTACGATCCCCAAGCCGCCATCGCCGCGTTTCGAGCTCTCGACGCTGCCTTCGCCGGCGTCGATCGAGAGGAGTTGCTGCGCGATCTGCGCGCCCAACGGTCCCAGAACAGCAGCGGCCGACCCGGTTAGGCGATGCCTTATCTGGTCGACTCGGACATTCTCATCGCGCTGCGGGAAGGTCAGCCCGGCGCGCAGGCACTGATCGAACGTCTGGCGCCCGCGGGGCTGACCATCTCCATCATCACCTACATGGAGGCCTATCAAGGCACGCTGCGCAGCTTCGACCAAGTGCGCGCTCAGGCGGTCCTCGCCGCCTTTCTCGACGATGTGCCGATCGTCCCGTTCTCCCTATCGGCAGCTCGTCGCTGCGCCGCGTTGCGAGAAGACATGGCTCGCCAAGGCAAGCGTGTCCGATCGCGCGCCCTCGACCTGATAACGGCGTCGATCGCGCTCGAGCCCGGCTACACCCTCGTCACCCGCAACCGCAAGGACTACGAGGACATTCCCGAGGAAGTGCGCAAGACGATGGAGTTCGTCTGGCTCGATACGGTGGACCAGGCGGTCGAGGCGGCGTTGGAGGCCGCTCCGGGTCGCGCGGCCGCAGGCAGCCGATCCGCCGAGGCGGCGTAGGGACGACCTGGGGCAGGCGTCCTCGCGCAGGCCAGCAGGCGCCGGCCCCTCCGACCACTGCGCGCGCGTTGAACGCTCCGCCGCAGGCAGGGGCGGCGCGGAGCGACCGGCTGCTGCCCTCCCTATCTGGAGACGGGGAGGAGGACCCGCGGGGCCTCATCCGAAGGCGGGCATCGCCTGTCCTGCAAAAGACCGAGCGGTTCACGCAGCGGCACGGCGCTGTCGATAAGTTCGGGCAAAGCTATTGCGCAATTTGACGAAATCTCCGGCAAGCCACAAACAGCCACTGCAGGCGATCGAGACCAACAAGGCCTGCGAGTGCAACGAAGGTGAAGGCTATTTCTGCTGACCTGGTAGGGCGCACCAGCTCGGGTCGACTGAGCCCAATACCGATGACGCTGCAGAGGGACGCGATGCGTGCTCCACTGAGCCGACCGACCGGCAGACGGTCTTCCAGGCGCCGTCGATCGGCAACGACATGGGCCACGCGCGCAACCATGGTCACGTTGCCGCTCGTCCTT
>CALMZR010000231.1 GCA_937870845.1 uncultured Chloroflexota bacterium
CCGACAGCAAACCCGGCGGGTGTATCCGTCGGCTCGTGGTCGCCGACGTGGGGGATGCTGCGCTCCACCCAGGGCTGATCGCGTCTGATCAGCGCCACCATCCGCGCGCGATCGACCGACCCGAGTGGGTGCCGCTCACCGCCGTGCAGCACGAGGCGAACGTGAGGCCGCGGCGCCGGGATCGACTCGAACCAGTCGTAAAGCGAATCGACGACGCGCAGCGAGTGCGCGGCGACGGTGGTGTCGACGAACGGGTCGTCGACGCCCATGCCGTGAGATGGCCGGACTAGCACGACTTGCGCGTCTCCGACGCGCTCAACGGCGATGCTCGCCGCGTCGGCCAGTCCGGCCGGCGTCTCCAGCAAGAAGCGGTAGGCCATTCCGCGCGTTCCCCTCGCCCGCCGGCTCGCGGCCGGCCATCGTTCCTCGTGGCGCGAGCTGCCGCGCCGAATCGCGGCACGATTGTACCGTGTGAGCTATCAGCTATGGGCTATCGGCTATCAGTCCCAGGCAGCACGAACAGCGTAGCCGGCAGGAAACGCTAGAAGTTGCACTACTACGACGGCTGGCTGATGGCTGAAAACTGTGACTTTCCGGCTCTTGTCAACTGCCTCCCCCATCGGTACTGTTCCGTATGTCAACCCCCGTCACCCGCGGTACTCGCGAACCCCGCCGCGCGTTTTCATCCACGTGAGCGTCAGGGCTGCCCCGATCCGATCGCTCGGAAGGAGAGGCCATGCATCTGGTGGAGGAGGACATCGTCGCGGAGCGTCTGAAGATCGGGCGCCGCGCCGCCCTGGCTTTGGGCGCCGCCGCCGCGCTCGGCCTGTGGCTCGACGCGGTGGCCGCCAAGAAATCAAGGCGGCGAAACGATCGGAAATCCGGCAAGAAGGACAAGAAGAACAAGAGGCAGCGCGCGTCCGGGAGCGGGCGCGACGTGGTTCGCGTTGCCAAGAAGTACAAGGGCGCCAAGTACACGTGGGGCGGCTCCTCCCCCAAGGGGTTCGATTGCTCCGGGTTCACCTGGTACGTCTACCAGAAGGCAACCGGGATGGACATCAGCCGCGGGGTCGAGGAGCAGTGGAAGCGCGGCCGCTCGGTTGGCAAGAACGACTGGAAGCCGGGCGACATCGTCTTCTTCAAGAACACGTTCGAGCGCGGCCTGTCGCACAACGGCATCTACATCGGCGGAGACGAGTTCATCCACGCCGAGAACGAGCGCACCGGGGTCGTCATTTCCAGCTTGGAGTCGGACTATTATAGCGACCACTACGCGGGAGCGCGTCGGTTCCTGTAAGGCGACGGCGGGCGAGGGGCACGGTCTGCCGTGCCCCCGTTTTTAGGCCGCTAGCGGCGCTTTATCTAGAACTCGTCGTCGTAGCCCTGGAGATCGCGCACGAGCTCCTGGACTTGAACGGAAGCCTCGTTGGCGAGGCGGAGGACTTTGTCCCGCCGCTCCGCGTCCAGCAGCGCGTAGAGGGCGAGCCCCAGTCCCGCGCCGCCCCAGAAGAGGCCCGCCTTGCCGCGATGCTCCTCATCGGCGACGACATTCGCCGCGGACCGCTCCGCCTCTTCGGCCCGCATCACCGCCGCGTCGGCCGCTTCATGCGAAGCCCGCCACAGCCGGCGCTTGCCGTTGGACTTGATTGCCTCCGCCCGCTGCTGCGCCTCTTCCTCCGCGTGGCGGAAGGCTTCGCGCGCCTCCTCTTCGGCGTGGCGTCCCTTGTCGCGCACGTCCTCGGCGGCATCGCGAGCGCGCTCTTTGCCGGCTTCGAGCATGCCGAGCGCCGCCATTGCGGCTTGCACCGCCGACTCGCGCAGGGTTGGACCGAGATCCTTCTGCAGGATCTCCATGACCTGATTCTTATCACGTGCGGCCAGGAGGGCCGGAGCCTTGGCCTTCAGCGATCGTTCGAGCTGCGCCAGGGCCGCGGCCGCGGCCTGAGCCGCGACGTCGTCCTTTCCGCCTTTGCCCTTGCCGGTGAACCGGGATGCGAGACCGAGATAGTCTCGCTCCGCCTTGCGGCCGGTCCCCTCCAGACGGCTCTTGAGCTCTTCGATCTCCGCTCGCAGCCGGTCGATCTCGCTCTCGGGCTCGTCCCTGTGGCGCAGATGCGCAATGCGCTCTTTGCCCTCGCCGGCCAGATGCCGCGCCTCGGCGCCAACTTTGGAGACGACCGTGGCAGCGTCGTCGACGACTCGGTGACCCGCGGCCAGGAGGCGGCTCTCCGCCTCCTTTGCCCGCTGCTGGGCATCCCAGGCCGCCGCTTTGAGGTCGCGCTCGGCCGCGCTGGCATCCCCGGCCAGCGCCGCGGCCAGCTCTTTGGCGTCGGCTTCGACGCGGTCGCCGGTCCGCGCCGCCGCGGTCACAAACGCCTTACGCTTCTTCTTGGCCGCTTTGGCGGCCTTCTTCGCGTCCTTCTCGAGTTCGGATCTCGCCTCTGATGCCGCCTTCTCGATCCGCTCCTTCGTCGTGTCGTCGTCGCGGCGGGCGAGGGCGATCAGGAGCGCAGCAGCCGCGGCGCCGCCGACGGCGAGAAGGATGACCTTGACGTTCAGTTCGTCGTCTTGCTCGTGCATGTGTTCGTCCCTTTCCGGTTCCGAACGCGAGGACGCCTGGGAACCCGACAGGTAGCAGCGTTTCACCGACGGTCATTGTACCCGTTGCACCCAACCCCGCCCCATTCCATACTTTCGCGTCGCTCCATATCGTGGCAAGGAGGAGCGTGTTGCGCCGAGGGACAGCATGCAGCGTGGGTTCGAGCGGTTGGTGGTTCCAGTGGCCGGCTCGCAGACCGATACCCGCGTCCTCGACATGTTGCCCGATCTGTTCCGCAAGGACGGCGGAGCCGTGACATTCCTGTACGTGGTGGAGGTGCCGCAAGCCATGCCCCTCGATGCCGAGTTGCCGGTCGAGATCGAAGACGGCGAGCGGGCCCTGCGGCACGCGGAGAATGTCGCCCGGAAAACCCTTCCCGAACGGTCCACCCATATCGTCACCGAGTTGCTGCAGGCGCGAGCGATCGGGCCGGCGATCGTGGACGAGGCGATCGAGCGCGGCGCCGACGCCATCGTGATGACCGCGTCGATCCACCGCAAGCATGGCCGCGACTCACTCGGCGACACGACCAACTACGTTCTCCTCAACGCACCATGCGAGGTCGTCGTCATCCGCACCGCACCCGAGGAGCCAGACCAGCGATGAAGGCGGTCATCATGGGCTGCGGGCGGGTCGGGGCCCGTGTCGCGGGCCTCCTCGACCATACCGGCAACAAAGTGACGGTCATCGACACCGACAGCCGTGCTTTCCGCCGCCTCCCCGCCGGTTTCGGGGGGGAGACGATCATCGGCACCGGCATCGATGAGGACATTTTGCGCAAGGCGGGCATCGAACACGCCGACGCGTTCATCGCCGTGACCAACGGCGACAACCGGAACATCATGGCCTCCCAGGTGGCGAAGCTGATCTTCAATGTGCCCGAGGTCGTCTGCCGCATCTACGACCCCGTACGCGAAGACACTTACCGCCGGTTGGGCCTGACGACCGTTTGCCCAACGACAACCATCTCCGCCATCGTTCTCGACCATGTGATGCGCGCCGAATCGGAGCCGGACGGGACACGCGGGGGAGCCTCGTAGCGGTGTACGTCATCGTCGCTGGCGGCGGCAAAGTCGGGTACTACCTGGCGCAGCATCTGCTTTCGGAAGGGCACGAAGTGCTGCTCATCGAGCGGAACCCCGACCGCGTGACCGAGATCAACGATGTCCTCGGGGCCGTGGCGATCCCCGGCGATGCCGCCGAGGCGGGAACCCAGGCCGCGGCCGGCGCCGCCCGCGCCGACGTGATGGTGGCGGTGACGGGTGAGGACGAGGACAACCTCGTGATCTGCCAGATGGCGAAGGAAAAGTTTCACGTCGCCCGCACCATCGCCCGCGTCAACAATCCGAAGAACGAGGGCCTCTTTCGCATGCTTGGCGTCGATGTCACGGTCAGCCAGACGAACTACATCCTCAACCTGATCGAGCAGGCAATCCCCGACCGCTCGTTCGTCCACCTCATAAGCTTCCACGAAGACCTGGCGATCGTCGACGCCAAGGTGTCCGAAACGTCGGCCGTCGCCCATCGCGCCATCGCCGAAATCGAGCTGCCGGTCAACACGACGATCACCGCCATCGCTCGCGGGGCGAGCCTCATCGTTCCCAACCCCGGCACCGAGCTGCTGCCCGGCGATGACATCATCGCCATCGCCCACCAGGACCAGGAAGACGAGCTGCGTCGGCTGCTGGTTTAGGGCCTGAGCTTTCCGTACGAGGACTGCGATGCTGCTCGCCGTCGAGGTCGGCAACACGAACACGACCTTTGGGCTTTTCTCCGATTCCGGCGACCTTGTCTCGTCGTACCGGCTCTCGACCGAGCGGGAGCGGATGCCCGACGAGTGGTTCGCGCTGCTGGCCGCGCTGCTGGCGTCGGATCGCCACAGTTTGGGCGAGGTCCACGGGGCAATCATCTCCAGTGTCGTGCCGAGCGTCACGACCTGGTTGACAGCCATGCTTGAGGATCGGCTCGGGCTCGAACCGGTGGTGGTCAGCGGCGAGTTGGACATCGGGCTCAGGCTCGACGTCGACGAGCCAAAGCAACTCGGAGCGGATCGCATCGTCGATTGCGTCGCGGTCTTCGCTCGGTATGGCGGGCCGGCCATCATCGTCGACCTGGGCACGGCCACCACGTTCGACGTCATCGGCGCGGACGGGACGTACCTGGGAGGGGCGATTGCGGCGGGCGTTGGCACATCGCTGAAGGCTTTGGCCGCCAGCGCGGCGCAACTCTTCAACGT
The DNA here is from genome assembly GCA_937870845.1 of uncultured Chloroflexota bacterium. Lineage (GTDB taxonomy): Bacteria > Chloroflexota > Chloroflexia > Thermomicrobiales > UBA6265 > JACCXM01. Next base: position 4,836 of record CALMZR010000231.1, read on the forward strand.
GGAGCTGCACATGCCGGAGCGTGTCATCGGGCGCAATACCGCCGACCAGCTCCGCGCCGGGATCGTCGCCGGCCACCTGGCGATGGTCGAGGGGATGATCGAACGCACGCGCGCCGAATTGGAGGTGGATGCGGTGGTTGTCGTCACCGGTGGTCTGGCGCCGCTCTTCGCCGGCCGCTCCCCACTTTTCGATCACCTCGATCCAGATTTGACTCTGGACGGCTTGAAAATCATCTACGATCGCGTCAAGCGTGGCCAAGGAGCGAAGCGCCTCTCTTCCATTGGTGGACCCTCGGAGCGGTTCGATGACGGCTGAACGAACAGCAAGACCGATCGAGATTCGAGCGTTCTCCTCCGCCGACAGCGAGTTTCTCGCCCGCGTCACGCCGCGCATTCGTCCGGCCGACACCGCTTCTCCGCGCGACCCCGACGCCATGGATCGGTTTTTTGGCGAGCTCGCACAAGGGAGGCTGCTCAGGGAACCGGGCGCGGAAGCGTTCGTGGCCACCGTCGATGACGAGCCGTGCGGGCTCGTCTCGATCCGTCCCGACGTCGACTATTTCACCGGCCACCCGCGGGCGTACGTCGACATTCTCGTCGTCGCGAAGGACGCGGAAGGGGGCGGTGTCGGACGGGCGCTGATGAACCATGTCGAGCGCTGGGCGCTCGCTGGCGGGTTCCGGGAGGTGGTTCTGGACGTTTTTGCCGACAACCACGGCGCCATCACGTTTTACGAGCGCTGCGGCTATCGTCCTGACCACATCCGCATGGCCAAACCGCTGCAATGATCGTGTCGCGATACACCGGCACGTCCTTCCGCTTGTGCATGCGTCCAGAGGCGTGCTATGCGTTGCGGGCTGACCAATACGAGGCTGAGTCGACCTGTACGGAGGTTTCACCACCATCATGCCCGACGCAACAACGGGCTTTACGCAGGCGCTGGGGCGATCGCCCACCGGCGATCAACCGCTGAAGCTTGCGGTCCAGCGATCGGGAAGGCTGACCGAGCCCACGCTCGATCTGCTGCACGCCATCGGGCTTCAGTTCGAGAGCTACGGCCAGCGGCTCTTTTCCCACTGCCGCAACTTCCCATTGTCAATCCTCTATGGCCGAGACGACGATATCCCGGGGTACGTCGGGCTCGGCACGGTGGACCTCGGCATCGTCGGCCGAAACCTCATCCATGAGGAGAACGTCGCCGTCGAGGAGCTGGCCCCGCTTGGGTTCGGCTACTGCGAGCTGGTCGTCGCGGCGCTACGGGACGCTCCCTATTCCGAGCCGCGCCAACTCCTCGGCGCCCGCATCGCCACGTCCTATCCCGGCTCGGCACGGCGATATTTCCAAGGGATCGGCGGCGACCCGGAGATCATCACCATCAGCGGCTCGGTCGAAGTCGCCCCGTCGCTCGGTCTGGCCGACGCCATCGTGGAGTTGACCGCGACGGGATCAACGCTGCTCCTCAACGATTTACGGCCCCTGGCCACCATCCTCGAGTCGGAGGCCGTGCTGGCGGCGAATCCGACCTCGCTCGCCGACCCGGCCAAGCGCGCCAACGTCGACCGATTGCTGATGCGCATCGATGCCGTGCGCGCCGCCAAGCGCTACAAGTACCTGATGATGAACGCGCCGGAGGCGGCGTTGCCCGCCATCCGCGCCGTCGTGCCCGGTCTCAAGGCGCCGACGATCGTGCCATTGGCCGACCCCGGCTGGGTCGCCGTCCACACGGCCGTCGAGGAGGACGCGTTCTGGGAGTCGATCGAGCGGCTGCGCGCCGCCGGGGCGACCGAGATTCTCGTTTCGTCCCTGGAGAAGCTGCTGCTGTAGGCGGAAAGCGAGAGGCGAACGCAAGGGAATCGAGCGACTCCAGCAAGGGGGGATTGACCAAGATTCGCCGCCTCCGCCCAAGAAATCCGCCCCTTCCTGCCTCGGCTATCATTGGCGCGCAGTCTGTTGGCCGCCGCTGGAGATTCGCTGGACTTTCGAGCGTCGACGCGCGACGTTCGACTCTTTGCTTCGGAGGAACCCTCGTGTCGCAGACCGTCGCGTTCCGGACCACGTTCAATCCAGAAAAGCTCGTCCGGCCGGCAATCCATCAGCTGCCGACGTACACCCGCGACGGCGGCCCCGAGGAGAAGCCCGCGCGCGAGATCCGGCTCGACTGGAACGAATCGCCGTATCCGCCGTCGCCGGATGCCGTGGCCGCCATCACGGCGTTTGCTGCCCACAACCGCTACCCCGATTTCGACGCCTGGACGCTTCGCGAGGCGATCGGGCGCTATATTGGGGCTCCGGCGAGCCGCATCGTGGCCGGCGCCGGGCTCGACAACGTCCTCGAGACGCTGATCCATCTCCTGATCGAGCCGGGCGACCGGGTGATCATCTCTGAGCCGACATTCATGGTCTACGAGTGGCTCGTGCGCGGGCACGACGGCGATTCAGTCAATGTGCCGCTGACGCCCGAGTTCGAACTCGACGCAGAAGGCATCCTGGACGCCATCGACGAGCGGACGAAGCTGGTCCTGATCTGCAATCCGAACAATCCGACCGGGAATCTGTTCGACGTGAAGGCGATCGAGCGTATCGTGGCTGAGGCGCCGTGCCTCGTCGCCATCGACGAAGCCTACGCCGAGTTTGCAGGCGCCTCGTTCCTGCCCCTCATGGAACGGTATCCCAACCTGGTGATCTTGCGCACCATGAGCAAGTTTGCCGGGTTCGCCGGCATGCGAGTCGGCTACGGCGTCTTTCCGGACGCGCTGATGCCGTACTTATTGCGCATCATGCCTGGCTTCTGCAACGTCAGCGCGGTGGCCACGGCAGCGGCGGTCGCATCCCTTGCCGACGACGAATACAACCGCGCGGTCGTGGCGCGCATCGTCGCCGATCGGGACGCGCTGGCGGACCAACTGCGCGAACTCCCTGGCGTCGAGCCGCTTCCTTCGGCCACGAATTTTCTTCTCGTTCGCCTGCCGGTTGCGGATGCGGGGCCGGTGCAGCGGGAGCTGGCCATGCGGGGCATCTACGTTCGGCACTTCGGCAACCCGGCATTCGGGATGGGCGACTGCCTGCGGGTTTCGATCGGCACGACCGAGGAGAACGAGGCCTTCCTTGGCGAGCTGGAGGCGATCCTCGGCGCGCGGGAGCGCGCCGCATGAGCGCGACCGAGGCATTGCCCGGCCGACGCCGGTCGCGGATCGAGCGCGCAACGCTCGAAACGCGCATCTCCGCCACCATCGATCTCGGCGGCGGTCCCGTCCTGGTCGAGACGGGCGTGCCGTTTTTCGACCACATGCTCGATGCGCTGGGCCGGCATGGCAAGCTCGGCATCGAGGTTTCGTGCGTGGGCGATAGCGCCATGGACCCGCACCATACCGTCGAGGACGTCGGCATCGTGCTGGGACAAGGCCTCCGCGAGGCACTCGGCGATCGCCGAGGCATTGCGCGGTACGGCCATGCGTACGCGCCGCTGGACGAAGCCCTGGCCCGGGTCGTCATCGATTGCTCCGGCCGGCCCTATCTTCACTATGCGGCCGACATGCCGGAGCCGGTCATCGGGCGCGATTTTGCCGCCAGTCTGGTCGAGGAATTCTGGCGAGCGCTTATCGTCAACGCCGCGCTGACCGCGCACATCGACCTGCTCCGGTCGCGCAACGCCCACCACGCCGCCGAGGCGATCTTCAAGGCCGGCGCGCTGGCCCTGCACGCGGCGACGCGCCTGACCGGCGACCCTGCCGCCATCCCCTCCACGAAAGGGATCCTCGCATGAGCCTTTCCATCGCGGTCATTGACTACGGCGCCGGCAACCTCCGTTCGATCCGGCGCGCCCTGGAAGCCGCCGGCGCCGACGCGATCGTCACGTCTGTGCCGAGCGTCGTGCGCCGGGCCGACGCGGTCGTGTTCCCCGGAGTTGGCGCCGCCGGCGCGTCGATGGAGCGGCTGCACGGTCTTGGCCTGGTTGGGACGATCCACGAGGTCGTCGAGGAAAACAGACCGTTTCTGGGGATCTGCCTCGGGATGCAGCTCCTGTTCGAGCACCAGGAAGAGGGCGACACGCGCGGCCTCGGCATCTTGCGGGGCCGCGTGCGCTCCCTCGTCGGCGACGTCAAAGTCCCGCAGATTGGTTGGAATCGGGTGCGGTGGCTGCAGGACGCGGCGGGCTATCGGGCCGGCCAGGACGAGGACTTCTACTTCGTCCACTCCTACGTCATCGAACCGGACGATCCCGCCGACGTCGTTGCCGTCACGAGCTACGGCGGCGTCTTTCCCAGCATCGTGCGCCACGGTCACGTCTGGGGCACCCAGTTTCACCCGGAGAAGAGCGGCCCCGCCGGCTTGCGGCTCGTCGCCGGCTGGGTCGCGGGCGTTCGTTCTGCGGCGGCAGCGGCCCTGGAAAGCGTCCCGGCGTGATCCTCTATCCGGCCATCGATATCCGCGGTGGCCGCTGCGTGCGCCTCGTCGAAGGCGACTTCGCCCGCGAAACAGCCTACGAGACCGATCCCGCGGTCGCGGCGCGGCGTTGGGTTGACGCCGGGGCCGAGTGGCTGCACGTCGTGGACCTCGACGGCGCGGTGGAAGGCATGCCGATCAATCGCGAAGCCGTGAAGCGAATTCGCGCCGCCGTCGACGTCCCCATGCAACTCGGCGGCGGGTTGCGGACCCTGACCGATCTCGAAGAGGCATTCGCCATCGGCATCAACCGCGCCATCCTGGGCACGGTAGCCTTGCGCGACCCCGAGTTGATCATCAGCGCGGTGGCCCGCTGGGGGGACCGCATCGCCGTGGCGCTCGACGCGCGCAATGGCCGTCTGGCCACCGACGGCTGGCTCGGCCAGACGGAGGCGAAGGCGGTCGACGTGGCGCGGAAGCTGGCCAAAGCCAAAGTGCGTCACTTCATCTTCACCGACATCAATCGCGACGGCGTTCTCGCCGGGCCGAATTTGGACAGCCTGGGCGAGCTGGTCAACGCGGTCGAGGCGGACGTCATCGCCTCGGGCGGCATATCGTCGATTGACGACATCTCCGCGGCCGCGGCGACCGGCGCATCCGGCGCCATCATCGGCCGGGCCCTGTACGAGGGCCGCATCGATCTCGCCGAGGCCCTTGCCGCCACACGCCAGACGGAACATACGCCATGACGACCGTGGCAACACTTGCTGTCGCCGATCTCCCCGACACAGGTCCCTACCGGCGCATCATCCCTTGCCTCGATGTTACCGCGGGGCGCGTGGTGAAGGGCGTCGAGTTCGTGAACCTGCGCGACGCAGGCAACCCCGTCGAATTGGCGGCGTTCTACGACAGCGAGGGCGCCGATGAGCTGGTCTTTCTCGACATCACGGCCTCGTCCGACAGCCGACGGACGATGGTCGACGTGGTGGAGCGCACGGCGGATCAGGTCTTCATTCCGCTCACTGTCGGCGGGGGCGTGCGCGCCGTTGGCGATGTTCGCGAGCTGCTGACGGCCGGCGCCGACAAGGTCTCGATCAACACCGCGGCCATCAACGACCCAGACCTCATCGACGCCGGGGCACACGTCTTCGGGCGCCAGTGCATCGTCGTCGCCATTGACGCGCGCCGCGAGCCGGATCGCGACGGCTGGGGCGTTTACACCCACGGCGGGCGACGCGCCAGCGGTCTTGATGCCGTCGAATGGGCCGCCGAGGCGGTGCGCCGCGGAGCCGGTGAAATCCTGCTGACCAGCATGGACCGCGATGGCACGCGGGACGGCTACGACCTGCCCCTCCTGGAAGCGGTAGCCGCAGCGGTGAGCGTGCCGGTCATTGCCTCCGGCGGGGCTGGCAATCTCGATCATCTCGTCGAAGCATTGCAGCCGCGGCGGGCCGACGCGGTGCTTGCGGCGTCGATCTTCCATTTCGGCCAATACCGTATTCAAGACGCCAGGGATCGCCTCGCCAGCCACGGCATTCCGGTGCGCGAACGATCGTTATGACCGACTCGGCTGCCGCGCAGATCCGGTTTGACCGCGACGGGTTGGTACCCGTCGTCGTCCAGGACGCCGTCAGCGGCGACGTCCTGATGCTCGCCTCCATGAACGAAGAAGCGCTGCAGTTGACGTATGCGACGCGGGAAGCGCACTACTGGAGCCGAAGCCGCCAAAGGTTGTGGCGGAAGGGGGAGTCGTCGGGCCACACGCAGGCGGTCGAGGAAGTTCGCATCAACTGCGAGCGAACCAGCCTGCTCGTCCTCGTGCGGCAAACCGGCGCCGTCTGCCACGACGGCTATCCGACGTGCTACTACCGGCGGCTGGCCGAGGACGGCGCGCTCAGTGTGGTGAGGGAGAGGGCGTTCGATCCAGCGGTGATCTACGGAAACGAATCGCGCCACGACTCCAGGGATTCGGCAGCGGCCCAGGATCGCCTCGCGCAGGCGATGCGGAGGCAGTTCGGCGCGTACGCATACCTGCGGGACAACGACTTGGCGGCCGAATCCGCCACCTCCCGGCGGTTGCGAGACGCCGGCGCGGATTTTCGGGGCCGGGTCGGGGACGAGCTGCGCGAGCTCGCGGGAGTGCTCGACGGCGCGCATCGCCATTCCGATTCAGCCAGCGATCTTCGGTTGGAAGCATCGCAGGTTCTCTACTGGGTGATCGTCGAGGCCTTGCGACGCGGTGTGACGTGGGCCGAGCTGCGACCAGACACGGCGATGGCCGCCGCCGAGCTTCGGTCCAACCGGCGCGACATCGCCCGCCTCCTTACTGCGGAAGCGGATTGCTGGAACTCCAGTGACCCGGCCGGGGAATTTGCCGCGAACGCCCGTGCCGCATTGGCGCTCGTCGCCATGGCGTGCCGAAGCGGCGGGCTCGATCCTCTTGAGGCCGTTGAGGCGGACCTCAATGACCTCCGGACTCGTCCCTACCTTACGGGCTATTTCGGGCGAGAGGGCGCAGATCATGGCCGCGACGCCACACGAGCGCGAGCCGGCGCCGGTTGACGCTGACGAGGCGCAGAGTCACCGTGGCGACCTGCCACAGCGGCTCTGGGCGCCCTGGCGGATGCGTTACGTGGCGGGCGGTCTGCGCGAATCCGGGTGCATCTTCTGCAACCGCTTGGCCGAGAACGACGATGTCCGCACGCTCATCCTGCATCGGGGCGACCGCGCTTTTGTCATCATGAACCTCTTTCCCTACAACACCGGCCACGTCATGATCGTGCCGAACGCGCACGTCTCCTCCCCCGAGGACGCCGATGCCGAAATGCTCGCCGAAATGTCGGCTTTGCGTGCGCCCGTGTTGCGGGCGCTCCGCCGGGCGATGGCCCCGGAAGGGTTCAATCTCGGGATGAACGTCGGCGCCGTGGCCGGCGCGGGCGTCGCCGATCACCTGCACGAGCATATCGTGCCGCGCTGGGGCGGAGACGCGAACTTCATGCCGATCCTGGCCGCCACCACGGTCATGCCCGAGCTGATCCCCGTCACCTACGCCAAGCTCCGGGCAGAGCTAGGTCGCGAGTTGCACGGCGCCAATCGGCTCACGAGTCTTGTCCTCACCGCGGACAGGATGCGCGCGCTGGCTGACGCCGGCGGGCATCAACTCTGCGTCGCCGCCAGCGTGGGCGAGCCGCTCTGGCGGGCGGCCCTGCGCGACATCCACGATCGCGGGGCCGTCCACGCCGAACTGGCGGGCTGGGCAGGGTCGACTCGCGCCGATCCGGGCGACCCGACGCTGCTGTTCACGGCGACGTTTCCTTCCGCGGCAGCGGCCCCGGCCAACCATCGGTTCGTCGACTTGGCGGTGCTGCTGTCGGATCTCGATGACGACGCTCGGGCCGCCGTCGAGCAATTCTCCTCCGAAACAGCCCCATGACGATGCGCATTCGTCGTCTCCGAACCTGGCGGTAGCGCCCGCATCCCGCACTGCCCATCGGTTCGGCTCCTATACTCGGCGGTATGGATGGACCGCGCAGGATCGTGAACGGGTAGTTGACGTGCCTGGCGCCGAGCTGCGTTACGACTCGTCCGACCGACGGGGAACGGCGCTCAACTCGCTGATCGGCGTCGCGTTGGAAGCGGTCAACGCGGCGATCGAGGTCATGCTGTTGCCGGGTCTCGTGCTGGCTTTTTTCGCCGCGGAACTGACCCCCTCATACGCCACGATTGGGCTCGTCCCTGCCGTCGCCTTCGGCTTCTGGACCCTGGCGCGCCTGCCGGCGCTGCTGCTCACGGCGACCCGCCGGCGGCAGCAGGCATGGGCATTTGCCGCAGCGCTGGTCCGCGTGGGCGCCGTGGGCATCCTGGCCATCGTGGCAAGCCGAACCGACCCGGGCGCCGTAGCGCAGTCCGCCCGGCCGCTTCTGGCCGCGTTTTTCCTCTGCCTCACCGTCTATTCCCTGGCAGGCGGGTTCGGCAGCGTCCCGGCCACGGCGCTGCTGCGGGCGGCGGCGCCAGGCGACGCCTGGGCGTCGTTCGCGCGAATGCGCGCGCTGTGGTGCGCCGTGCTGAGCGTGCTGGCGGCTTTGATCGTCGCGCGGCTGCTTGGCTCCGATGCCTTCGCATTCCCCTCGGGGTACGGCCGTCTGTTCCTCGCCGCCACCGTCTGCCTCGTGGCGGTGGCCGGTCTGACGGCGGCGATTCGCGAGCCAGCGGGCGGCGCCACGATGGCTCCCATGGCCTCGATGTCGTCACGTCTGCTGCGGCAACCGCTTCTCGACCCGCGTTTTCGCCGATTTCTCGTGTTCAGGGTCCTGCTCTCGTCCAGCGCGGCCGTCGATCCGTTCTTGTTTCTTTACGCGGTCACCCGGCTGGGCGCGCCGACGACCGCAATCGGGGGGTACGTCGTGGCCGGTGTGCTCGGCTGGGTGCTGACCGCCCCGGTCTGGCTGTGGCTGGAGCGGCGGTCGGGTGCGCGCTCGGTCCTGCAAGCGGCGACCGTCGTGCGTCTGGTCGCGCCGGCTGTCGCCTTGGCGCTGCCTCCGCTGGCGGCCACGGAACTCATGCGGGAGCGGTTCCTCCAGGAGTCGCCACTGATTTCGGCGTACGGCATCGGATTCTTCGCCATTGGCGCGGCGCTAGCCGCCCAGGCCCGCGGCACGAACGATTACCTTACCGCGTTATCGCCGCGGCCGTCGCTTGGCGCGTACACCGGGCTGACGAATGCGGTGCTCACCGTCGTCGCGTTCGCTCCCGTGCTCGGCGGTATCATGATCCAGCGCTCGAGTTACGAAACGCTATTCGTGGCCGCTTTGGCGATTGGTCTGGCCGCGGTCTTCGCGGGCGGCGCGCTCGCCAGCACGCCGGCTTCGTTCGCGATCAACCGGGCGCCGGGTGCCGGTGAGGCGGCGGCGCGCGCCTTGCCGGCCGGAAGAACCTAGCGCGAGTCGCTGCACGGCCCGGCGTCCCGAACCCCTACGTCCACAACGGACTGGTACGCGACAAAGTTCGCGCGCAGGTCGGAAGCAAGGCGCGCCGCAGCCGCGTCGTACGCCGCCGCATCGGGCCAGCTCAGCCGTGGATGAACGACCGATTCCGGGACGCCAGGGATCGACCTCGGCACGGAGAACCCGAAGATCGGATCGACGTCAAAGGCCGCCTCGTCGAGAGAACCGGCGAGGATTGCGGCGACGGCGGCCCGTGTCAGGGCGATCGGCATCCGCTCGCCGACGCCGTAGGGACCTCCAGCCCATCCTGTGTTGATCAGCCAGACCGCCGAACCGTGGCGATCCAATCGCTTTCCAAACAGCTCAGCGTAGCGAACGGGGGGCAGAGGCAGGAATGGCTCGGCGAAACAGGCCGAGAATGTCGAACTGGGGGTCGTCACCCCGCGTTCCGTGCCGGCCAGCTTGGAGGTGTACCCGGAGAGGAACCAATAGAGCGCCTGGTTGCGCGTGAGACGGGCGACCGGCGGCAGCACCCCGAAGGCATCCGCGGAGAGAAACAGGATGCGCGACGGGTGCGCCCCGGTTCCGCCGGCCTCCGGATCGAGAAACGCCAGCGGGTACGCCGCGCGCGTGTTCTCGGTCAACGACGCATCATCGAAGCGAGGCTGTCGGGTGCGGCCATCCAGAACGACGTTCTCCAGGACCGAACCAAACTGTTGCGAGGCGCGAAAGATCTCCGGTTCGGCTTCCGAGGAGAGCCCGATCGTCTTGGCGTACGACCCACCCTCGAAATTGAAAATGCCTCGATCGGTCCAGCCGTGCTCGTCGTCGCCGATGAGGCGGCGGTCGGGGTCGGTGGATAGGGTGGTCTTGCCCGTGCCGGAAAGACCGAAGAAGAGGGCCGTGTCGCCATCACGTCCTTCGTTCGCCGAGCAGTGCATGGCGGCGATGCCCTGCACTGGCAAGAGTCCCAGCATGACGGTGAAGATCGCCTTCTTGATCTCCCCGGCGTAGCGGGTGCCCGCGATCAGCACTCGCCGCCAGTCGAAGTCGAGCGCGATCACGGTGCTGCTCCGCGTCTGATGCCGCGCCGGGTCAGCCAGAAACGTCGGCGCATGCAGGATCGTCCAACCGCTCGCCTGGTCCGCCGCCGTGGCGCGCAGAGGCAAAAAGAGGTTGCGCGCAAACAACGCGGACCACGCGCTGTCGGAGATTAGGCGGACGGGGAGATTGGACGTCGAATCCGACCCGGCCGACAGGTCCATTCGGTAGCGATCGCCGCCGGCGAGGTGCTCGACGATGTCGGCGTGCAGCGCCGCAAACGCTTCCGGCGCCATCGGTTGATTGACGTCTCCCCACCAGATACTGTCGGCGAGGCGTCCGCTGCGCACCAGGAACTTGTCTCCTGGCGAGCGGCCGGTGTGCTCGCCGGTCGCCACGACCAATGCGCCGGAATCGGACAGCCTACCTTCCTGGCGGAGAATCGCGTGCTCGACCAGCTCTGCTGGAGAGAGGTTGCGGTAGTCGGCGCCGCTGGAGTTGCGCGATGCTGCCGGCGCGATTCCAGGTCGTGACGATCCGCCGCTCGCGGTTGCCTCGCCATTTGGTTCCGCCAGGACGCGCTGACTACTCACGCTCCCTCCCCTCGCCTGGATCAACCTGGAAATCGCGGCCAGCCACGCGGCGCTGGGTCCGCGGGTGCAGCGTCTGGTGTCGATTGCGGACCTGTCCCGCACGGATCATGCAAGGACGGGACCACCCGGCTCCAGTCTAGGCGAATGGCGACAACGCTAGCCCGTCATCGCGGGAAGAGTTCCGGCCAATGCGCGCCGAAAGCCGCCCAGCGCCTCGTCGATCACCGCCTCGTCCATCGCCGTCGACGTACACATCATGAGGCGCGGGGCGGCGAACACGCCTTCGAGCAAGAGCGACAGGTGCATCAGCCTCGCCAATCCCTTGTCCGACCGCGCCGCGTCGCGGTAGCTCCTCACCTTGTCCACGCCGAGGTGGACACTAGCGAACGAACCGTATCCGGTCACCGTGCCTCGTACGCCCGCATCGGCGAGCAGCTCACGAAGTCCGGCGCGCAATTGCTCGCCAAGACCGTTGATGCGGGCCACTTCGCCGGGGGTGTATGCGTCCATCGCAGCGACGCCGGCCGCCATCGTAATGAGGTTGCCGTTGAACGTGCCCGATTGCCAGAGCGGGGCCGGCCGCAGGGGATCGAACTGCTCCATCACTGCCGCGCGGCCGCCGAACCCGCCGACGGGAAAGCCGCCGCCGATGATCTTGGCGAATGTCGTTAGATCGGGACGGACGCGATAGTGCTCTTGTACGCCGCCCGGTTCCAGCCGGAAGCTCATTACCTCGTCGAAGATCAAGAGCGCGCCGTGCTCGAGCGTCAGTCCCCGTAGCGCCTCCAGGAAGGCGTGGTCGGCGGGAAGCATGCCAGCGGCGCCCATCACCGGCTCGATGATGATCGCCGCCACGTCGTCCCCGCGCTCGCGCATCAGCCGTTCGACCGTTTCGACGTCATTTACTGGCGTGACGAGGACGTTTTCGACCGTGTTCGCCGGCACGCCGCGAGTTCCCAGGACGCCTCGGGGCGCGTGGTCGGGGCCGGAGAGGGGATCGAGCGGGTCGGGGTGAACGCTGACTTCGACGTCGTCGTACGTGCCGTGGTAGCCGCCTTCCATTTTGACGATGACATCACGGCCGGTGAAGGCTCGAGCAGCGCGCAGCGCGTTCATCACCGCTTCGGTGCCCGAGTTGCAGAAGCGGACCATGTCGACGGAGGCGACCCGATCGACCAAGATCTCGGCGAGCCTCGTCTGCGCCTCGTTCGGGGCAGGGAACGCCGTGCCATGCGGCAGATGGGCAGTAACGGCAGCCACGATGGCCGGGTGTCCATGTCCGTGGATGAGCGAGGTGTAGTTGTTGAGGAGGTCGATGTAGGTGCGCCCGTCGGCGTCCTGGATTCGGCAACCGCACCCCTCGGCAATGGAGAGCGGATACGGGGCATGGAAGGCGACCGTGCGGGTATCGCCGCCGGGCATGACGCGACGGGCGGCCTCGTGCAACGCCGCCGAGCGCGGCGATGCGGCGCGGTAATCGGCGATCACGTCGGCCTCGATCTCGGCGCGCGTCCGCGAGTCGACCATTGAGGAAATCTGCACCGCCATCGCCCGCCTCCTTGGTGTTCCGGCCATCCGATTGCAGCGGATCGTAGGAATCCGCTCCGAAGGCGTCAAGCCCAAGTTCCGGGTACGATGCTGGGCGCGAAGGATCGGATCGTCACGCGAGGGGGCAAGCTCAGGTGAGAATCGAGCCGTTTCAGCTCGAACGCTGGATGACAACCTATGAGATGGACGCGCGTTGGGACATCGCAGAGAGCGGCATCTTTCCGTTGTCGACTCGGGAGATCATCGCGTTGCTCCCTCCTGAAGAGCGGGCAAGCGCGCTCGACCGGATCCTCGATCTGCGCCTGGGGTACAGCGAAGCGCGAGGCAGCGAGGAGCTGCGCTCCCTCATCGCGGCAACGTATCGAGAGACGTCGCCCGACGAAGTGCTCGTCACGACCGGCGCCATCGAAGCCAACTTCCTGCTTTTCAACGAGCTGCTTTCGCCAGGCGATCGGGTGGTCATCGTCGACCCCGCGTATCAGCAGCTGCAGAGCGTGGCCAGGGCGATTGGCTGCGACGTTGCGCTGTGGAGTCTCCGCGCGCAGGACGGATTTCGCTTCGACCTCGATGAGCTGCGCCGCCTCGCCACGCCGGGGACGCGCATGATCGTCCTCAACACGCCCCACAATCCGACGGGGGCCATGCTCAACGACGAGGACCTGCGCGAGGTTTACGCCATCGCCGAAAAGCTCGATGCCTGGGTGCTCAGCGACGAGGCGTATCGATGGCTCGATCTGCCAGGTCAACCGCCGCTGGCGCCGCCGATGCGCGACATCGGCCCCCGCGCCATCAGCACCGGCACGTTCTCCAAACCGTTCGGCCTGCCAGGATTGCGCACAGGCTGGCTCGTGGCGCCGGAAGAGATCGTGCGTCGTTGCTGGGGGCTGCGCGATTACGTCAGCCTCAGTCCCGGCAAGCTCAACGATGCCTTGGCCGTGATCGCTTTCGAGCAGCGGGACCAGATTGTCGCCCGCACCCGGGAGATCGTGGCGGAGAACCTCCCTGTCGCCGCGCGGTGGTTCGCGGAGAACGCGGACATCGTCTCGTGGACGCCTCCGCGAGGCGGGCTGCTCGGCCTGATGCGCTACGGGCTGGACATCCCCTCGTTGCAGCTTGCGAATCGACTGGCCGAGGAGTACGGGGTCATGCTCGCACCTGGCTCTGCGTTCGGGTACGAGGGCCACCTGCGAATCGGCATCGGGAACTCCCCGGATGTTTTCGCCGAGGGGTTGCGCCAGACCGCACGCTGCCTGCGTGAGCTGGAACGTGCCGGAGCACCAATCGAGGCGTCGAGCATGGCCAGGGCATCGGCCTGATCGGGCGAGGAGCAAACGCTGACAACACGTCCCTGGCCCGCTTTCGCGGGCCAGGGACAAGAGTTCGTCGTGGGTCGACTGGCTACGTCTGCGCCGCCTTGCGCAACGCACGGCCCGTCAGGACCGACACCAGATGGCGCCGGTACTCTTCCGAGGCGAAGTGATCGCCGTTGATTTCGAGGCCGTTGCCAGCCACAGCGGCCGCCGCATCGATCGCGGCGTCGTCCAGTGTCTTGCCTTGCAGCGCCTCTTCGGCGGCGGTCGCGCGCGTCGCCTTGCTGGTGGCGCCGGTCACGGCGACGCGGGCCGATTCGACTTTGCCATCCGAGCCGGTGGCAATCTTCACAGCCACGCCGACGACGGCATAGCCCGACGCCGGGTGGCGAAACTTCTCGTATGCCGTGCCGGCGCCGTCCAGCGCCGGGAACGACACGGAGGTGATGATCTCGTCGGGCGCGAGGGCGGTCGTGAAGAGATCGACGAAGAGGTCGTCGGCGGCGATGGTGCGGGCGCCGTTTGTCCCGGTGACCTCGACGCTGCCGTCGAGCGCCAGGAAGATGGCCGTGTAGTCGGCGGCGGGGTCGGAATGGGCTAGCGCGCCGCCGATCGTGCCCCGCGCCTGCACCGCCGGGTCGCCGACGTTGTCGGCCGCCTCCGCCAGTATGGGCAGCGCGCTCTTCAACTCGCGCGAATCCCGAATCGCCGCGTAGGTCGTCATGGCCCCGATCTTGATCGGGCCGGAGGCGTCGATGCCAGTCAACCCGTCGACGCCCCCGAGGTCGACGAGCGACGACGGCGACGCCAGCCGCAGCTTCATGGCCGGGATGAGGGAGTGCCCGCCCGCCAGAAGTTTGGCATCGGGATCCGCCGCCAAGAGCCCGGCGGCGGCTTGCACGCTACTCGGCCGGTGATACTCGAATTGGTTGGGGAACACCGCGGACCCTCCCTTGCCTGATTGCCTTCGTCTCGGTCAACTCGCGATTCGTCCGGTGGTGAGGGCGCGGCATTCCGTGCCCTTACAGCCATTCGCTCCGCTAGGCGCCGCCATTCTGCATGACGCGCCAGACGCGCTCTGGCGTGAACGGCATGTCAACGTGCTTGACGCCCAGATGCGAAAGGGCATCGACCACGGCGTTGGCGACGGCCGGGGTCGAGCCGATCGTCCCGGCTTCACCAGCGCCCTTGGCGCCCATGGGGTTGACGTCCGTCGTGGTGACGGTGTGGCCCAGTTCATAGGTCGGGAGCATGCTCGCCTTCGGGATGGCGTAGTCGTTCATCGTCGCCGTGATCAGTTCGCCGTTGTCGGCGTAAGCGGCGCCTTCGTACATCGCCTGGGCGATGCCTTGGGCGATGCCGCCATGGAGCTGACCTTCGACAATCATCGGGTTGACGACGTTGCCGACGTCGTCCACCGCGACGTACTTGACGATCTCGACCTCCCCGGTGTCGCGGTCCACCTCGACCACGCAGACGTGCGTGCCAAAGGGGAAGGTGCAATTCGGCGGGTCGTAGTACGTCACCGCTTCCAGCCCCGGCTCCATCCCAGCCGGCAGGTCGTAGGCGACGTGCGCCTGCAAGGCGATGTCCTGGATCGTCTTGGCCGCCTCGGGCGAGCCCTTGACGTACGCCTTGCCATTCTCGTAGACGATGTCCTCGGGAGCCGCCTCCAGCATGTGCGCGGCGAGCAGCTTCGCCTTCTCGACGACTTTTTGCACGCTCTTGTAGATGGCCGTGCCACCGACGGCGAGCGAGCGGCTGCCGTAGCTGCCGAAGCCGAACGGCGTCCCCTTGGTATCGGAGTGTTCGATCTCGATGTCGTCGTACGGCACGCCTAACTCGTCGGCGACCAACTGGGCAAAGGTCGTCTCGTGCCCCTGCCCGTGCGGCAGCGAGCCGGTGGTGACCGTGACCTTGCCGGTCAGATAGACGCGCACGTCCGCGCTCTCCCAGAGGCCGGCCCCCCAGCCTTGGCCGCTGAGGCCGATCCACTTGGAGGGCGCCACGCCGCAGACCTCGACGTATGAGGAGAGACCGATCCCCAGCAGCTTCTTCTCGCCGCTGTCGCGGCGTCTGGACTGCTCTTTCAGGAGATCCTGGTAGCCGACCTGCTGGAGCGCCTTGTCGAGCGCCGGGGCGTAGTTTCCGCTGTCGTATGGCAGCATGCCGACCCCGGTGTCGTACGGGAAGTCCTCGGGCTGGATGAAGTTGCGCCTCCGCACGTCGGCCGGGTCGACGCCCGTGGCGTCGGCGACAAGATCGCAGGCGCGCTCGATGACGAAGGTGGCTTCCGGACGGCCCGCGCCGCGGTAGGCGTCCACCATCGCGGTGTTGGTATAGACCCCCTTTACGTCGACGTGGATGTTCGGGATTTTGTAGCAGCCAGCCACCATGCGTCCATAGAGGGTGGTCGGTATGCCGGGCGCGATCGTGGAGAGGTAGGCCCCGAGGTTGGCCAGCGTGGAGACCTTGAGCGCGGTGATCTTGCCGTCCTTGGTGGCCCCGATCTCGATGTCCGTGTGGTGGTCTCGGCCGTGGGTGGTGTGCAGATAGTTCTCGGTGCGGTCCTCGAAGTACTTGACCGGCCGGTTGAGCCTCTTGGCCAGCCAGAGGACCAGCGGCATGTCGAAGTAGAGGAAGATTTTCGAGCCAAAGCCGCCGCCGACGTCGGGCGCGATGGCGCGCACCTTCTGCTCCGGCACGCCGAGGACGAACGCGGCGATGAGCAGCTTGTGGACGTGCGGCGCCTGCGACGTCGCCCAGATGGTGTACTCCTCGGTTCCCGTGTCGTACATGCCAACGGAGCCGCGTGGCTCCATCGCGGTGGGAATCAGCCGCTGGTTGAAGATGCTCTGGCTAACCCGGACCTCCGCCTCGGCCAGCGCCTTGTCGACCGTCTCGGCGTCGGTCCCGCAGGTCCAATGCATAACGATGTTGTTCGGCGCATTTTCGTGCAGCTGCGGGGCGCCATCGGCGACCGCCGCTCTGGCATCGACGACGACCGGCAACTCGTCGAAATCGACGGCGATCGCTTCGACCGCGTCATTAGCCTGGTAAACGCTCTCGGCGACCACGACTGCAATGGGGTCGCCGACCTGACGCACTTCTCCCAGGGCGAGGAGGCGCGGGGTGGCGACGTTGTTGTCGACGCCCGCGGCCTGCCAGGCGCAGGGGAGCGGGTTGACATCGGCCAGGTCTTCGCCGGTGAAGACGCCAATCACGCCGGGCATGGTCCTGGCCCGGCTCGTGTCGATGCTCGTGATCTTTCCATGGGCGACCGGTGAGCGCAGGACGGCGGCGTAGGCCATCCCGGGCAACTTGATGTCGTCGAGAAAGTTGCCGGCGCCGGTCATCAGCTTCGGGTCTTCGCGTCGGCGGATCGGCTTGCCGACAAGCTTCTCGGGAGCCTCGATCGCTGCAGCCATATCAGTCTCCTTCGACTGCTACCGCACTTCCCGGGCTACCGCTCTTCCTGCCCGGCGAGCTGATCGCCCCAATCTTGCAGATCCTCGGGGGCGTGCTCGATCACGTCCTTGTGCTCGAAGTCGAGATCCGTGCCGGAGCCGGCCTCCATGGCGCCGCCGGCACGCTGCTTGGCCGCGTACTGCACCGCTTTCACGATGTTCTGGTATCCGGTGCAGCGACAGAGGTTGCCTTCCAGGGCGTGGCGAATTTCGGCCTCGGTGGGATTCGGGTTGCGGTCGAGGAACGCATTGGCGGTCATGATCATGCCGGGGGTGCAGTAGCCGCACTGCAAGCCGTGCATCTCCCAGAAGCCCATCTGCACCGCGTCGTACTCGCCGTTCTTGGCGATGCCTTCGATGGTGGTCAGCTCCGCCCCGTCGGCTTGCACCGCGAAGAGCGTGCAGCTCTTGACCGGCTGCCCGTCGAGGTGGATGACGCAGGCGCCGCACTGGCTGGTGTCGCAGCCGATGTGCGTGCCGGTCAGCCCGAGGTTGTCGCGCAGAAAGCTGACGAGCAGCAACCGAGGCTCGACTTCCGCCGCGTAGTCGACCCCGTTGACCTTCATCCGCACCCCGACCCGTCCGGGGGCCGTCGTGGTCGTCGCCATGGTCTCCACACTCCTCCGCTCGCTCATCGCCGTGGCGGCAGCGCCCGGCGCCAATGGTCCGATCGCCATCGCACGCCAGCCAGATCTTCCCGCCGCCGTCCCCAAGGCCGGCCAACTCTGGCTGTCGAGGGCCCGCGGCCGCGGCGCATCCCGTGCCTCGCGGACCTCAGAAAAGCGTCCCCACCTCGCGTGGGTGATGGCAGATTCCGTGGGCGGGAGTATACCGCCGACCGTGGGGCGCCGGGTGAAAGGTTCGTGGGGAGATGGGGAGCGGAGATCAGGGGATCGTGCGATTGGCTACGCCCGCCGCCGCACTCGCATCTCGCCGGCATCGGGCACGCCATCGCCCTGTCACCCGAACACTCGATCAGCCTCGACCGACGCCGGCCAGCCGTTCGCCGTATTGCCGTTCGTAGTATTCCTGAAATCGGTGGTCGTGCTCGCGAATGGCGCGCCACCATTCAAGGTTGGCCACGTACCAGTCGACGGTATCGTGCAGGGTCTGCCGCCAGTCTCGTCGCGGCCGCCAGCCGAGCTCGTCCCGGATGAGCGCCGTGTCGAGGCCGTAGCGCCGGTCGTGGCCCGGGCGATCCTCGACGTGGTGGATGAGGGAGCGAGGTTTCCCGATGCGCTCCAGGATGGCGTGCGCCACGTCAAGGTTTTCCCGCTCGTTGTCGGCGCCCACGTTATACGCCTGGCCGGGTCGACCGCGGCGCAAGACCAGGTCGATGGCCTCGGCGTGCTCGTCGACGTGCATCCAGTTGCGGACCTGCCGACCGTCACCGTAGACCGGGAGCGGCAGGTCGAGCAGGGCGTTGGTGACGAAGAGCGGCACGAGCTTCTCCGGGTATTGGCGCGGGCCGATGGTGTTCGCGCCGCGCGTGATGACGACGTCGGTCCCGTAGGACGTGCCGTAGGCCAGGCACATCAGCTCGCCGCCGGCCTTGGCCGCGGAATAGGGAGAGCGTGGGCTGAGGCGCGCGTCTTCCCTGGCTGCCTCGCCCTCGGGCACATGCCCGTAGACCTCGTCCGTGCTGACCTGCAGCATGCGCAAGCCATGCCGTCGCGCGGCGTCGAGCAGGGTCATCACGCCGATCACGTTCGCCCGCGCGAACGCCTCCGGATCGAGAAGCGACCGGTCGACGTGCGTTTCCGCGGCGAAATTGGCGATGGCGTCGATATCCGGGGCCAATCGCGCAATCAAATCCGCGTCGGCGATGTCACCGTGAACGAAGCGAAACCGCGGGTTGTCGCGCTCCTCGGCAAGGTTTGCCATGGTGCCGGCGTACGTGAGCAAATCGAGGCCGAGCACCTCGTCGTCAGGATGTTCCCGCAAGACGTGGCGCACGTACGCCGACCCGATGAATCCCGCGGCGCCGGTGACCAGAATCCGCACGTTCCCTACCCTCCCGTGTGGCCGCCGGAGGCGGCCGGCGCGCCGATCTCGGCCGCGAGTCTCGGCGCATACTCGGCCAGCGCCTGGCGCCAGTCGCGCAACGCGATACCCAATGCGGCCCCCCGCACATTGCGCAACGTGCTGTCCGCCGGTCGCCGCGCCGGCAACGGGTAGCGCGCGAGAAACGCGGCGGTCGATACCGGCCGCACCTGCGCGGGATCAAACCCCGCCAACCGCGCGGTCTCGCGCGCCAGCTCGAACCGGCTGGCTCGCCCGGTATTGACCAGGTGAAACCGGCCGCGGCCTCGCGCCGCGGCGAGCTTCACCAGCGCCGTCGCCAAATCGGGGGCGAACGTCGGGCTGCCAAACTCGTCGTCAACGACGTCGATGCCGCCCTTGTCGCGCAGCACGGTGAGCACCGTGCGAGGAAAATGCTTGCCAGCGCCGCCGTACAGCCACGCGGTGCGAGCGACGGCGTTCTCGGCGCCGCCCGCCAGAACCGCCACTTCCGCCCGGAGCTTCGACTCGCCGTACGCGGAAATTGGGCTGGTTGGCGCGTCTTCGAGATACGGAGCGCCGCCATCTCCGGGGAAGACCATGTCGGTGCTCACCGCCAGCAAATAGGCGCCGGACTCGCGCGCGGCCTTGGCGACGATGCGCGTGGCCTGGACATTCGATCGCTCGCCGCGTTCAGGATCGCGCTCGATGCCGTCAACATCCGTACATGCCGCGGCGTGGATGACAATGCTTGGCTTGGCTCGATCGATTGCCTGGATCGTCGCTGGCTCGTCGGCCAGATCGAGCGCCACGTCGATGCCCACCGCTGGCCGCGCCCCGAACGCCGCGACAATCGCGCCGGCCCTCTGCAATTCGTGAACCAGATAGCGCCCGAGCTGACCGCCGGCGCCAGTGACAACCACGCACCGGCCGGCCAGACTCGGCTGGGGCGCCGCGCCCGCGTCAGACGACATCGACCCGCGAGTGATCGCCGAGCATGAGCCGGATCGCCTGCGGCCGCAGCGGCGACCGCTCGACGACGACCTCCCGCCCGATCAGCGAATCGGCGATACGGCGTTCGACGTTTCGAACCACGCACCCTTCCAGCAGGATCGAGTTTTCGATCTCGCAGCCGGACAGCTCGCAGCCAGGGCCGATCGCGGTGAACGGACCAATATAGGCGTCCTGCACCGTCGTGCCCGCCCCGATTACCGCTGGCCCTCGCACGGTGCTGCCGAGGACCGACGCGCCAACTTCGATAACTACCGGGCCGACCAGCGTCGAATCCGCGTCGACAGTCCCGTCGATGCGGCGCTGCAGCCCTCCCAGGACCAACCGGTTGGCCTCCAGCATGTCGTCTTTCTTACCGGTATCGATCCAGTCGTCGGCGATCGTCTGGGCGTGGACGGCGTGCCCAGCGTCGATGAGCCCCTGAATAGCGTCGGTGATTTCCAGTTCCCCGCGGGCGGATGGCTTGAGCGTCGGCGTTATCTCGTGGACCTCTGGGCCGAAGAAGTAGACCCCAATGACGGCCAGGTCGGAAATGGGCTCACGCGGCTTTTCCACCAGTTTCACGACGCGCCCGTCGCCGTTCAATACCGCCACGCCGAGCGAAGATGCATCGTCGACCCGGCGCAAGAGGATGTGGGCGGCGCAATGTTCCTGCCGGAAGCGGTCGGCGTAGGGCACGATGCCGCCGCCGAGAAAATTGTCGCCGAGAAACATGCAGAACGGCGAGTCGCCGAGCCACGGTTCGGCGGTGATGATGGCGTGGGCCAAGCCCAGCGGGGCCGACTGCTGCAGGTATGTGACCGACGCGCCGAACGCCTCGCCGTTCCCGACGGCGCTCATGACCTGATCGGCGGTGTCGCCGGTGATAATGCCGATCTCGGTGACGCCCGCGGCGACCAGCTGCTCCAGCGCGTAGAACAGGACCGGCTTGTTGGCCACTGGCACGAGTTGTTTCGCGCCGGTTGCGGTCAACGGCCGCAGCCGCGACCCCTTCCCCCCGGCGAGCACCAACCCCTTCATGCCTTGAACACCCTTGCGGCCTTCGACCTTGAATACGAAATCCGCTCGCGCCCTACCGGCGGTTCGTTGCCGCTAAGCCGGGAACGCCGCTTGGCCCGCTGAGCGGAGCCACGGCCGTGTGCGGCACGAAGGATAGAGCATTCGCGCCGGGCTGCCGTTTCGGCCACCGGCTGATGCTATAGTCCACCCGTTTTGGGCGTCCGCGCGCAAGCGATCTTGGGCCGGCGCCGCTTCGGAGCATTGCTTGTCCGTCCGCCAGCGCAACCCCCTCTTCACGGCATCGGCCGCGGCGGCGGCCACTGCGGCCCCGCGAGGACGATTCTTCTCCGCCGTCGCCAGCTACCCGGTGTTTCGTCGCTTCTGGTTCGGCGCGTTGGCGGCGTCGGTTGGCCAATGGATGCAGCAGGTCGCGCTTGGCTGGCTTGCGATCGTCATGACCGAATCGCCGGGGTTTGTCGGGATCGTCACCTTCTGCGCCGGGCTGCCGTTCCTCGTTGTCGCGCCGTTCGGCGGCTCGCTCATCGACCGCCTCGACCGTCGATGGCTGATCCTCGCCTGCCAGACGCTGGCGTTCTCGTTGGCGGTCGTGATGGCGGTCGACGTGATGGCCGGGCTCGTGCAGCCGTGGCATCTGCCGATCGCGGCGTTCCTGAACGGCTCGTTGCAAGCGTTGCTCATCCCGACCCAGCAATCGCTCGTTCCGGCGCTCCTCCCCCGCGAGGCGCTCACCAACGGCATCGGGCTTATGAGCGCCGGGCAGAATATGACCCGGGTCGTTGGCCCTTCGATCGCCGGCGTCGTCATCGGGGCCATCGGCACAGGTCCGACGTTCCTGGCCCAGGCGGCGGCGCTGGCCGTGGCGTTCGTTCTCGTCTTCAGCGTCGTGCTGCCGCCCCGGCCTCCACGTGCCGCGGGCGGGCGCGGCGTTTTCGACGGGATTCGGTTGATTGCGGCGCGTCCGGATTTGCGCGGGCTGTTCATTCTCGCCTCGATCCCGACGCTCTTCGTCTTTCCGTACATCGGATTTCTCAACGTGTTTGCCCGAGACATCCTTCACATCGGCGCCGAGGGACTCGGCTTGCTGATGGCGGTCTCCGGCGCCGGCGCGGTCGTCGGTTCGCTCCTGGTCGCGTCGGTCGCGCGCACGGAAGGGAACGGACGACTCCTGCTGGGGTTGACCGTCTTCTACGGCGCCCCGATCCTTGTGGTCGCGCTTTCGCGGACGCTCTGGCTCACGCTGCCGATGATGTTTCTCGCGGGCGTGCTGGGCGCCGCGTTCATGAGCGGGAACAACGCCATGATCCAGCACCGCGTCAGCGATGACGTGCGCGGCCGGGTGATGGGCGCCTACATGCTCACCTGGGGGTTCATGCCGCTGGGATCGCTGCCGATGGGGATGGTCGCCGATCGGGTCGGCATCGGCTCGGCGGTGGCGGTCGGGGCGATCGTCTCCTCGGCCCTGGCAGCATTCTACGGAGCTCGTTCCTCGGCGCTCCGCGAGCTGTAGGCGCTTGCGTCGCCCTCGATGCTGTGATCTCTCTCGGCCATCAGCTCAAGGACGATCCGCTCGAACTCGCGCTCCGTCCGCGGGGCAAGATCGCGGCCGGCAGCGGCCACCTGCTCCAGCACCGCTTGCAGGTTGGCGACCGGAGGCTGAACCGGACCCAAGCGCTTGCGAAGCTCGCCACGATACCAGGCTCCGAGCCGCCGTCTCACCTGATTCGCCGAAGGGGGCTCGGCGCCGGCGGCCGCCGCGATGCGGGCCGCCATCGGGCGCAGCTCGCGGCCGGGTATGGGCAAGGCAGCGACCTGATCGACGGCGGCGCGCTGGTTGCGGATGGTCTGCACCTCGCTGTCCCAACGGCGGATCGACTCGATTGCGGAGCGGGCTTGGCGGCCGCGCGATGCGGCCTCGTGGCGAACGGCTACTTCGTCCACTTCGAGCGCATCATTGTGGAGCAGCAACGGCTTGTTGGCATCGAGCCAAAAGCCGACCGCCGCCCGCGCAAGCCGGAAGTAGTACACGCCCGCCATCAGGCTCTCGGACGTCTTGACAGGCAGATCGTCGATGGCCGCAAGCGGTTCCATGATCGTTGCCCCCGCCACGCCGTCCCAGAAACCGGCGGGATCGACCGGGACGAAAACGACCTCCTCCGGGCGCACCGTCGTGCGCACAATGCCGTGCCTGCGACGCAGCATGAGGTGCGTCAGCGGGTAATCGGGGCTGAGAAAGACGCCTTGCTCGACGACAGGGTTCGTATCGATGCCGGGGAGCAGCTCGGGAAGGAGCTCCCGCAGATCAAGCAATCCACACACGACGTCTGAGCTGACTTGCTTGGCGCGGGCGGTCTCGACCGAGAACTTTGCGTCGGCCGCCTGGAGGATGTGCCGTTCGCCCCGCTCCGCGATCAGCACCAGGTCCGGGTTCTGCAACCCGCGCTTGGAGGCGATCGCCGCGATGCGCGGGGTGGCGTCGAGACGATCGACGCGGACGATGCGCAACCGCTCGGGGTCGTCCGCATGGATGCGCCGCTCGGTTCCTTGCCAGGTGGACGCGTAGTCCGCGGCAAGATCCGCCCAGCGATCGCCGATGAGGTTGCTCCCTCCGCCGCGGTCGGCGAGACCCATGACCTCGCGATCGAAGAGGGCCGAAACGAGGTCGCCGCCCGGCAGGCGAGGGGAGTCGACGCGCTCACCCCTCATGCGGTCACGTGCTTGGCCACAATGTTTCCGATCCCCTTCGCTCAGGCGTAGCCCGTCGATCCACCGCCGCGATCCGATCGTCGAGCATACCAGCGGGCGCCGCTTCGATCCGGCCGTTGACGCGGCCAAACCATCCACACCAATCCCACCACGCCGACGAGCGCCAAGCCCCGCGCCGCCCAATCGAGGGGCTCGACGGCATACCTGAACTCGGCAGTGCGAGCGGCGCGCTGGGGCCGGGCCGCGAGATAGCCGGAGCCGAGACGGATTGGCGGCACAGGCTGCTCGTCAGCCCGAACGGTCCATCGAGGGTGCCAGTTGACGCGGGCGACCACCGGGGCGCCTGGCGACTCGGCGACGGCGTCGATCGACTGATTGCGCACAGCGAGGAGGGCCGCGTTCGCGTCCGCGAACGTAACGGTCGTCACGGGGTCGAGCACCTTGTATGCATCGTAGAGGCCGGCGGCCAGAGGTTCCAGCAGCGGCGAGCGAGCCGCGGCCTCGCGTGCGGCGCCGGTCACGACGACCCCACCGATACCGTGCCGTTCCAGGTACGCGCGATCGATCGTTGCCTCCGGGTCCGGGTAATGGTGCCCCGCGCCAAACCGATAGCCGGGGGTTCCGGCATGATCGGGTTGCCAATACCAGAGCCAGTTGTCGTAGAAGAGGGGCCGGGAAGTCCACATCGGCGCCCAGAGCTGTTGATGCCAGGAGAGCGCTGAACCCAGGACGAGAATGGCCGTTCCTGGCGCGGCGGCTTCGTCCGCGGCCCGCACGGCGAGCTCGAGATCGAACTGTTGCGGCTGTGCCGACATGTCGACAGGATAAAGGCTGACAGGCGGGATCACGGTGGAGGCAGGATCTGGCGCTGGTCCGGGGAGTGGCCGCGTTTGAATGACCAGCACCGCGAGCGCCAAAGCGACAGCGCCGGCCCGCGCTGCCCAGGTTGGGGCCAAGGGGACCAGGGACGACAGCCGCTCGAGGGCAGCGCAGATCGCCACTGCCGCGAAGTAAACGACGAGGTATCGCTGCAATGGCATGAGCCGCGTCGGTTCGAGTTGGGGCGCCAGGAGCGAAACCCATGGAGCGAAGGCAATCGCCGCGGTGAAGATCGCGTAGGCAATCAGCGACGCTGCTGCTGCACGCGTCGCCACTCGATGTCGAGACGAAAATCCGAAAGCCAGACCAACGAGGCCCAGCGCAAACACCGGCCACGAAACGGCAGAGACGGACGCCGTCGCATAGTCGGCCCAGTCCTCGTAGCCGCTGTAACGCACGAACTGGTAGAACCCGCCAAAGCGGATCAGCGCGGTCAGCAGCGGTGCAGCAAGCAGCATCGAGATCGACGTGACCAGGGTAAGCCGCCGGAGGGCCGTAAGAGAGCTCCCCCGGCTCTCGTCGGCAGCGGCATCCGCGAATCTCATGGTCGCCACGGCCGCCCACGCGCCCAGCGCGAGTGCGGCAAGTCCAACGATCGAGCGCGGGTTGGCGTAGACGGCCCAGGCGGCGAAGATCGCGGCAAGAGCGCCCAGCCATTTTTCCCCAGCGCGAAGAAACCCAACCAATGCTGGCAGGGCCAGAAGCGCGGCTACCGACCCGGTGACGTTTGTCACCAATCCCCACTGCACCAACTCGGTGTAGCCGCCGTGGTACCAGCCCCCCGGCAGCGAGACATGGAGCGAAAGCGCCAGCAGTCCGACGCCGGCTGGCCAGCCGTCCAGCTTCGCCAGCGCCGCGAAGGCGGCGCCGGGCAGCAGAAATACCGCCGCGACGGCGAGGGTGTGGGCGCCCTGCGCC
This sequence comes from uncultured Chloroflexota bacterium, assembly GCA_937870845.1. GTDB lineage: Bacteria > Chloroflexota > Chloroflexia > Thermomicrobiales > UBA6265 > JACCXM01. The sequence goes on from CALMZR010000231.1 coordinate 30,653, forward strand.
GACAGGTTTCCGAGCGACACCGCGCGAATCAGCACTTCGAGCCAGGCCGCGCCCAGGGGATAGAACTCGACCGGATACCCGCCCTGGTGCTGGCCGACCCAGCGCAGCACGCGGCCCGACGCCAGCTCTCGCCACAGCGTTTCCGCGCGGGCAACGTGGAACGGGTGATCGACGCTGGCGAAGGTGTTGGGGAGGCGAATGTCGCCAGATGGCGCCGCAATTTCACCCGTTAGCGCAAAGACTCCGAGACGGGCCGCGACATACAGCGCCAGCGCGGCAAACGCCAGCAGCGAGAACCAGCGCCAGATTCGAGACGCGCCGGATGTCTCGGAATTCATTGACCGGGAGCGTCGTCGGATGACGGCTCGCCGCGATCGTCTCTGACCGCGAACGCTAGCCAGAGGACGACAGCGGCGCCCAGGAGGGAGGCCACCGCCGCCGCCGTCACGCCGGCGACGATCGCGGTAGAGGCGCCCTCGTCGACCAGGAAGCGCGTGAAATGGCCCCAGATGCGGCCCACGGACATGCGCAGGCCGGTCCAGTTCCCGGCGCCGATGCGCACCGTGCCGAAAGCGAGGAAGATGACGATGGCGACGACGATCCCGGCCCAGAGGAGCGCCAGCGGCCGACTCGCGAACGTGCGCAGCCGTGGCGAAACAGACGCCGGCTTCTCGGCAAGCGGCAGCGGCTCTTCTCGCCGCCCTTGGGTCACGGTCGCGTCAGCCACCCCAGGTCCAGTTCACGAGCGAGTCACCGACGGTGACGGTGAACGGCAGGACATAGGTGGTCATGATAACGATATTGAGCGCGATGAGCCCGCCGACGAAGACTCCTTGCCCCGCCGCACGGAACTTCGTCGGGACGAGCGTGCGCAAGCCGAGCATCGCCAGCAACGCCGCCGCGTTCACCACCGGGAAGAAGTAACGCGCCTGCGATAGCGCGAACGAGGTGCCGAACTCGACCACGGCGAGGTAGGCGAGGGTGCACGCCAGCGCGAGGATGGCCAGCGACTTCGCCTGCCAACCTTTCGGCCGCGCGATCCCTTCGCCACGCCAAAGCGGGGCGTTTCGCCATGCGGCGATCCCGTAGACGAGCAGTCCGAGAAGGGCCGCGATCGTCACGATGCCGATGATCCAGAGCAGCGTCGGCCGAAGATGGATCAGCCGCCAGCCGAACTCGCCCCACGTCTCCCGGAACCGAGCCAAGACAAACTGCGGGTCGACCAGCAGCTCGAAGAACGACCCCATCGGGCTGTTCCAATACTGGAGCTGCTCAACCCGATCCAGCCCGCTGAAATCGCCGTAGGTGCGGTAGAGGTAGAGATACCAGGGCGCGGCGAGAAGCGCGGCCGGAAGCCCCACGGCAACCCCCCGTTCGAGGATGCCGCGCCAGTCGCGCCAGCCAAGAGCGAAGACCACCGCGACGGCGATGACGGGAGCAATGGCGACCGCTGTCCCTTTGGCGAGGAGGTCGAGCCCGAGCAACACGCCCAGCGCCGCGCTTAGACGCAACGGGAAGCGGTCGCGCATGCCGACGATGACGCCCCAGATGATGAGGGATGTCAGGGCGATGGCGACGATGTCGTTATTGACCATCGCCGCCTCGTAGGAAATCTGGGGCTGAAAGGCGACGAGGGCGGGCACGGTAACGGTCAGGAATGCGTCGCCAGGGAAGAGCGCACGCGCCGACCGGTAGGCGGCGTAGACGGTGATCAACCCGAAGGGAATGGCGGCGAGGCGCAGCAGATAGTGTTGACCCACAGGAGAGAGCGGCGCCGACAGCGCATACAGTGGGGCCATCGCGGCGTAATAGAGCGGCGGGTGGTTGGCGACGTACTGATAGCCAGAAGGAAAGTAGCCGAGCCCCGGGACCGTGACGATTCTCGGAGGATTGGCGCTCCAGCGAGCGCTCTCCGGCTCGCAATACCAGTCGAGAGTATATCGGCAGTACGGGTACAGCTCGGACGGGATCTGGTCTGTCGGGGGGGGGTCGCCGCCGTCGAGCCCGGCACGCCAGGTTCGGAGATCGGGAAGCTCAGGGATCCGCCCATCGGTCACGAGTGTGCGCACATAGCTGAAATGCGCCAGCTCGTCGTGGCCGCTAAATGGGTAGAAAGCGGCCACGGAGAAGACTTGCTTCACCGCATAGAGGACGAGCAGCACGACAATGAACCGGGTGGCGGACGGCCACCCGGGCCGGCTCATCGCGGACGACGGCGTTTCCTGCGCTCGGTCATCCATGGCCCGCTTTCGATCTCAGGCGGCGCAGGTCAGCTTCGGCCCGCGGCGGCCGGTTCCGGCACGCGCTTGATCTCGTGGTACTCGTCGTCGGCGTTGACCTGGTCCAGGTCGTGGTGCTCGCCCAGGATGTTCTTGGCGGCCAGCAGGCCGGTCTCGATGGAGTGGTCCGTGTTGTTATAGCGAAACGTGCCGTAGCGGCCGATGATCTGCAGGTTGTCCATCTCGCCGATGAAGGCGCGAATCGTCGCTAGCGGCTTCTCGTAGCCCATGACGTACGCGGGGTACGCGCGCGGCGCGCGAATGGTGAAGCCGCCGATGACCTCGTCCGGGGTGATGAACTTCAGGTCCTCGACGAGGTGCCGCACCGTGCGTCCGACCAGCTCTTCCTCGCTCATCGACCAGATGTGGTCGCCGAACGAGCAGAAGTACTCAACGACCAGCGACGTAAGATCGTCGCTGGGGACCATCGCCGGGCTCCAGTTCTTGGGCTCGTGGAAGCGCCCGAAGAGGATGTTGCGGTCGTGGACGTAGAGCCAGGTGTCCGGCGTGACCTGCCGCTTTCTGAGCATGAGGTTGACGGTGATGATATTGCGGAAGGTGAGTGAATCGGCGGCGGCGAGAACGTCGGCCGGCGGCGCCGGCTCCATGATCTTGGCAAGCAGGGTCAGCGGGATGGAGGAGATGTAGTTTTCGGCCTCGACCCGCTCCTGGCCGTGCTCGGTCGAGACGGTAATGCCAGTGACTCGGCCGTTCTCGCGGTGGACCTTCTCGACGCCCGCGTTCAGGCGAATCCGATTGCCGGCCGCCTCGACGGCGTCGGCCATCCGCTCCGAAAAGCGTCCAAAGCCGCCGCGGGGGTACATGAACTCGTCGATGAGGCTGACGACTTTCCCTTTGGACGGGATCACCGCGTCCTTGACCGCCGTCACCAGCGACATCCCCTTGGACCGCTGCGACACCCAGTCGCCGCTCATCTGGTCGCAGGGCAGGCCCCAGACCTTCTCCGAGTAGCGCTGGAAGAAGAGGCGGTAGAGCGTTTCGCCGAACTGGTCGATGTAGGCATCCTCCATCGACTCGACCGTCGTCGGGCGCACGCGTTGCTGCACGCGCGTTCGGCCATAATCGGCCATCGCCCTGGCAGCCACGACGGGGCCGATGGCTTTCAGCGCATTGGAGATTTTCAGCGGGTAGTCGACGTACTTGCCGTCAAAATAGATGCGGCTGATGCGGTTGACCCAGAGCAGCTCGTCGGCGACGACTTCGCGGAACAGCTCGTTCAGCTCGTCGTTCTTGGTAAACCAGCGGTGGCCGCCGATGTCGAATCGAAACTCGCCGTGCTCGGTCTGGCGGCGAATGGTGCGGGCGAGGCCGCCGACAAACGGCGCCTTCTCCAGGACGGTTGTGGGGACGCCGGCCTTGGAAAGGACGTAGGCAGAGCAGAGACCGCCGGGTCCAGCCCCCATGACGATGGTTGAACCCGGCTGGCGCAATGCCGCCCCGATGGCCCCGGCGGCGCCGGGCGCCGGGCGCCGGCCGTTGCTTGGTGCGTCCATCAAGACATGACCCCTTATCTGAATCGGGCGAGCCGGGCAAACCGCTCCCGCCAATCGTGATGCCCGGCGCAACGACCGAGGCTCGCGTGCTGTCTGCCGAGAGTGTAAACGACGCTCCTGATACGACTCGGCCCTCGCACAATCCTGGCCAGCGCGGCCCTCAGTCCCGCCAGGTCAGCGCGTGATTCAAGCTGAAGTTCCAAACCGCGGCAATGCCGGCGCCGATCAGGTTGGCGATCAGGTAATTCAGCCCCATGCGATCCAGTGAAACCAGCGTGAACCAGTTGATGAGCAGGCCGCCGGAATTGATCGAGCCATACATCAGCGCCCGATGAAGCAATCGGCCCCGCCCACGATCGTGCCACGTCCAACGCTCGTTGAGGGTGAACGTCACCGCCATCGAGAGCAGGATCGCGAGCGGAGACGCGGCGACAATCGGCGCCCCTGCCAGCGCCACCAGCGCGAACAATGCGCTCTGGTTGACGGCGAGACCGATGGCGCCGACGAGGAGAAACTTCTGAAATCGGCGCGTGACCGTGGCCACGCGCGCCACGGGGCGGGGCAGACTCTCCGTGGACAGCATCAGCGCGGGAACCTCCGCGGACAGCGATCAGACAGTGCTCGATCCCGTCCGGGCGATCCGGACGGCGATACAGTACCACGACCCCGCGCGGCTCCCACCGCCAAGCGACAGCACGTCAGGACGTCAGTCCTGCGCGAGCAACCCCGAATCGAGCGCCTCGAACGCGGCCTGAAGCTGAGCATCCGCCGAATCCTCCAATTCGCTTGGGGTCAGCTCCGGGTCGTCCTCAGGACGCGACGGAAACGCGTCGCGAGCCAGCACGACATATTGATCGGGTTCAACGCCTTCCTGCCAAACGTGATCGCCATCCGGCGTCAACCAGAACGCGGTAGCGAGCACCACGCTCGACCCATCGTCGTTGGGGAAGGTCGACAGCACGGTGCCGGTGCCAAACGTCGTCTCCCCGATGAGCTGAGCCCGTCCGTGTTCGCGCAGCGCGGCGGCCAGCACCTCCGCGCCGGAAGCCGACGCGTCGTCGATTAGCACAACGAGTGCCAGGTCGAGCCAATTCCCCGCCTTGCCGACCGTGGTAATCGGCCGCGCCGGCTCATCGCGCACCTGCTCCTGAAAAATAGTCGTGCCCTCGGGGAGGAATTGCGACGCGACGCCAATCACCTCCGGCACGAGGCCGCCGGGGTTGCCGCGCAGATCGAGGATGAGCCGTTCGGCGCCTTCGTCCCGAATGGTCGCCAGCGCCTCCCGGACCTTGCCGTTGACACCAGGCTCGAAACCGGTCACGCGCAACTGAACGGTCTGGTCGGGCAACCAGCGCCAAGTGACAGGATCGACCTGGATGGTCCCGCGCACCACGTCGATCGACAGTGGTTCCGGCTCGGAGGAGCGGTCGACGGTCAGCGTCAGCATGTCCCCCTCGTTGCCGAGGATCAACTCGCGCAGCTCCTGCATGGTGATGCCCTGGGTCGACTCGTCGTCGACCGCGGCGATGACGTCGCCGCGCCTCAGCCCTGCCGCCTCTGCCGGAGACCCGGTGAAGATCGAGGTTACGACCGGCACGCCGCAACGGGCGTCGACCTCGACCCCGATGCCGACGTATCGCCCCTCACGGGACTCTTCGAACGCGGCGGTCGCCTCCGGATCGAGGAAGGCGCTATGCCCCTCATCGCCCATGGCGTCGACCATGCCCTGAGCGGCGCCGTAGATGAGCGCCGCGTCGTCGATGCTCTCGGGGTCAGGCCACTGCTCGTGAATGAGGTCCCACGTCTCTTCGAGAGTTACAAACTCGGCGCGGCCGGTGAGCGAGGACTGCGCTTCGACGTCGGCGGAAAATCCGCCTCCTGCCATCACCCCAAGCGAAAACGCGCCAGCGACCACCGTGCCGCCGAGCGCAACCTTCCCGCGGTTCCCGAGGCGGCCCACGAGCGACGGCCCGAGGGCTGCGACGCTCTCAACACCGGCCGATTGCGGGCGTTGCCCAACTTCGAAGTTCCGAGGCTCCGACATGGAACGCGATCCTTCTCTAGTTCGATACCGAGGCTGACGTGAACGATGACCCATCGTCCCACGCGGGCGGCCGCTGGAGATGCCAGACAGTCAGCTCTTCAAACGCAATGCTCGCGGCCAGCGTGGCAGCGTCCGCTTCGGCGCGGCCGGTGAGGACCACCGCGGAAGGAAGTCCGTCACGGCCTGGGCCGGCCGGAGGCGACAGCCCGGGCAGACCGCAGAGATGTGCCGTTCCTCCCATAGTACGTAAGGGAGGGTCGTCCGGTTCCCCTGCCATCGGCTCGTGCCGGTGGTCGCGAATCGTTCGCTCGCCCACGGCTGACTTGGCCGAAGTCGCCTCGTCGTTCGGGAGAGTGCGGCCCAGACCACGCCCGGCCGCCCCGAGCAATTGTGGTCCTTGGAAATCATGGCATCAATGACTCGGTTCGTCCTTTCGTCGGTTCTCCGCGGAATTCCACTGTTCCATTCGATCGTGTCACTTCCGGGATGTGCTATACTTCCCCGTCGTGGGTGCGCCAAGCACCCCGTTTTGTGTTGCACGGTTTCCGGGGACGTCCCGCGGCCGATGTCAGAGAGCGAGTAGAGAGTTCACATGGCCGATTCAGCACCGAGCAATGAACCGGCGCCCGCGGGCGGCAACCGTGCGATGATGTCCACCAGCCCCGCCTACGCCATCATCGAGACTGGCGGCAAACAATACCGCGTGTCGGTTGGCGACAGCCTCTCTGTCGAGAAGTTGCCGGTCGACGCCGGTTCGGACGTCATCTTCGACCGCGTGCTCATGATCGGCGGCGACGGGCCGGCTCGGGTCGGCGCGCCACTGGTTGCCGGAGCCTCGGTGCAGGGCCAGGTGCAAGACCAATACCGGGGCGAAAAGATCATCATCTTCAAGTACAAGCCGAAGAAGCGCTACCGGCGGCGGACGGGGCACCGGCAGTCGCTGACTCGCGTCGCCATCACCGCCATCAACGCCTGATCGATTCGGCAGAGCAGCGAGAGGGAGCAACACCACCATGGCTCACAAGAAAGGCGTCGGCAGCTCGCGCAACGGGCGCGACAGCGAGTCGAAGCGCCTCGGCGTCAAGCGCGCCGACGGCCAGTTCGTGCGCGCCGGGACCATCGTGGTCCGCCAGCGCGGCACACAATTCTGGGTCGGCGATAACGCTGGGATTGGCAAGGATCACACGATCTACGCCAAGATCGACGGCGTCGTCCGCTTCGAGCCGATCAACCGCCAGAAGCGCCGCATCAGCGTCTACCCAACCGACGTCTACCCGATCGGCGGCGGAACGGGGTTGCTCAAGCGGCCCTTCGAGTCGGTCGTCTTCACCGAGGCGGCCGCGGCCGACTAGAATCGGATACCGGTCATGCTGAACCTTTGCAGCATCTGAGCGCAGGGTTTGCTGCATCGCTTGGCGCCGAGATGCTTCGCTGATGCTCAGAATGACGCGGATGGCAACGAGGACGATCTAAGGAACATTACGGAGTCCAGAACCGATGAAGCCAGGCATTCACCCCAGTTACGTCGAGGCCACGGTCACGTGCGCCTGCGGCAACACATTTACGACCCGCTCGACGAAACCCGCCCTGCGCACCGACTTGTGCAACGTCTGCCACCCCTTCTACACGGGCGAGCAGCGCATCGTCGACACCGCCGGCCAGGTCGAGCGATTCATGCGCCGCGTCGAAGCCGCGGCTGGTTCGAGTCGCCCATCCAAGCGGAAGTCACGCCTGGCCGCCCGTGCCGAGCGGGACGCTCAGGCCCGTGGCGCCACGGCGACCGAGGAGGCAGCGGAGTCCGAGGAGACGGTGGACCAGTCGGCGCCTGCCATGGCCGAGGCCGTCCCGGCCACCTGAGCACGGCTCGGGAGCCGCGATTGCATTGGAGGCCCGCACGCCGGGCCTCCACTCGTTTCATGGCTCTGCCTTGTCTGCCCTTTGGGGCCGTGGCGTTCTTGTCGCGGGAAGGAGCAGGCCGGATGGGCAACGGGAGGACCCGAATGGGCGGAGACGATCGCGTCGTGGCGGATTGGCGGTATCCCACACACGACCTCGCCCCGGAGCCGAGCGACGATCTCGCTACGCTCATGGCGTTTATCGAGATTCCGCGAGGCAGCCGAAATAAGTACGAGTACGACGAGCGCAGCGGCCGTTTCTTGCTCGACCGCGTCCTCTACTCCTCGGTCCACTACCCGACCGACTACGGCTTCGTCGTCGAAACGCTGGCCGACGACGGCGATCCCCTCGACGTCCTCGTCCTGGTGCAGGAGCCCTCGTTTCCCGGCTGCCTGATCCCGGCTCGCCCTCTCGGCGGATTGGACATGCACGACGAGAAGGGCTCCGACTTCAAGGTGCTCGCCGTGCCTGTCGGCGACCCCCGATTCGATCACGTCCAAACCCTCGCCGACGTCGGCGAACACTGGTTGCGCGAGATCGAGACGTTCTTCGCCACGTACAAGCTGCTCGAGCCGAAGCAGACCGAGGTGCTCGGCTGGCACGAGCTGGCGGAAACGCGGCAAACGATCGCCACGTGCCGGGCACGCTATCGTTCCGTCCGCGGCGAGGGGTAGCTTTCGCGTCGAGTCGTTGGCACAGCAGTCGCGTCCGGTCGGGAATGCTGCGGCGTCGGCGACAACCGGGGCGCCTGAGACGAATGTCCTGATGGGATGGAGCGATGCTTCGAACGCGATACGCCGGCGTCATCTGTCACCCGACCTCGTTTCCTAGCCCACACGGGATCGGGGATCTTGGCGAGCCGGCGTTTCGCTATGTCGAATGGCTGGCGCGCGGGGCGCAAACACTCTGGCAAGTCCTGCCCCTGGGGCCGATCGGGTTCGGGAACTCGCCCTATGCCTCCCCGTCCGCGTTCGCCGGCAACGAGCTGCTGATCTCGCTCTCCTGGCTGGCCGGCGACGGGCTTCTCGATGAATCGCGGCTGGTCGACCCACCGGCGTTCCCGGCCTCCGAGGTGGTCTTCGACGAGGTGCGCGCGTACAAGCAACCGCTCCTGCGCGACGCCTTCGATCGCTTTCGGCGCGGGGCCGGGCAGAGCCTGCGGCCGGCGTTCGACGAGTTTCGCGCGGCTCATTTGTTCTGGCTGAAGGACTTCGCGCTGTTCATGGCCCTGAAGGAGGCGCACGCCGGGGCCGCCTGGAGCGCCTGGCCTTCCGAGATCGCGCTGCGCGAGCCAGCGGCGCTTGCGGCAGCGAACGAGCAGCTCCGGGACGAGGTCCGCTTCCACGAGTTTGTCCAATTTCTTTTTGCTCGACAATGGGGCGAGGTGCGGCGCTACGCGAACGAGCATCGGGTGCAGGTCATCGGCGATATCCCCATTTTCGTCGCGTACGACAGCGCCGACGTTTGGGCCAACCGAGAGCTGTTCCGCCTCGACGAGGACGGGCGGCCGACGGATGTCGCGGGCGTCCCGCCCGACGCCTTTACGGCCGAAGGGCAGTTCTGGGGCAACCCGGTCTACGATTGGGAGCGCAACGCCGAAACCGGGTATGCGTGGTGGACCGACCGCGTTCGTGCCGCGCTCCATCAGGTCGACGTGGTGCGCATCGATCACTTCCGCGCATTCGCCGCATCGTGGGTCGTGCCCGCGCACGCGCCGACGGCGGCGGCCGGCCACTGGGAGCCAGGACCAGGGCGCGCCATCTTCGACGCCATGGCGGCCGAGCTTGGTCCTCTCCCCTTCGTCGTTGAGGATTTGGGACTCGTCACTCCCGACGTCCTCGCGCTGCGCGATGAGCTGGAGTATCCCGGCATGAAGGTGCTGCAATTTGCCTTCGACAGTGGCCCGGGTAACGCGTACCTGCCGCACAACTATGATCCGGTGTCGGTCGTCTACACCGGCACGCACGACAACCAGACAACGATTGGCTGGTTCCGTGCCCTCGGCGACGGGACCCGATCCAGCGTGCAACGCTACCTGGGGCGCGATGGCAGCGATATTGCATGGGATTTCATTCGAACCGCGCTCGCTTCGGTCGCCGACCGGGCCATCGCCCCTTTGCAGGATGTGATGCGCCTCGACGACGACGCGCGCATGAACACGCCAGGCCGCCCCGACGGGAACTGGGCATGGCGTTATCAGCCGCATCAGCTGCATGAAGGACTGGCGGACGGTCTGCGCGAGCTGACCGAAACCTACGGTCGAGCGGGACCGATCAGACCGCCCCAGGGGCACGACCCGTTCGACTACACCGTGGACGGGACCGCGCACCCGCTTTGGGATCGCGCCGCCCCCGGCATTGTCGCGCAAGATTGATCCACAATTACCCGAGTACGGCGCTCGCATAAGGAGATGAACCTCATGGCCATGGCCGCGGACACACCGGTTGGCGCTTTCACCTTCATGCTGCACAGCCACCTCCCATACGCCCGGCAGGCGGGGATGTGGCCGCACGGCGAGGAATGGGTTCACGAGGCCATCGCCGAAACCTACGTTCCGCTCCTCAATGCCCTCTACGACCTCCGTGAAGAGGGCGTGCGCTACCGTCTCACGATCGGCATTACCCCCGTCCTGGCCGAGCAACTGGCCGATCCGCTCATCGTTGACCACTTCGTCGAATACGCCACTGAACGCGCCGCCAAGGCAGCCAAGGACATCGAGCGCTTCGAGCAGGCCGGCGACGAGACGTTCCGCGATCTGGCCCGCTTCTACCACCACTGGTACGCCCGCGTCCTGACGTCATTCCAGGATCGCTTTGGAAAGGACCTCCTGGGCGCCTTCCGGGCGCTTCAGGACGAAGGCTTGGTGGAGCTGGCGACCAGCGCCGCCACCCACGGCTATCTGCCGCTCCTCGCTCGCGATTCCTCCATTCATGGCCAGTTGCGCACCGGCGTCGAGACCTACCGCCGCCACTTCGGCCGCGCTCCCAGCGCCATCTGGTTGCCTGAGTGCGCCTACCGCCCGGCCATCGAGGAGGACGAGGACGGCAAGACCGTTCGTCGACCGGGTCTCGAGTCGTTTCTGGCGGAAGAGGGTTTGCTCGTCTTCTTCAGCGAAACGCACACGGTCGAGGGTGGCCGCCCCGTCGGCATGGCGGTGCCGGGAACGGTCGGTCCGTACGGCATGATCGCCCGCCGCTACGCTTCGGCGGTGACGCAACCGACCGGGGACCAGCAGCTCGAGCCGGGAACCTCGCTCCGCCCCTATTGGGTCGGAGACGCGCCGGGGCAGGTGGCGGTTCTGGCCCGGCACGAGCGCACCGGTCAGCAAGTCTGGTCGGCCACGTTCGGTTACCCGGGCGATTTCGTCTATCGCGAGTTCCATCGCAAGGACGCCGAGTCCGGGATGCAGTACTGGCGCGTGTCCGGCGCCGGTGTCGATCTCGGCGGGAAGGAGCCATACAACCCCGACCGCGCGGCGGAGCAGGTCGCCAGTCACGCCAGCCATTATGTCCATCTCATCGAAGAGCAGTTGCGCGAGTACCGCGACCGGACGGGCGAGTTCGGCAGCATCACCGCTTCGTACGACACGGAATTGTTCGGCCACTGGTGGTTCGAGGGGGTCGATTGGCTGAAAGCCGTCTTGCGCGGTCTGGCCGCGAGGCCGGCGGTCGAGATGAGCACCGCCAGCCGCATCGTCGAGCAACACCCGCCGGACCAGGTGCTCTCGCTGCCCGAGTCGAGCTGGGGCGCTGGAGGCGGCCACTATACGTGGCTCAATGACGACACGAATTGGCTGTGGCCGCTCATTCACGGCGCGGAGCGGCGCATCGAAGAGCTCGTCGTGCGCTTTCCCAACGCAAACGGCACGCGGCGTGACGTGCTGAACCAAGCCGCCCGCGAGCTGCTCCTGTTGCAGAGCAGCGACTGGCCCTTCCTGGTCACGACGTTGCAAGCCAAGGAGTATGCCGTCGAGCGCTTCCAGGAGCACCTCGACCGCTTCGATCAGCTCGCCGCGCTCGCCGAAGCAGACTCCTGGACGGCCGAAGAGGAGGCTTTTCTGGCGTCTCTCCGCGAGCGCGACAACCCGTTTCCGACGATCGACTATCGGGAATGGGCTCCGCGGCAGGGACGGGCTGGGGCCGAGGCGGCGGCGCGCTGACGCGACTCCGGCGCGCCGCCCTACTCCTGGAGCCGGGGGAGCAGGCTCCGCAACGGAAGCTCCACCCAGTCCGGTCTGTTTCGCACCTCGTAGGCCACTTCGTAGAGGGCCTTGTCCAGTTCCCAAGCCGCCAGCGCGGCCGCGAATTCCCGATCGTCCGCGGGGACGAGCGCCATCGGCGCCTCGAGCACCGCTTCGCGGTAGCCTTCGAGAAACGCCTGCCGGGCCTCGGTCTCCCATGACGCGAGCGGCGCCGAAGCCGCAACCTGATTCCGCTCCGCCGCGCCTCGCGCATAGGCGAACGAGCGGAGCATGCCCGCGACATCCTTGAGCGCGGAGGTTTTCTGGCGACGTTCGGCCACCGGGCGCGCCGGCTCGCCTTCGAAGTCGATGATGACCCAGTCTTCCTGCGGCGTTCGCAGCGTTTGCCCGAGGTGGTAATCTCCGTGAACTCGGATGCGAACGGTCTCGGCTTCCGCGCCAAACCCTTCGGCGCGGGATGTTGCGTCCTCCAGGCCCGACGCGATCGACGGCAGCCCCGCGCGAAGCGGCTCGGGCAGCATCGCCTCCGACTCCTGCAGCAACGAGACTGTCTGACCCACGGCGCGGCGCACCCGAGCGATGTCCGCTTGGATCGATTCGCTGGTGGCCGTCTCCGCCGCCACCTCGGGCTCGGCAACACGCGATAGCGCGACATGCATCTCTCCGGTCCGCCGGCCGAGCAACCGTTCGGGAGAGGCATAATCAAGCGCAACGGCGGATTCGGGGCCGGTCAGCTCTCGCAACCGTCGCAGCATCCACGACCAACCATCGCCGAGGTTCGGGACGAACGCTTGGGCCAGAGCGAGCGGATGCGCCTCGCCATCAAGAGCGCGCCAGGACGCCCCGCCGAGGTAGTGCGGCACACTAGCGAACCCGGCCTTGGCCAGGGCGCGCAGCATCTCCTCATCTGGATTGGGACCTGGTTGCAGCCGGCGCACCAGCTTCACCATTGCCTCATTGCCGTAGCGGAGCGACGTATTGCTCTGCTCCGCGCGCATGACGGTGACAGGCGCCTGGGCAGCGGACGCCAGGACATGTGAGGCCGCTGGCTCGGACGTGAACGTCCACCTCGCCTGGGACGCCGCCTTGCCATTCATCGCCTCGATCAGCCACCGGCCGAACCAGGGAGCCTCTACGCCGTCGATGACGGCGCCGGTGCTCGTCGCCCCTGGCATCGCGGTGATGACTTCGCTCGCTCCGACATGCGCCGTCCAGACCATCGGCACGAAATAGCGGGATGAGTCGCCATGACGATACTCCACGCGGACGATCGCGAGGAGGAGGGCGTCGTCGTCGACGGCCTCGGTGAGACCGTCCTCGATCACGGCGCGGGCGATGCCGCGGCCCTTGTCGGCAAACCAGCGGCGCGTCTCCAGCCACCTGGGAAGCGCCCCGGAGAGGGCATCGAAATCGATCATGACGCGGTCGGACGCTCCAGGCGGAACCAGTAGAAGCTGTGGGGCCCGAGCGTCAGGAAATACGGCAGCTCGCCGATGGGTGGGAACGCCGTTTCTCCGATCAGCTCTATCGGCTGCCACCCATCGTAGGCGCTGAGGTCGAGCTGCGAAGGTTGCACGAAGCGGGAGAGGTTCACCACGCAAAGAAGCACCTCGTCGCCGTACTCCCGGATGTAGGCAAGCACCTTGCGATTGTCGGCGTTGAGGAACTCCAGCGTGCCCCGGCCGAATGCGCGATACCGCTTGCGGACGCGGATCATGCGCCGCATCCACTCCAGCAGCGACGTCGGCAGCCGCTCCTGCGCTTCCACATTGACGGCCTGATAGCCGTAGACCGGGTCGGCGATCGGCGGGTCATAGAGCCGTGCCGCGTCGGCGCGGGAGAAGCCGCCGTTGCGGTCGTTCGACCATTGCATCGGGGTGCGCACGCCGTTGCGGTCGCCGAGGAAGACGTTATCCCCCATGCCGATCTCGTCGCCGTAGTAGATCACCGGCGTCCCCGGCAACGAGAGGAGCAGCGAGTTCATCAGCTCGATCTTGCGCCGGCTGTTCTCCAGCAGCGGGGCCAGACGGCGGCGGATGCCGACGTTGCGGCGCATCTCCTTGTCCTTGGCGTATTCGGAGTACATGTAGTCGCGCTCTTCGTCGGTGACCATCTCGAGCGTCAGCTCGTCGTGGTTGCGCAGGAAAATGGCCCACTGTGCATTCTCCGGGATGGCCGGAGTGCGCGTCATGATCTCGACGATGGGGATGCGGTCCTCGCGCCGGACGGCCATGAACATGCGTGGCATGAGCGGGAAGTGGAACGCCATGTGGAACTCGGGGTTCTCTGGCGTTCCGAAGTACTCGACCACGTCTTCGGGCCACTGGTTGGCCTCGGCCAACAGAATCTTCCCGGGAAACTCCTCGTCTACCATCCGCCGCAGACGCTGCAAGAACGCGTGCGTCTCCGGCAAGTTCTCGCAGATGGTGCCTTCCGCTTCGATGAGATACGGCACCGCGTCGCAACGAAACCCGTCCAGCCCCATGCCCAGCCAGAAGCGAACGATGTTGAGCATCTCCTCCTGGACGGCCGGGTTCTCGTAATTGAGGTCGGGCTGGTTGCTGAAGAAGCGGTGCCAGAAATACTGCCCGGCCTCGGGATCGTACGTCCAGTTCGAGACTTCGGTGTCGATGAAGATGATGCGCGCATCGCTATAGCGGGTCGGGTCGTCGCTCCACACGTAGTAGTCGCGATAGGGGGAGTCCGGGGACTTGCGCGCCTCCTGGAACCAGGCGTGCTGGTCCGAGGTGTGGTTCACGACCAGATCGGCGATGACCTTGAGGCCGCGCTCGTGCGCGGCGTCGAGAAGCGCCTTGAAGTCGGCGACGGTGCCGTACTCGGGATGGATGCTGACAAAATCGGAGATGTCGTAGCCGTCGTCCTTGTAGGGCGACGGGTACATCGGCAGGAGCCAGATGCAGTCGACGCCGAGGTTCTTGATGTAGTCGAGCCGCTCGGCCATCCCTCGGAAGTCGCCGATGCCGTTGTTGTCGGAATCGTAGAACGATTTGACCGGAGCTTCGTAGAAGACCGCATCCTTGAACCAGAGCGGATCGGTGCTCGTCAGTCCTCCCGCGGGCATACCTGCTCCTGTCTGATGAACGCGCAAACGCCCACGCGCATTGTCCCCTGCGCGACGCCAGCGCGGCGAGCCAGGCAACATCGTCACATCGAGATAGTATGATGTCGTGATGAACGTCGCGCATCCCCCGCCCGGGCCGTGCCGGCATGGGTGAGCTCGTTGCCGGCCAGCCGGCCCTGCGCATCGAATCGGCGGTTTCGCTGCCACTCGAGCTCGTCTCGGTTCTGTCCCTCCTCTACCGGGCCGTGCCCGGCAGCGGTCTCGATCCCTGGCTGATCACGGCCCGCGACCGCCTTCCGGACGAGGTGCGGGACGATCTCGATCTCCTGCACGGCTTTTCGGGCCGGCTCCTCTACTTTCCGGAGGAGCCGGTCATGCGGTTCGAGCCGTTGCGCCTGGACCGGCGAGACGCGTCGTTCGACGAGTTGATCGCCTTCATGCGCGAGCTGCCCGCAGCCGCCTACCGGGACATGGTCGGAAACGCCCTGAGGCGCGTCTCCCTCGATCGCGAGATGCGCTGGCAGGCTCCGGTCGACGACGAGTCGTGGCGACGAGCGCTGCTGCCCGCGCTGACGACGGCGAAACTGGACGATGTCATGACGCTGCTGGCGAATCCAGAGGCGTTGAAGCGGCGCACGATCTCGCTCTACGAAGGCGTTTGGGACTCGGTGTACCGGGTCGCCCGCGCCAAGGAAGCGTCGCTGCTGCACGAGGCCGCGACCCAGGGCGCTGCCTTCTGCGACCGTGGGTTCGACGATGCGTACGCGTCGTTCACGGGCCAGCGGGTGCCTGAGGTGCTCGATCGGCCGCCGCCCAGCTTCACCCGCGTGGCATTCTGCCCGTCGGCCTATTTGGGCGAGTTCGTGAGCTACATCGCCTACGAGCCGGACCTGGTCGTGTTCTTCGCGGCGCCGCAGCTCATCGAGCGTTTGCCCGGGAGGCGTCTGGCGCCGCCCACTCGCGCAGGCGACACGACTTCCGGAAGGCAGAGCACCGAAGAGTTGCTCGAGGCCGCGCGGGCCCTGGCGGATCCGACGCGGCTGCGGATGATCGATGTGCTGCTCGAGGGCGAGCTATACGCTCAGGAGATCGTGGGACGCCTCGGGGTAGCGCAGTCGGCCGTTTCTCGCCATTTGGCCCAACTCGAACGGGCCGGGATCGTCACGGTCGATCAGCGACGAGGAGCGAAGTACTACGCGGTCAATCCCGACCGTTTGGAGGCAATGGCAGGGGCGCTCAGCGAGCGGGCGGCGAGCGCTCGACATCGGCAAACGTAGCCCAAGCAGCCGTCGCACATTGCGTCGGGGCGCCGATCCGGGTATCCTTCCACCCTGCCAACCGCTAATCGAGTGGTGCGCCAAGCGACGGAGCTTTGCACGGATTTGCGAGGCAATGGGCGCCGTCCGCGTGCGGACGCGGCGCCGCTGGCGCGGAAATTGCGTCAGCGTCCTAACTCAGACGCCTTGGGCGACGTTAGCCGGTCGCCTGGCACGTACAACCCCATATTCCTCAGTCGGGCGTTCGTCGGGCTTCGACGAGATGCCAGCGGGACGGACGCTCCCTCTTTTCCTCCTCCCGACGCTCACTCTCCGGTCGCGGGTGAGCCGGAAATCCTCGGCAGCGACCGACCAAACGGCGGCGCCCGGTCATTGGACCGGGCGCCGAACCGTCTGGGCCTGCAAATGAACTGCTACGGAGTGAAAACGAGCTCCTGCCGCGTCTGGAGCGCCCTCGGCCGAAACGTGCTGCGGACGCGGGCGCGCAGCACTGCCGCGTCCCGGTCGCGCCCGGCCGCCACATAGGCGTCAATGGCGGCCTCGTGGGCGGCGCGTTCCAACTTCCAGAACGCCGGTGTGCGCGTGAGATCGAGTAATGGGTCGAGCGTGGCGGCGTCGGTGAACGCGGCCCGCGCCGCATCGAACCGGCGTCCCCGGCTCAGCGCCAGGGCGCGCAACGCCGCGGCCCGCGCGCGGCGCTCTGCCGGCGTCAAGGGACCGGCGAGGGTTTTCCCGGGATCGGCTGGCGAGCCGGACTGGGTCGCTTCGGACCCTACGGCCGCGACAACGCGTTGCAGCGCCGCCTCTGGCGCCTGGATCGTCGACGTCGTCCGCGGCGGATCAGGCAAGGTTTCTGCGCCGGGTTCGGCGACAGACCGGCGCAGCAGCCGCTGCACGGTTGCCTCGAGACACCACCACGCGGGCTGAGAGATCATCATCACGCGGCCTCAACTTCCCGTCTGTGACGGCGCGACCACGATCGAGGCCTCGCCGGGGAACAATCGCTACGGGGTGTGAGACGAGTTTCGCAGCGTGTGCGGGGAGCTGGATGCCTTCAACAGCCGCATCGTACCATCCGCCCTGTACGGACACAAGGCTTTTTGTCTGACAGTAAGAGTTCAGACCGGCCAGGGATTGTGGGAAAATGTCGGTTCTCGGGATGGTGCTGAGATCCAGGGGACGCTATGGCGGGCAGCGTGACGCAACCGACGGTCGCGGAGCTGCTGGCGCTCGTGGGCGAGTTGCGCGAGCGCATCGCCGGGTTGGAGGCGGAGAACGCCCGGCTGCGCGCCGAGGTCGCGGTCCTGCGTGGCGACGAGTCGCCGGGGTGCGGCGCGGCGCCGGGGGAGGCGGCCGCCCCGCCGCGCCGCCGCCCGCCGCGATGGGCCAAAGCCAACGTCGTGGTGGTGGCGCGGCAGCGCCCGCGCCAGCCCCGCGCCCCGGCGCCGGGCCGGCGGCGGGAGGTTCCCGACCGGATCGTGTGGCACGCTCCGGATGTCTGTCCGGCCTGTGCCGCGCCGCTGGCGCGGGGGCGGCTGGTGGGACGGCGCCAGGTCATCGCCGTGCCGCCGGTGCGCGCCGCGGTGGTCGAGCCCCGGGTGCTGGAGCGGACGTGTCGCCGCTGTGGGACGCGCAGCCGGGGGGCGATGCCCGCCCTGGGGGAGCAGGTCGGCGCCCAGCGGCGGGTGGCCTGGCCGGTGGCGGCCTGGGTGGCGACGCTGCGCCCCACGCGGCGGCTGCCGCTGGCCCAGGTGCGGTGGCTGCTGGAGCGCGCCTGGGGGCTGCGGGTGTCGGTGGGGGAGGTGAGCGCGCTGCTGGCCGAAACCGCCCGCGCCGGGCGTCCGGCCTACGCGGCGCTGCTGGCCGAGGCGCGGGCCAGCCCCGTCGTCCACCTCGACGAGACGGGGTGGCGCGAGGACGGGCGCAATGGCTGGGTCTGGACGGTGAGCACGCCCACGGTGCGGCTCTTCCACTGCTCCCGCAGCCGGGCCGGGGCGGTCGCCGCCTA
>CALMZR010000232.1 GCA_937870845.1 uncultured Chloroflexota bacterium
ATCAGGCGTCGGCGTCGGCGTCGGCTCGATGGTCGGCGTCGGCGTGGGTTCGACGGGCGGCGTCGGCGTGCTCTCGTGCCGGATTCGATCGAGCGCCTCGACGGTCTCCTCCCAGTCCAGGTCGCTCCAGCTGCCGATCGCCGCCAGGGCGCGGGCGAGCGCCCGATCCGCCACGGCGGCGTCGGCCGCCGCCTCGTCGGCGAAGTAGCGTACGACCTGCCGCCCGTCCTCTTCCAGGACCAGCCCGATCAAGGGCTGCTCGGCCGCGGCGGCCAGACTCGGGTGCGAAGAGACTCGCTGTGCCATGCGTTGCACCTCCTGGGGCGCATCATACCAAGAGCAAACATCCATGCGGGTCGATACTCTCCGTGCCGCTCGGGCGGTGCCAAGCGATCCGTTGCGGCGAACGTCGGCTCCGCTGGCGAGCGACGCGGCCGATCCTTCTTGCCGCTACACCGCTCCCCGCACGCCGACCTCGTCCAGGTGCAGCAGCAGATCCGCCGGGTCGTCGTAGACGCGGTAGGCGCCGGCCGTCTCCAGCTCGGCGCGGCCGTAGCCGCCGGAAAGGAGACCGACGCCGAGGGCGCGGGCGCGGCGGGCGGCCAGCAGATCCCAGATGCTGTCGCCGACGACGATGGCCGCCTCGATCGGCACGCCGAGGCGCTCGGCGGCAGCCAGAAAGAGATCGGGGTCCGGTTTAGCGTGGCGAACCTGGTCGCGGGTAACGACCGGCACGCCCTCCGGCACGCCGAGGGTGTGCAGCACCGGCTGCGCCACCTCCCGGATGCCGCTGGTGGCGATGGCCCAGGGGACGCCGGCAGCCGTCAGCGCCCCCAGCAGCTCCCGGGCGCCGGGCAGGGGGCGGACCTGCGGGGCGAAGGACTGGTACGCCTCGGCGTGCAGCGCCTGGATGCGGGCGACCTGCTCGGCGGTGACGCCCTCCTCGGTCTCGCGCAGGAGGGCGTTGATGAACAGCCCGCCGCTCATGCCGATGCGGCGGTGGATGCGCCACACCGCCAGCTCGATGCCGACGGCCTCCAGCGCCTGCCGCCAGGCCAGGACGTGCTGGTAAACGGAGTCGACGAGGGTGCCGTCGAGGTCGAAGAGGAACGCCGTTCTGTTCTCCACCGCTGCCGCTCCTTGGTCGCCCGGATCGGATCGCGCAGAGTTCCGTCGGTCTGGTCTACCACACTGGCAACCGGAAACAGCGAATGGCGGGTATTGGAATCGGTGTCACAATCGTTTGCGTGCCGGAGGCGTCGGGGATCGTCGTGATCCGGGCAGCGCATCGGCCGTTGGTCGACGATGCCGGCGTCACCGCGCTGCCGCTTGAATCAGCCGCAGGACCGCCTCCGGCGTCATCGGCGTGGCATCCACCGCTACGCCCAGGGGGGCCAGGGCGTCGCTGACGGCGTTCGCCAGGCACGCGCCGGGCGCGATGGCGCCGCCCTCGCCGACGCCCTTCATGCCCAACGGGGTGAACGGCGAGGGCGTGCAGAGGGAGACGACCTCAATCGCCGGGACGTTGCCGGCCTTCGGCAACGCGTATTCCATGAACGTTCCGGTCACGAGCTGCCCATCATCGTCGTACGCCAAATGCTCCCACAGGGCCCCGCCGATCCCCTGCACCGTCCCGCCCACGATCTGGCCGTGCACGATCGTCGGGTTGATGACCGTCCCGCAGTCGTCGATCACGAGGTAGCGTTGGATCGCGATCTCCCCGGTGTCCGGGTCGACCTCGACCACCGCCGCGTGCAGGCCGTTGCTGAACGTCCCGGTCCCCGGCGGATTGTCGAAGAAGACGGTCGCCTCCAGGCCGGGGCCGACGTCCGGGATCAGCTCGGCGCGAAAATGTGCGACTTGGGCGCACTCGCGAATCGTCACCGCGCTGGTCGGGACGCCCCGCACCCGAAACGCCCCGTCGGCGCGCTCCAGGTCGTCCGGTGAGCACTCCAGCACGGTCGCGGCGATGCGCTCCAGCTTGCCCCGGATGACGCCCGCCGCCCCAAGCACGGCGCCGCCGCCGAACACGGCTCCCCGACTGGCGAAGGTCCCCATCCCATACGGGCTGACCTGGGTATCGCCGTACACGATCCGCACGTCCTCGATGCCCACGCCGAGCTCGTCGGCGGCGATCTGGGCCAGGGTCGTTTCCAGTCCCTGCCCGTGGGAGTGGACGCCGACCGCGATCGAAACCGTGCCCTGGGGGTCCATGCGCACCGTCGCGCTGTCGAATCCCAGGGTGATCGGCAGCATGCGCCGGGCGTACTCGGGCAGGCCGTGCGCGGTCTGCTCGGTGTAGTTCGCGACCCCGATGCCGACCAGACGGCCCTGGCGGCGCGCCTCGGCCTGCTCCGCCCGCAGCTCGTCGTAGGCCAGAACGTCCTTGGCTTTGTGGACGGCGGGGAGGAGGCTGCCGGAATCGATCTCGAGCCCGGTGACCGTGACGTAGGGATAGGCGTCGATGAGATTCCGCTCGCGCACCTCGAGCGGATCGAGGCCCAGCTCGCGCGCCAGATCGTCGATGGCGCGCTCGATGCTGAAGCACGCGGCCGGGCGGGCCACGCCCCGGTACGCCCCGATCGGCATCTTGTTGGTGCAGACGCTGAACGCCTCGAACTGGTAATTCCGAATCTCGTACGGCCCGGGGATGTTGCCGGCGGCGATCCCGATCTCCATCGAGGCGGTCCAGGGCCAGGTCGAATAGGCGCCGTTGTCGACGACGATCCGCGCCTTGAGCCCCACGATCACCCCGTCCCGACGCGCCGCCAGCTCGATGGCGTGGACGTGCTCGCGGGCGTGGATGCTGGCCATGAAATCCTCGCTGCGATCCGCGATCCAGCGCACGGGCCGGTCGAGCTCTCGCGCGAGATACGGAATGAGGACTTCTTCCGGATAGAGCGAGCCCTTGACGCCGAAGCCGCCGCCGACGTCCGGCGAAACGACCCGCAGCCGAGATTCAGGAAAATCCAGAGCCTCGGCGACGCCGGAGCGAATTAGGTGCGGAATTTGCGTGGCCGTCCACAGCGTCAGCTCGCCGTCCCCGCCGTCGAACGCGAATTGCGCGAGGCAGGCGCGGGGCTCCATCGGGACCCCGGTGTACCGCTGGCTGCGATACACGCGACGGAGCGCCACGTCGGCATCAGCGAAGGCGCCGTCCACGTCGCCGAACGCGCCGGAGCGGTGCAGGAAGACGTTGTCCCCCCACGCCGGATGAACCAGCGGCGCCTCGGCGGCGAGCGCCGCTTCCGCATCGACGACGACCGGTAGCGGATCGAAGTCGACGTCGACCAAAGCGGCCGCGTCCGCGGCGAGGTACGGCGATTCGGCCACCACCGCCGCGATCGGCTCGCCCTGGTAGCGCACGATGTCGCCGGCGAGGATCGGCCACTCGGAGGAGTGAAATCCGGGAAACCGCGCGTCGGCCCGGATCGGCTTGACGCGCCCGGCGAGATCGGCGGCGGTCACGACGGCGACGACGCCAGGGACCGCCCGGGCCGCGGTCGCGTCGAACCCCACGATCCGGGCATGCGCATAGGGGCTGCGCACGAAGGCGACGTGCAGCGTCCGCGGGAGCGCGATGTCGGCCACGAAGCGGCCGCGTCCTGTCAGCAGGCGCGGGTCCTCCCGCCGCCGCACGGATGTGCCCACGTATGCGTTGGCGCTGCTCGTCACGTCGCACGTTCCTCGTCTGTTGCCCGATCAGTATGAACCAACTCTATCTTGACGCGGTGTCGGGGAGAAGGTGAGGATGCCGGCCAGGGCCATCACCCTCCGTCCGAGTGAGGGCAGCGAGGATTCGTCTTCCCCGAGGGAGGCATGCGCGAGCCGATCACCGGCTTTCGCGACAGACGACCTGGAGGCGCCATGACCGCCGAGCTGACCGCCGACGAACTCTGTCAACTGCTCGATCTGACGCCGAACGCCACCTGCGGCTCGGTGCGCGTGACGTTCACGAGCCCGCTGGCGATCGCCCCCGGCGGCTTGCCGGCGCCGTTCGCGGATGGGAGGCCGCTCGGATCCGCGCTCTATTTCCTGGTGACGCCGCAGGCGCCGGCGCCACTGCACCGCATCCGCAACGACCAGCTCTACCACTATTACCTCGGCGATTCACTCGAAGTCTTCCTCCTGCACGGCGACGGGTCGAGCGAGCGCGTCGTTGTCGGGCCTGCCCTGCGCGGCGGCCAGCGCGTGCAGCTCCACATCCCCGGCGCCACGTTCCACACCGCGCGGGTGATGGGTGAGGGGCGGTGGTTCCTCGGCGGGAGCACCGAGTGGCCCGGCGTGATTCCCGCCGACGTCGAGATCGGCGACCTCGCCGAAATGGCCAGGAATCATCCCGATGTGGCCGCGGAGGTGCGCGCGATTGCCGCTTCGGCTCGGCAGGCCGCGCGCGACGAGGACGGCCCGCGGTAGCCGTCTTGTGGCGGTCCAGGGCGCTCTTCGGGGGACTGACTACTCAATTCAAGCCGATGCCATGGCATGCGCGGCAGCCGATTCCCTGGCAGGTGGGGCAAGCCGCCGAGAGCGCCTGTACGAGGGGCAACGGCAGGCGCTTCCGGCGCTGACCAGTCCAGGACCGATCCGGCCACGCCAGCGAACGCGCATTGAGCGCCGCCTGGGGGGCTGGCTCGTACGCTTCGGGTATGGTTCGGCGCCAGGCTGCCCACGGTGGCGTCGTAATCAAACGGAAGCGGGTCACTGTCTCTCCCAAGGCCATCGGCAGTCGGGCCGGAGGGCGCGCGACGTCGATCATGACGGCGGTGGCGACGAGGCAGACGACGCCGGAGGTCAGCAGGATGGGGCTCGTGCCCACGGTCCCGACCACGGCGGCCGCGGCCACCGGCGCGATGGCGGCCGCGCTCCCTTGCGCCAGTTGCATGCGGGCGATGACGGACGAGCGTTGAGCGTCGTCCTCGGCCGTCTCCACGGCGTGCAGGTTGAGCCCCAGCAGGTGCCCCAGCCAGCAGCTCGAAGCCAGAACTTCGACCGGGATGCCGAAGCGATAGTCAGGGACGACCGTCCACAACAGGGGCGCGATCCCCGCGACGAGTCCAGACCACCCCAGCAGCGTCCGTGCTCCGCGCGCGCCGCCGAGCTTCCCCCATCGCGGCTGCAACCCCGCCCCGGCCACCGCGGCCGCCACGGCAGCTGTGGCGAAATACGCCGCAGGGGCTCCGAGCTCGATGACGACGTACGGGGGCAGAATTGGCCGGTTCAGCGCGGCGCCGAACCAGAACGCGAAGAGGCCGCCGAGAAACCAGAGGCCGGGACCGGCGTGCGAACCGCGGGCGATTGGTCTGCTCGCGCTTCGGACCAACGTCGGCGTCACGCGGACCCGGAGGAGCGCCCCGACCTGTTCGGCGCTGACCACCCCGGCGACCACAGCGCCGGCGTAGGCGGCGATCAGCGCCGCCTCGGTCGGCAGGAGGCGGGCCAGGAGCAGGAGCGGCAGCATGGCGCACGCGGCCCCAACGGCCGCGGACGTAGCACGGGCGCTCAGCCAACCGCTCCGCGATGATGGATCGTTCATCCCGGCGAGGCGCGCGATCCAGAGCGGCTGCGCGATCCCCTCTCCGACGCTCCAGAGGAGCAGCGCGGCAATCAACGGCGGGATGCCGCCGTTCTCGGTGGTGAGGAGCAGCAGCGGAACCACGGCGAGTGCAGCGCGCCCTGCCCATATCGCCGTCAGAATGACACGGTCGGCGCCTCCGACACGCGAGGCCGTCCAAGGACCAACGACGCCCGCGCCGAGACCGAACAGGCTGGCCCCGCTGGCATAGACCGCCAGTTCTGGCGCTCCCGCTCCGCGCGAGATGAGCAGCAGGCTGACCAAGGCGGTGTTGAGCGCGATCAGCGCCCCCCAGGACCCCGCTTCGAGTTGGACGCGCCGCGCGATTGTGAGCCGTGCCCCGAATCGATCGGCCATGGTGTGGGCTCTCCATTCGTCGCCAGGGACGGCTCACTGGCAAGCGTCCCGAGCGCAGAATGGAGAAGCGCCGCCCTGGGCGAAGCTGCCCAGGGCGCCATCTGGCGTCAGATGCGAGCGCTCTGGTGTGACCTGGGTGACAGGCGGCCGGACCAGGTTTCGGCGTGAAGCCGCTCCGGCGCCAGGAGCTCGATGTCTCGCGTAGCGGTGCTGACCAGACCGATCTGGCGAAGATCTCCCAGCACGCGGGCGACGGCCGGACGGGTAGAGCCGACGGCCTCGGCCAGGACCTGCTGCGTCACGTCGGCGACGAGGCGGCCGTCCTCGCGCACGGCGGCAAGATCCAGGAGGTGGCGCGCGACCCGCTCCCGGAGCGAGCCGAAGGCATGGTCGGCGACGGCGCCGTACGTGTCGTGGAGCCGCCGCGCCAGCTCCTGCGCCAGCAGCCAGCCGATCCGCGCTTCTGTCTGGCCGAGCTGGCGCAGCGTCAGGGCGTTGAGGAGCAACAGCTCGGCGGCGGTGACGAGTTGGATGCTGGCCGGGATCGGCCCGCCGACGATGATGGGGATGCCGATCAGCTCGCCGGAGCGGACGTAGCGCACAGTGACGGCGCGACCGTCCGGGGCGGACAGGAAGGCGCGCACCAGTCCGGTGACGACCAGGGCGCAGCGCGGGTCGTCGCCGCCGTGATAGAGCATGCTGCCGGCAGGCAACCCGATCGGGATCGCCTCACCCAGCACCCGCTCGCGAGCGGGTGCTGGGAAGCTCGCCAGCAAGCTGCCGTCGATGGCGCGTTGGCGAGGCGACACGACGGGGGCCATCTCCTCAGCCGGAGACGGGGCGGGAGTAGAAACTGGATCGAGCCGTTCGGCCTCGACGGGCGCGGTCTGGATCATGGCGCTGGCCTTCCTCGGTGGCGGCAACGCCCGGAGGTCGCTCCGTCGCGATCCACGATGCAGCGTGCGTCGCTGTGAAGGCTGAGGGCGGATACTCACTTGTCTGAAGGTCGCCCGGGAGTCGTGGTGTCTCGGGTCGGCTCCCTCAGTGATGTGATGGTTCCGGCGATGCCAGCCCAGCCGTGGTGAACGCTAGCCGCCTCCAGACGATGCGGCCTCGGCGTCATCGCACAAGCCGAGCCGACTCCACTTTGGATACGCCGAACATGGTCGCGGCAATCAGGCGGGAATATTGAAATGGGTATTGACATCCGGGCACGGCAGGTATAGAGTGTCCGTACACCAGACGCGGAGGGGAGCAATCCCGGAAGCGGCTGGCAGCAAACGCCGACGGGTAAGGGCTTCGGCCCGGACTTGTCGGCGTTTTGCTGTGCCCCGCGGCCGAAGGGTGCACGCCCCCTACCTCTCGTCCCCTTAGCCCCCTTAGCCCCCTTCGCCGGCGCGGCGTGACCTCGGCCAACCCGCGCTCCCGTCTGGCGTCCCGCGATGGCGGTCGGCGCGGCATGCGCCGTGCATCCTGGGTCTGGGCTGGCGAGCACGCCGCCCGACACGAAAGGACACCGCGTATGGACGAGAGGACGATCGACGCCGGGCTCGTCGCGCCCGGCGAGTACGCGCCGGCGGGGGAAGCGCAGGGGACGAATGAGACATTCACGGCCGATGCAGTCGCGGACGCCTTCGGCGTCGCCGTCGAGCGCGTCCACAACGCGCTACGCGGCGAGTTTGCCCTCGGCCCGGAAGCCCGGGTCGATTCGCGGCAGGCGCAGCATCTGGCCGAGGTGATCCTGGGCGATCTGCCCCAGGCCGAGCGGGAGGCGGCGCTGATGCGGCTGGGCGCCTTCACGCCACGGCCCGATCACGACTGGGGCATCGGCGAGGCCGCTCCGGGCGAGGAGAGCGACAAGGTCAAGGAGTCGGCGTATTCGTCTGAAATCTCGCTGCCCTAGCTCTCTTGGCGCTGAAGCGCGCGTTGCAGGAGCGCCGCCCCGTAAAACTCGTACGAGGCCGCCGCGTCGGGGACGTCCACGACGTGGACGGTGAAACGGGCGGGGACGCCGTTATCGGGCAGGTGGTCGGCGAAGTAGGTGGCGTACGCTTCGGCGTAGGCCCGGCGGAGGCGTTCTTTCTCCTCGATGAAGCCGGCCGGATCGACGAGGGGGTGCGGCGTCTTGGGCTGGCAGCCGAAGGCGTGGATCTCGATGAAGTCGACGTCGCGCAGCGAGTCGCAGATGCCCGCGTCTCGCAGCCACTTCTCCCAGCAGGCGAAGACGAGGGGGATCTCCCGCTCGGGGTCCATGCTCACCAGGTCGTCGAGACCAAGGATGGTCTTCGCCGAGTAGCCGCCGGTCAGGCCGGCGAACGAGATCTTGAGATCGCCGTCCGGGAGCTGCTCGGTGACGAGGGCGGAGAGGACCGGGCGGTCGCCTTCGGAATAGTAGGTCAGCTTGCCGCGCTTCTTGACATTGAACGGCATGTCCGCCTCCCTCTCGTGGCGCGACGGCTCTCTCGCGGCAGTTCCAGACGGCAGCGCCGGGTACACTCGTCAGATAGCCACACCCTGCGCGGTATAGGGGCGCTGCTTGCCGCGCCCGGTCGGCCGCGGGCCGACGGCGTTTGTTCGGGCGACACCCGTTGTGGCCCTGCGGGCCACGGGCGATGCGGGTATCGCCCCTCCAGTTCGTGCCGGCTGCAATGCACCATACATGGAGCCACGAGAAGGCCGCAATGACCAGCAACGATAGCGGGACGGGCGGACTCCTCCGCCGCTTTTTCTCTTACTACCGGCCGCATCGCCGGCTCTTTCTGATCGATTTCTGCAGCGCCGTCCTCTCCGGGGTGCTGGAGCTCGGGTTCCCGATGGCCGTCGGCCTCTTCGTCGATCGGCTGCTGCCGGGGCAGAACTGGGGGTTGATCCTGCTGGCGGCGGCGGCCTTGATGGCCATCTACCTCTTCAACACCGGGCTGATGGTGATCGTCAACTACTGGGGACACATGCTCGGCATCAACATCGAGACCGAGATGCGGCGCAAGAGCTTCGACCACCTGCAAAAGCTCTCCTTCCGCTTCTACGACAACCAGAAGACCGGCCACCTGGTGGCGCGGGTGACGAAGGACCTGGAAGAGATCGGGGAGGTGGCGCACCACGGGCCGGAAGACCTCTTCGTGGCGGTGATGACCTTTATCGGCGCCTTCGTGCTGATGTTCGTGGTCAACGCCAAGCTGGCGCTGATCACGGCGCTGATCGTGCCCATCACCGGGTTCATCGCTGCGCGCTACGGCGGGCGCATGACCCGAACCTGGCGCTCGCTCTTCAGCCGGGTGGGGGAGTTCAACGCCCGCATCGAGGAGAACGTCGGCGGCATGCGGGTCGTGCAGGCCTTCGCCAACGAGGACCACGAGCGGCAGCTCTTCGCCGGGGACAACGCCCGCTACCGCGCCACCAAGCTGGAGGCGTACCGCCTGATGGCCGCCAGCATGTCGCTCAGCTACCTCAGCATGCGCTTCACCCAGCTCGTGGTGATGCTGGCCGGGGCGTACTTCGTGCTGCACGGCGAGCTGAGCGAAGGGGGCTTCATCTCCTTCCTGCTCCTGGTCGGGGTCTTCTTCCGGCCGGTGGAGAAGATCAACGCCGTGCTGGAGACCTACCCCAAGGGCATCGCCGGCTTCAAGCGCTACACCGAGCTGCTCGACACCGAGCCGGACATCGTCGACGCGCCGGACGCCTTCGCCGTCTCACGGCTCAAGGGCGATATCCGCTACGAGAACGTCACCTTCGGCTACGGCCCGGAGCGCACGGTGCTGCAAGACGTGAACCTCGACATCCGAGCCGGCGAGACGGTCGCCTTCGTCGGCCCGTCCGGGGCGGGCAAGACGACGATCACCTCATTGCTGCCGCACTTCTACGAGATCGAATCGGGCCGCATCACCATCGACGGCATCGACATCCGCGACATGACGCTCGCCTCGCTGCGGCGCGAGATCGGCATCGTGCAGCAGGACGTCTTTCTCTTCGCCGGCTCGATCCGGGAGAACATCGCCTACGGCCGGCTCGACGCCACCGACGACGAGATCGAGGAGGCGGCGCGGCGGGCGAAGCTCGATACGGTCATCGCCGCGCTGCCGGACGGGTTGGACACCGTCATCGGCGAGCGCGGCGTCAAGCTCTCCGGCGGCCAGAAGCAGCGGCTGGCCATCGCCCGCATGTTCGTCAAGAACCCGCCCATTCTCATCCTCGACGAGGCGACCTCCGCCCTCGATTCGGAGACGGAGCGGGCCATCCAGCACTCGTTGATGGAGCTGGCCCAGGGCCGCACAACGCTCGTCATCGCCCACCGCCTGGCCACCATCCGGCACGCCGACCGCATCGTCGTCGTGGACGAAACCGGCGTCGCCGAAGAAGGCCGCCACGACGAGCTGATTGCCGCCGGCGGCATCTACCGGCGGCTGCACGCGGCGCAGTTCGGGCTACGGGGGTGAGATGGGGTGTCTGGGTGACGGGGTGACAGGGGGCTGTTTCGCCTGACACCCGGACACCCCGTCACCCCGTCACCCGCATTGGGTGCGCGCCTTCGAGCGCCAGCGCCGCCTCCACCAGGGCCAAATGCGTGAGGGCCTGGGGGAAGTTGCCGAGCATGCGGCCGGCAATGGGGTCGTATTGCTCGCTGAAGAGGCCGAGGTCGTTGCCGAGGCCGAGGAGGCGGTCGAAAAGCGCCCGCGCCTCTTCGTCCTTGCCCTGCATGGCCAGGACTTCGACCAGCCAGAAGGAGCAGGCGAGGAACGCGCCTTCGCCCGCGGGGAGGCCGTCGGTTCCTTCTTCGGTGCGATAGCGGTAAAGCAGGCCGTCGACTTCCAGCTCGCGACGGATGGCTGCGACGGTCGAGACGAAGCGGGGATCGTCGGCGGAGATGAAGCCGAAGATCGGCATCTGCAGCAGGCTGGCGTCGAGCGCATCCGAGCCGTAGGACTGGGTGAAGGCTCCCACGCGCGCGTTCCAGCCGCGTTCCAGGACCTGCGCCTTGATCTCGTCGCGCAGCTCGCGCCAGCGGTCGACTGGGCCGTCGCGGTCGAACTCCTCGCAGATGCGCACGCCGCGGTCGAACGCCACCCAGGCCATCACCTTGGAGTGGGTGAAGTGGCGGTTGGGGCCGCGGACTTCCCAGATGCCGGCGTCCTCTTCCTGCCAGCACTCCTCCAGCCGGCCCAGCAGGCGCTTCATGAGCGCCCAGCCGAACTCCGAGCCTTCGATGCCGTAGACCAGCGTCTGGTAGGCCGCGTCGAGCACCTCGCCGAAGATGTCGAGCTGGAGCTGCTGCGAGGCCGCGTTGCCGACGCGCACCGGGCGCGAATCGAGGAAGCCGGGAAGCCAGTCGACCTCTCGCTCGGGTAGCCAGCGCTCCCCGGCGATGCCGTACATGATCTGCATCTGCTTCGGGTCGCCGGCGATGGCGCGCAGCAGCCACTCGCGCCACTCCGCGGCCTCGGCGCCGTAGCCGGCGGCGAGCATCGCCAGCAATGTCAGGCTCGCGTCGCGCAGCCAGCAGAAGCGGTAGTCCCAGTTGCGCACGCCGCCGATCCGCTCCGGCAAGGAGGTCGTCGGGGCGGCGACGATGCCGCCGGTGGGGTCGTATGTGAGCGCCTTGAGGACGAGGAGCGATTGCTGGACGATCTCGGAGTAGATCTTGCCGTCCCCTTTGCGGGAGGCGGCCCACTCGCGCCAGAACGTTTCGGTCTCGGCCAGCGCCAGCTCGGCGTCGACCGGCTCGGGCGGTGGCTCGTGCGACGGAAACCAGGTCAGCACGAAGGGGATGCGCTCGCCGGGAGCGACGGTGAATTCCGAGACGGAGGTGAGGTTTTCCCCATGCACCTCGGCCGGGGTGCGGAAGGAGAGGGCGTCTGGGCCGGCCGTGGCCAGCCGGGCCTCGCCGACGTGGCGCACCCAGGGCACGATGCGCCCGTAGCCGAAGCGGATCACCAGCTCGGAGCGCATCGGCACGCGCCCCGAGACGCCTTCGACGATGCGGACGATGTCGGGCGCCTTCCCCCGCGGCGGCATGAAATCGATGACGCGGACGCAGCCGTCGTCGGTCTCGAACTCGGTTTCGAGGATCAGGGTGTGGAAACGGTAGCAGCGCTCGACGCGGCGCGCCTCTGCGGCCGGGGCCAGCAGCCAGCGCCCATTGCTCGGGTCGCCGAGCAAGGCGGCGAAGCAGGCCCCGGAGTCGAAGCGGGGAAAGCAGACCCAGTCGATGGAGCCGTGGCGGTGGACGAGAGCGGCCGATTGCAGATCGCCGAGGAGCGCGTAATCCTCGATGCGCCGGTCGGTGTTC
Source organism: uncultured Chloroflexota bacterium (assembly GCA_937870845.1). GTDB lineage: Bacteria > Chloroflexota > Chloroflexia > Thermomicrobiales > UBA6265 > JACCXM01. Next base: position 12,213 of record CALMZR010000232.1, read on the forward strand.
ATGAGGGGAAGGGTACCCCGCGCGCACGAGGTGTCATTCCGAGCGAAGCGAGGAATCTAGGCTCCAGGGGACGGCGCTTCCCTTTGCGCCGAGATGATTCTTGGGAGCCCTCCTTCGTCGGAATGACACAGGATTTGGGCGGCGTCAAGCGGCGAAGACAAGGTGATGCTCGCGCTCCGAATGCCCGATCCCCCTCGTGATACCATCGGCGCGAACGACCCAGACGGCCGCAACGAACGGTCGCCGGGGCGATCTTGGTGATCGAGGCGAGGGTTCCTTCGCGAGGAGTCCGATTGCGTTGAGCGCGAGTCAGGCGTTCGTTGCCGACCGGCAAGAACCCGAAGACGAGCCGGCCGCCGAGATCGTTCACATCGAGGGGCAGCTCGCCGACGACCTCGCCTTGGCGAGGCCGGTTCGCGTCGAGGTGTGGCTGGAACGCGGCGAGTTCGTCGCCGATGTCGCGGAGTTCAACCTGCACGCGTTCGGGACCACCCCTGATGAGGGGATCGCCAACCTTCGCGAGGCGCTTGTCGCCCAACGGCGGCGATTGCTGACGCTGCACGACCGCCTCTCCTCATCGATGCAGCGGGACGCGGAGCTTCGGGAGGCCGCGATCCAGCCGCGCCATGCCTAGCCACACCGCGGGAGCTGCGACTTCAGGGGCGATCTCGGCTTTTCGAGGACCTCATCCGCTGCCCCTGCACCAGAGAACGGTGGCTGGAAGTCATCCGCCAGATGTGAGCGCGACGTCAGGCTGCGCGGCCAAGACCGCTACGCCGCAACGTTCCACGGCTTGAACGCGTTCTTTACCCCGCGCAGGGCTGGCTTCAGCTCCGGGAAGTGGCGCTGGACGACCGTGCCGAAGGTGTTGTCGGCGATCCAGTCGAGACCGGCCTGGGAGTAGATGTTGGCGGTGAAGTCGTTGGTGAAAAAGCGGTCGCTCTTGAGCCGGCGCGGGGCCATCAGCACGAAGATGCGGAAGGCCGTCTCGCTGAAGGCGAAGCCGGGGAGCTTCGGCTCGGCGAACATGCCCGCGATCAGGTCGACCCGGTCGACGTCGCCGTCGTAGACCTCACGCAGCTCTTCGGCCCACTCCGGGTTGTCGGTCATCGCCTCGAACGATTTCACCCGCGGCAGGTGCAGCAACTCGCGAAAGTCGTTGTAGCGGGGCACGCCCAGCTCGCGGGTGCGCAAAATGTCGGTGGCGGCCAGGTCTTGCAGCTTGCCGTCCGGGCGCTTGTACTCCTGCAAGCCGTTCGGGAAGTTGTGCAGTTGGATGGCGCCGGGGTGCGCCACGCCCAGGGAATAGAAGAGGTCGCTCAGCGGGATGGCGCGCAGCACGTCGATGGCGTGCCACTTGGTGACGTGCTCGAAATCGCGCGTGTCGAGCAGCGCGTGGTCGGCCGCGGCGCGCAGCTCGTATGTGTCCGGGATGAGGGGGTGCATGCGGTAGACGGCGACGAACTCCTCGGTGATGGCGTACGGCGCCCCGAAGTGCTCCGTCTTGGAGCCGAGCACGCCGCTGATCAGCTCGCCGTCGCCGACGCGGCCGAAGAGGCGGCTGAAGCGCTCCCCGGCCAGACCCCACCAGTCGGCGCGCAGGGCGCGGATCATCGTCGGGTGATCCAGCAGCGCCGTCGTCCACTCCACGGTGTGGATCTTGGCCATTAGCGCCGCGTTGACCAGCCGCGCGTGCTGGAACAGTTCCTCGTCCGACCAGCGCGGGTGCTTCTCCTTCAGCCGGTCGCAGATGGCGTTGTGCTCGCGGATGAACAGAATCCCGAGCATGGCGATGCCGAGCCAGAAGCCCGGCACGTCCGCCGGGTGGATTGGGATGAGCGGGTCGATCTGGGGCAGGTCGTTCTCGTCGACGCGCAGCTTGCCGTCGACCCCGGAGCGCACCATCTGCTGGTAGCGGGCGCTGCTGCCGTAGATCTGGGAGCCGTCCCACCAGTGCGTCTCGGTGTTGAGGAACGTGTGCGGCGTCCCCGTGTGGCCGTCCGGCCGCGTCGTGTCGTCCGGCGTGCGCGGAATGCCCATGATGCGATCCGGCCCCGGATCGGGCCAGTCGTCGTCGGCCGCGAGGGGAACCTCCCAGCGGTGCTTCCAGTCTCCCGTGCCGTGGCTGAACCAGTCGCGGATCATGAACTGGATCCAGGCTGCCGTGAAGACGTTGAGCGTCTCGGCTGGCGCGAACGTCTCCCGCGTCATCAGCTCGCGGCTGACGAGGCGTGGGTTGGGCGAGAGCATCTCGTGTTCGGGTTCCCGCTCGCTGCGCGCCAGCGGCACGTTGCGCCCGAAGCGCATCCCGGCGCTCCCCATCTCCGGCTGCGCCAGGTCGTTGAACGCGCCGTCGGCGGTGCGATGCGCCCGATGCCCCGGCTCAGGGGTGAGCGGATCTCGCGGCTTCGCGGGCGTGATCGTCGACGGGTCGTGGAGGTTCCCCCGTCGCAGTTGCCCCATCAGCCCGAAGATCATCGCCAGGCCCAGCGGCCACGGCAGCCGATGCCAGCCGATCGTGCGGTCAATGAGGGTGACGATCGGCATGAGCGGGTTGTCGGGGACGGACCGGCCTTCGCTCCACTGCTTGCGCCGCAGCCAGGCGATGACGGCGGTGATCCCCGCCAGCGGCAACAGCACCGCGGCCAGACCACGGCCCTTGCGGGACGATGGAGCGGTTCGGCCGGATTCGGTGTCGGGTTGCGTCATGGCCAACATCTCCTCAGCGAAGGGCAGCGACTGCCGGATTGTGGATATCGTCAATTATGAAGGCAGTGTCAATCCTTCGCCGCAGTCACGAGACGACCACCCGCGGAGCCGCCGCCCCATGAACCTGTCTCATGACTCAGCGCCCTTCAGGCTGCTTCCCGTGCGAGGCAGCGTGGTCCTTGAGGGCCACGCGGGAGGGCCACGCCGCCCATGGCTGCCGCCCCGCCCGTCCCAGCGACCGAGGCTCCGCCCTCCCTCGATTTGACTCCACCTTAGCCCCCGCTCCCATGCTCCCCTGGATAGTGATATGGTCCGCGAAACACAACGCGGTCAATCGGAGTGTCCGGCCCTCGCAGCAAAGGAGCGTCGACCATGATCAACGTGCTCCAGTCCATGTTGGACCGCCGCAAGCTCGTGAAAGGCGGAGTAGCGGCCGGCGCCGTGCTGGCGCTCAATCCGCTCTGGACGCCGCCCGGCGCCTTCGCCCAGGACGAACCCGATCTGCCGAGCGATGCCTCGGACATGGACGCCCTCATCGCCGGGGCGCAAGCCGAGAACAAGATCGTTTCCTACGGCATGCCCGACTACTGGGCCAACCTCGGGCTGATGTGGGAAACATTCATGAGCAAGTACGACATCGCCGAGCACGAGGACGCGGACCTCTCCTCCGCCCAGGAGATCGCCAAGTTCCTGGCCGAGGCCGAAAACCCCATCGCCGACATCGGCGACATCGGCATCCAGTTCGCTCCCACGGCCATCCAGCTCGGCGTCTGCGCCCCGTTCAAGAACGACACCTGGGACCAGATCCCCGACTGGGCCAAGCACCCCGACGGGCTGTGGGCCGTGCAGTACTACGGCAACCTCGTCTTCATGGTGAACACCGACCTCGTCGACCCCGTGCCGACGTCGTTCGCGTCGCTCCTCGAACCGGCCTACGCGAACAGTGTCAGCATCAGCGACCCGGCCGGCGCCGCCCAGGGCAACTTCACCGTCTTCGCCGCCGCCTTCGCCAACGGCGGCGATGAGGCGAACGTGCAGCCGGGGCTCGACTACTTCAAGAACCTGGTCGAGGTCGGCAACCTCAAGCCCACGTCCCCCGACCTGGCCCAGTTCCAGAAGGGCGAGACGGTCATCGGCATCCTCTGGGATTACCTGGCGCTCGAGTTCCGCGACCAGCTCGAAGGGCAGGTCAACCTGGAGATCGTCGTCCCCGAGGACGCCAGCATCGCCGGCCCCTACGCCTCGATCATCAACAAGTGGGCGCCGCACCCGCACGCCGCCCGCCTCATGCGCAACTTCATCCTCTCCCCGGAGGGGCAGACGATCTATGCCGGCGGCTACGCCACGCCCATCCTGCCCGACGTCGAGATCCCGGAGGAGGTCGCCGCCAAGCGCCCGCCGGCCGGGGCGTTCGCCAGCGTGCGCACCATCGAGGACTGGAATCTCGGCTTCGTCGCCTTCCAGCAGATCGCCAATGACTGGGGGCCGTACGTGCTCGGCCAGTAGGCCGAGGCCGAGGGTAATGGGGTGTTTGGGTGCCATGGTGATAGGGAGGGAGGGCTGGCGATGACGCAACAATCCCTGTCGCCCTCGTCACAGCCCATCACCCTGGCACCCCATGACCCCATCACCCTCGATCGCGTGCGCCGGCCGCGGGCTCCCCGCTGGCTGAGCGCGCTACCGTTGCCGCTGCTGCCGTTCCTGATCTTCTGCGTCCTGCTGGAGATCGTGCCGGTCATCGTCCTCATCCGGGACAGCCTGCGGGTGCAGGGGCTCGGCGCGTTCACGTTCGCCAATTACCAGGTCATCGCCGATCCCCTGTTCGCCCGCGCTCTCGGCAATAGCATCCTCATCTCCCTCGGCACCGCCGTCCTCGGCGCCGTCGTCGGCGGGCTCGTCGCCGCCGCCATCGTCAGCGGCAGCGAGCGCGGCCGGCGGCTGAGCCTGGGGCTCGTCGCCGTCACGTCGAACTTCGGCGGCATCCCCCTCTCCTTCGCCTTCATCGCGCTGCTGGGCACCAACGGGTTCATCACGTTGCTGCTGCGCGAGTCGTTCGGCGTCCGCCTCTACCCCGGCACGTTCTCCCTCTACTCCTGGACTGGGCTGACCATGGTCTACTTCTACTTCCAGCTCCCGCTGATGATCCTCATCTTCACCCCGGCCATCGCCCGCCTGAAACCGGTTTGGCGCGAGGCCGCCGCCACCCTGGGCGCGCCGGACTGGTACTACTGGTGGAGGGTCGGACTGCGGGTGATGGCGGCGCCGTTCATCGCCGCGCTGGCCCTCCTCTTCGCCAACGCCCTCGGCGCCTATGCCACCGCCTATGCCCTCGTCGGCGGCAACCTCAACATCCTGCCCATCCAGATCGGCCGCTACATCGAGGGCGACCTCAACTACGATCCCGGCAAAGCCAGCGCCCTCTCCCTCATCCTGGCGGTCTTCATGGCGGTCGGCATCTCGATCGCCTACACCCTCACCCAGCGGTCGCAGAAATGGCTGTCCTAGCGCGCCAACCGGCGGGCGCCCGCCGCTGGGGCCAGATCGTCCGCGCCGTCCTCATCGCCGCGGTAGTGCTCTACCTGGTGCTGCCGCTCTTCTCCACGGTCCTCTTCTCGCTCGCCACCGCGTGGAGCAAAACGGTCCTCCCCGAGGGGTACACCCTCAACGCCTATCGCGAGAGCTTCGCCGATCCCCAGATCGTCCGCGGCATCCAGCGCAGCCTCACCGCCACCCTGGCCACCCTGCTCGTCGGTCTGGCGCTCGTCGTGCCGGCGCTCCTCTACGTGCATCTGCGCGCGCCGCACTTCAAGCGCTGGCTGGAGTTCCTGGCCATCGTCCCCTGGGCGCTGCCCGGCGTGGTGCTCGCCCTGGCCGTGATCCGCACCTACATCAGCCCCTACAACGTCAGCCGGCCCGCCGTGCTGGTGCTGACCTACACCCTCGTCTCGCTGCCGTTCATGTTCCGCGCCATCGACGCCGCCCTCTCCGCCGTCGATCTGCGCACGCTGGTGGAAGCCGCGCAGACGCTCGGCGCCGGCTGGGGCGAGATCGGGCGGCGCGTGATCCTGCCCAACATCGCCGCCGGCATGCTCAGCGCCTCTTTGCTCGTGGCCGCGCTGGCCTCCGGCGAGTACGTCATCGCCCGCCTCCTGGGCGGGACGGGGTGGAAAACGTTCGCCCTCTACCAGGCCGAGGCGCAGTTCACCGACGGCCGCGTCGCCGCCGCCCTGGCCGTGCTCGGCTTCGGCTTCACCTGGGTCGTCTCCATGGCGCTGATCGCCGTCGCCGGCCGCCGCGGGCAGGCGGGGCCGGTCATGAACAAGTGAGCGGGTAGAGTATGGGCGCGCGTCTGCAAGCGGTCGGGCTGGAGAAGGAATACGGCGCCGCCATGGCCGTGGACGGCGTCGATCTCGACGCCCGGCCGGGCGAGTTCGTCTCGCTACTCGGACCCTCCGGCTGCGGCAAGACGACCTCGCTGCGCCTCATCGCCGGGCTGGAGCGCCCCGACGCCGGCCGCATCACCATCGACGGCCGCGACGTCACCGACGTCCCGCCGCAGCGCCGCGGCCTCGGCATGGTCTTTCAGCAGTACGCCCTCTTCCCGAACCTCAACGCCTACGAGAACATCGCCTTCGCCCTGCGCGTGCGTCGCCTGCCGAAAGCGGAGGTCGAGCGCCGCGTTGCCGAGCTGCTGGCCGTCGTCCACCTCGAAGATGCGGCCGGCCGCTACCCGCACCAGCTCTCCGGCGGCATGCAGCAGCGCGTTGCCCTCGCCCGCGCCCTCGCCGCCGAACCGCCGTTGCTGCTGCTCGACGAGCCCCTCTCCGCCCTCGACGCCGCGATTCGCGACGAGCTGCGCACCGAGCTGCGCCGCCTGCAACGCGCCCTCGAGCTGACCGTCATCTACGTCACCCACGACCAGGCCGAAGCCATGGCCATCTCCGACCGCATCGTCGTCATGGAGCGCGGCAAGGTCAACCAGGTCGGCTCCCCCCAGGAGCTGTACGACCGCCCCGCCACCCGCTTCGCCGCCGGTTTCATCGGGGCCAGCAACCGCCGCCTCACCACCGTGGAGCTGGTCGCCGGCCATCCCACCATCCGCTGGGGCGACGCACGTCTGCCCATCGCTCGCAACGGCCCCCTGCCGCCCGGTTCAACCGTCATGGCCGCCTGGCGCCCCGAAGCCGCCACGCTCACCGACGCCGGCAACGCCGCATCGGCCCTGCACGGCCGCATCGAGCTGATCACCTTCCTCGGCCCGATTACCCGCCTCGACGTCCGCGTCCCCGGCGACGACGAACCCGTCCTGGTCGATCTCGTCTCCACCGCCGCCGCCCACCTCCAGACCGGGCAGTCAGTGGCCGTGTCCATCCCTCCCGACGCCATCCGCATTTACGCGTAGGGACCCGTCGATCGTAGGGGCGCTGCTTGCTGCGCCCGTCGGCCGCAGGCCGACAACCGGCGCCTCGCACAAACGTTGTGGCCCTCCGGGCCGCGGGCGCAGCAAGCAGCGCCCCTTGTAAGGTGAGCATGGAGCACGCCCCCGCAGCGCCCCTGGGGACACCACGCCCGTTGCGTAGACCGGGGTGCTCCGGCGCGGCGACGGCGCCACCGGACAGTGTCGAGGTCTGGGACGACCGCATCTCCAAGGCCGGTGCCCGCCGCCAGGCCGGAGACCGCCTCCCTTGTGCCACCCGCGAGATCGTCAGGAGGCATCCCGTGTATATCGGCATCGACATCGGGCTCAAGCACCTCGACTGCGCCGCCAGCGATGCGGCGCCGAGCCTGCCGCGGCGCGTCCCCAACACGGAGGAGGGCGTCGCCGCGCTGGCGGCCGCCCTCGCCGCGCTGGGGCCGACGCTGGTCGTGCTGGAAGCGACCGGCGCCTCCCACCGCCCGCTGCTGGCCGCCTTGCTGGCCGCTGGCCTGCCCGTCGGCGTCGTCAACCCGGCCCAGGTCGCCGCCTTCCGCACCACGCGCCTGGGCCGGCACAAGACCGACCGCGCCGACGCGGCGCTGTTGGCCCGGTTCGGCAAACTCCACGGCGACGAGCTGCGCCGCGCCGCCCCGGACGAGCCGGATTTGGCCCGGTTGCGCGCCTTGGTCGCCTACCGCGACGATCTGGTGGCCCAGCGGACGGCGCTGCGCAACCGCCGCCATGCCGCCCACTGGAGCGCCGCCGCCGAGGTCGTGGACTGGCTGGCGGGCGACCTGGCCGGCATCGAGGCCCGGCTGCGCGAGGTCGAGGCGCGCATCGCCGCGCTGCTGGCCACGCGGCCCGAGGCGGCGGCGCTGCGGGTCCAGGTCGGGGTCGGCCCGCTGGTGGCCGCCGCGGTGCTGGCCTACCTGCCGGCCGGGGTCCTGGGCGATCCGAAGGCCGCCGCGGCCTCCGCTGGGCTCCACCCCCGCCAGGACCAATCCGGCCAGCGCGCCAGCAGCCGCCTCAGCAAGCAGGGGTGCCCCCCACTGCGCCGCTCCCTGTACCTGGCCGCCCTGAGCGCGGTGCGCCACGACCCGGCCATGGCCGCCTTCCACGCCAAACTGCGCGCCCGCGGCAAGGCCGCCAAGGCCGCCACTTGCGCCGTGGCCCACAAGCTGCTGCGCCAACTCATGGGAAAAATCAAGGAGGCCCGCCGCGATCATGCCCGCGCCCTCCCACTCGCGGCTTGACCGCGAACACAGTGTCTACGCGAGCTGGACCGCGCCCTACTCAACGCTCCCATACCCCGCCAGCAGGGAAACGCTGTCGGGCCACCGCCGTGTCCCGACATCCAGCGCGTCGACCAGGCGCGCGACCTCGACGAGCGACGCGCCCATCCCCTCCGCGACACAGGCGTCGACCGCCTTCCCGCCCAACCTCGCGCGCATCGGCGCCTCCCACCGGGCCAGGGCCGCCTCCGCCCCGCTCCAGCGCCCCAGCCCGTGCCGCCGCCGCAACGCCTCGGCCGCGCCCGCCGCCAGCAGCGAGTCGCGCTCCGGTTCGGCGCCCGCGCCGAACTGCCAGGCCAGATCGGCCAGCCCGAGCAGGAACGCCAGCGCCAGCGCCTGGTTCTCGTGCTCGAGGGTCAGCGCCAGCCCTTCGCGGAAGGCCGCCAGCGCCGCCTCCGGTTCGTCGAGGTCCATCGCTGCCGCGCCCAGCGACAGGAGCGAGTAGGGGATGCACCCGGCGCACGATTTCCGCCGCCGCGCCTCCAGCCCGCGGAGCAGACTCGACCGCGCCTCCTCCGGCTGCCCCGCCAGCCGCTGCTCGATTCCGAGCCGGCTCCACGCCCACCCGCTCCACTCTTCCTGGCCGAGTGGGTCCAGGATCTCCGCGGCGCTGCGGGCCAGCTCGGCCGCCTCCGCGTGGCGGCCGGAGGAGGCTCCGACGGCCCGGCTCAGCGCGGCGAAGCCGACGCCCACGCCGACCGGGTCCGCGGCCGCCTCGGCGATGGCCGACAGCTCCCGCGCCCAGAACGCGGCCTCCTCCGGCTCGCCGCGGTCCAGGGCGAACGTGCCGGCCCAGAAGCGCAGAAACCAACGCAAATCCGGGGCCGATGTCCCGTCCACGGCGATGGCGCGGGCGATCCGCTGTCGCGCTTCCCCTACGAGCCCGCGGATCTCCCACAGCTGGGCCACGAAGCAGGTCAGCCGCACGGCCAGCGCGTGCTCGCCCGCCGTCAGCGTCCAGTCGAGGGCGGCGCGGGCATTGTCCAGCTCCGCCGCCTGGCGTCGCAGCGCGATCTCCGGATCGGGGCCGAGGGTCAGCGCGTCGAGCGCCTCGAACAGGTCGGCGAAGAACGCGGCGTGGCGCTGCCGGACCACCGGCTCCTCGTCCGCCTGACGCAGTCGTTCCAGGGCGAAGAGCCGGATCGGCTCCAGCATGCGAAAGCGCGGCTCGAGCTCGCCGGAGACGCCGGCGTCCTCGGTGACCAGGTGCTTGCGCGCCAGCGCCGCGATGGCGCCGATCGCGTCGCCTCCGGGCTCCGCCCGCGGCTGGCGCGGGTCGAACCGCTCCTCGGCCGCGATCACGGCGACGGCGGCGGGGAGCGTGAACCCACCCGCGAACACCGAGAGCGTCCGGAAGACGGCTTGCTCCTCGGGCGAAAGGCGGTCGTAGCTCCAGCCGATCGCCGCCGGCAGAGTCTGGAACCGCGCCGGCTGGTCGCGCCCGCCCGCGGCGAAGCGGGGCAGCGCCGCGTCCTTCAACAGCGCCAGGATGGACGCGGGCGCCAGCACCTCCGCCTGCGCCGCCGCCAGCTCGATGGCCAACGGCAATCCGTCCAGGCGACGGCAGATCTCGGCGATGACGGCCAGGTTCGCCCGCCCTGCGTCGGTTCGGGGATCGACGGCGAGCGCCGGGCGCGCCGCCAGGGCGCGCGCGACGAAGAGGGCGAGGGCGGGGGAGGCGCCCCAGTCGGGATCGGGCGCGGGCGATTGCCAGAGCGCGGGGTCCGGCAGCGGCAACGTCGGCACGGCGATGACGTGCTCGCCGCGCACACGCAACGATTCGCGGCTCGTGGTCAGGAAGCGGGTCCGGGATACCTGCCCGGCCAGATCGGCCAGGTCCCCGGCGGCAGGGAGCAGGTGCTCCAGGTTGTCGAGAACCACGAGCAGCTCGCGGCCTCGCAGATGCGCCGCGATCCGCTCCTTCAGCCCGGTCCCGTCGCCGATCTCCAGCAGCCGCAGCGCCCCCGCCAGCGTCGGCAGCACCAAGGCCGGGTCGGCGAGCCCCTCGAGGCGGACGCAGACCGCGCCGTCGGCGAAGCGATCGGCGAGCAGGAGCGCGGCCTCGGTCGCCAACCGCGTCTTGCCGACTCCGCCGGGGCCGGTGAGGGTCAGGATCGGCGCCCCGCGCCCGATCAGCGCCTCCTCGATGGCCCCCAGCTCGGCGGCGCGGCCCAGCAGGGGGGCGCCCGGGGCCGGCGGCGCTGGGTGGCTGGGCCGCATCGGGCGCGGGCGC
>CALMZR010000233.1 GCA_937870845.1 uncultured Chloroflexota bacterium
CCCGGCGCGCAGATCGCGCCCCATCCCGGCGGCCACCCCGCCGAGCTGCCGCGCCCGCATGAGCCAGAGCAGGGCGAAGACCCCGCCCGCGGCCAGCGCGTACAACCCCATCCAGACGGCGAACAGCGGCCCGCCGACCGCCCCGAGCGCGGCGGCCAGCTTCAAATCGCCCATCCCCCCCCCGAACCGCGCCAACGGAACGACGAAGAGCAGCGCCCCGGCGACCAGCCCGGCCGCCGCCAGCGCCAGCCCCCGCCCGCCGCCGCCCGCCGCCCCCAGCAGCAACCCCCCCGCCGCCACGGGCAGCGTCAGGGCGTTCGGGATGCGCCGCGCGCGGACATCGCTCACCACCGCCAGGGCGGCGGCGAGCGTCAGCAGCACGCTGCGCAGCAGGTTGGCATCGGCAAAGTCCGCAAACATGACTCATCCCGGTGGTGTCCGTGAAACACGAAGAGAGGCATGCCAGCCCTGGCACGCCTCCCGCCGCGGGCGCCGCGGCCCGCGAGGCCTAGCGCCAGGTAACGAAGCTCCGACGATTAGGTCAGGGCGTTGTTGACGTCCGTGAACGTGCCCGTGAGCTCCGGGCCGATCAGCCGGATGGCGGCGATCGCGGCGATGGAGATCAGCGCGGCGATGAGCACGTACTCGATCAGCCCCTGGCCCTCCTCGTCGCGCAGCACGATCCCGTACTTCGCCAGCATCAACTCGAGCGTCGTCATGTCCGTTTCCTCTCCCGGATTTCTTGCTCCGCGCCCCACCGGCGCTGATGATGGGCCTAGTGTGCGCCCCCACCCGCCGCAGCCGCGTCTCAACCGTAACGGCGGTGTTACAGCTTCGTGACAACTTTACGGCCGACGCCGGGCCAGACCTCACTCGACCATGCTCCGGCGATAATCGGCTCTATTGCGCCAAGAACGGTGGGCGGTCGTCGCCTCGCGCGTCTTCTCTGGCGCGGCATGTGCGTACACGCGGGGAAAGAGCAGAGGGTGTAGGCGCGCTCGCGCACGACGCCGCGATCCAGTTCGAGGTGGTTCAATTCATCAATGGATGATGTTGCCGCCACGACCGTTGCCTCCCTCGCCCCGCCGCCCAATCCTCCCGCCGAGCTGCCGGCCGGGACGCAACCGGCGAGCGTTCCCCTCCCGCCTCCCGCCCCCCGCCTCCCGCCTTCGTTCCTGGCCCTCCTCGCCCTCATCGGCCTCACCCTGCTCGGCGCCTCCCCCCTGGTCGTTGGCGGCATCACCGCCGGCATCGACAACCTCGACTTCTTCTACCCGATGTTCTCCTTCCTCGGTGAGCAACTGCGGGGTGGAAACATCCCCGGCTGGAACCCCTACCAGTTCGCCGGCGCCCCCTTCGCCGCCGACCCCGAATCGGGCTGGACCTATCTCCCCGCCATGGCCATCTTCGCCGCGCTCCCCCTGGAGCCCGCCGCCCGGACCCTCATGCTCTTTCACTTCCTCCTCGCCGCGCTCGGCATGGGCGCCCTCGCCCGCGTCCTCGGCATGACCCTCCCCGGCGCCCTGGCCGCCGCCTTCGCCTACGCCTTCTCCCACTTCTTCTACTCCCGCTCCGTCTGCTGCCCCGCCCACATCGTCGTCCTGACCTGGATCCCGGCGACCCTCCTCTGCGCCACGCTCGCCGCCCGCGCCACGATCTGGCTGAGCCGGCTGCTCTGGTGGGCGCTGGCCGGGCTCGCCCTCAGCCAGATCCTCGCCGGCTGGCTCGGCCAAGGCTCGTACTACGCGCTGCTGCTGCTGGCCGGCTTCGTCACCTGGCGCGAGCTGTTCACGCCGCCGCGCCCGGCGTGGCCGCTCCCCCGCCGTCTCGGCCGCGCCGCCATCTCGCTGGCGGCCATCCTGGCCTGGGCCGCGGGGTTCGCCGCTGCCGGCGTGCTGCCCCGCGTCGAGTACTACCTCGCCTCCAACCTGGGGACCGGCTACGCCGGCATCGCCGCCACGCAGGGTGGCCTGGAGCCGGTCGACGCGGTGACCTTTCCCTTCTTCTTCGGCGGGCCGAGCGTCGTCATCCTCGCCCTGCTGGCGCTCCCCCTCGCCCGGCGGCGCTACCAGACCCCCTTCTTCGCCCTCGTCGCCGTCGTCGCGCTGATCCTGGCCCTGCGCGAGACCACCCCGCTGCACACGGCCGCCTACGCCCTCCTCCCTCGCTTCGAAGGGCTGCACCGCCACTCCTCGGAGCGGATCTTCCTGGTCCTCTTCCCCGCCATCGCCCTCCTGGTGGGGGCCACGGTGAGCGCCGCCGCGCGCTGGCGCCTGCTGCCCGCCGCGTTGCTGACGCTCGTCGTCGCCGTCCAGGCGGCGGCCACGCTCGTCTTCCCCCTCCCCACCAGCCGCCGCCTCGACCTCGACCAGTTCTACAGCCCAGCCGGCGCCGCCGCGTTCCTGCGGACCCAGCAGCGCGGCGAGCCGTTTCGCTACTTCGGCTACGACCCGGAGGTCATCACCCTGCGCGAGGGCCAGGCCATCCGCTACATCTGGCACATGTTCGACCCGCACGTCACCGCCCTGCTCGTCAACAACCGCGGCACGATGCTGCGCCTGCAGGACATCCAGGGCTACAACCCGTTGCAACTGCAGCGCTACGTCGAATTCATCGACGCGCTGAACGGCGAGCCCCAGGAGTACCACGGCCGCTACGTCCTCCCCTCCGGCCTCGACTCCCCCCTCCTCGACCTCCTCAACGCCCGCTTCGTCGTCGTTCCCGCCGCCCTCCCCGCCGGCCGCGCCGACCTGCTCACCCTGCGCGAAACCCACCCCCTCGTCTACGAGGACGACCTCGTCGCCGTGCTCGAGAACCGCGACGCCCTCCCCCGCGCCTGGGTCGTCCACGAGGCGCGCCAGGTCGCCCCCGGCGCGGCGCTCCCCCTCCTCGCCTCCGGCGCCGTCGACCCCCGCCAAACCGCGCTATTGGAGACGGCGCCCCCGCCGCTGGCCGCTTCAGCCGACGCCTCACGCGAGACGGTCACGATCGAGCGTTACGCCCCCGACGCCATCCGCCTCCGCGCCCGCTCCGACGCGCCGGGGCTGCTGGTGCTGAGCGAAATCTTCTACCCGGCCTGGCAGGCATACGTCGACGGAAAACCGGCGCCGCTCTACGTCGCCAACCACGCCCTCCGCGCCATCCCCATTCCCGCCGGCGAGCACACCGTCGAGCTGCGCTACGAATCGGCCGCGTTACGCGCCGGATTGGTCATCTCGCTCCTCACGCTGCTGGCGTTTGGCGGCGTCGCGGCCGCCGTGGCGGCGCGGGCCGTGCGCGGCTGGACTGGGCACGGGAAATCAAACGGAATCAGCATAAATAACCCCGCAATCCAGCGACCGGCCGAAAAAGCCCCCCTCTCCCGCGTCCCGCGGGAGAGGGGGTTGGGGGGTGAGGGCACGCCGCGGCAATGCGAAGATCATCAACCAGTTTCCGCATGAAAGGCCCGAGAGTGCCGAGATGCTCCCGGACAAGAGGCGCGAACGCGGTCTCCCCGCGAAACGTCCTCGTGGCCGCCGCCGCCCTCGTGGGGGGCATCCTCCTGGCGCTGATGCTCTTCTTCGGTCTCCCCCAGACGCTGCGCGGCACGGGCATCAGCGACGACGCCGGCGCCCGCCGCGGCCCCGATTTCCTCACCCACTACACCGCCGGCCGCATGCTCCTCGCCGGCGACGCCGCCCACCTCTACGACGCCCCCCTCCAGTCCGCCGCCCAGGA
>CALMZR010000234.1 GCA_937870845.1 uncultured Chloroflexota bacterium
GATCGCCTCCTTTGGCTGCTCATGGGCCGGCCGCGACTCGGCGACCACCGCGTCGATGACGCCGAACCGCAGCAGCTCGGGGGCGGTGATCCGCATCGTCTCGGCCGCCTCCGGCGCCCGCTTGGCGTCTTTCCAGAGGATCGCCGCGCACCCTTCCGGCGAGACCACCGCGTAGATGGCGTTCTCCAGCATCAGGATGCGGTCGGCGACACCGATCGCCAGGGCGCCGCCGCTGCCGCCCTCGCCAATGACGACCGCGACGCTCGGCACCCCCAGCCCGGCCATCGCCAGCAGGCTCTCGGCGATCGCGGTCGCCTGGCCGCGCTCTTCGGAGCCGATCCCCGGTTCGGCGCCGGGGGTGTCGGTCAGAGTGACGACGGGCAGGCCGAACTTCTCGGCCTGGCGCAGCAGGCGCTCCGCCTTGCGGTAGCCCTCGGGTTTGGCCATTCCGAAATTGCGGGCGATGTTTTCGTTAGTGTTCTCGCCCTTCTGGTGGGCGAGGACCATCACCGTCCGGCCGTCGAGGCCGGCCAGGCCGCCGATCAGGGCGCGGTCGTCGCCGAACGCGCGGTCGCCGTGGAGCTCGACGAAGTCGGTCGTCAGCTCGGCGAGGTAGTCGAGGGCGTGGGGCCGCTCCGGGTGGCGGGCCAGCTTGACCCGGTCCCAGGCCGAGCGCTCGGCGGCGACGGCGCGCTCGCTCATCCGGTCGCCTCGGCCCCGACCAGGGCGACCACCTCGGCGACCGCCAGCGGCTCGGCGACGTGGGGGTGGCGGGTTGGGCGGCGGCCGGCGCGGCCGTAGTGGGCGAGGAGGGAGGCAAGGAGGTCGCGCAGCTCGGCCCGCGGGCTGATCATGTCGATCATCCCGTGGTCGAGCAGGAATTCGGCGGTCTGGAACCCCTCGGGCAACTTTTGCTTGGTGATCTGCTCGATGACGCGCGGGCCGGCGAAGCCGATGAGCGCTCCCGGCTCGGCGAGCACGACATCGGCGACGGTGGCGTAGGAAGCCGTCACGCCGCCATAGCACGGGTCGGCGAGGAGCGCGATGTGGGGCAAGCCGGCGCGGCCGAGGCGAGCCAGCGCGGCGACCGTCTTGGCCATCTGCATCAGCGAGAAGAGTCCCTCGTGCATGCGGGCGCCGCCCGATGAGGAGACGGTGAGCAACGGCAGTCGCTGCGCTGCAGCGTCCTCGATGGCGCGCACCAGTTTTTCGCCGAAGACGGAGCCCATGCTGGCCCCGAGGAACTCGAAGTCGCTGACGGCCAGCGCCACCGGGGTTCCGTCGATCGCCGCGCCGCCGACGATCAGCGCCTCCGTCTCGCCGCTCTTGCTTTGTGTCTGCACCAGCTTGCGATCGTACCCGCCGACGCCGTCTGTGAACGCGAGGGGATCCTCGGGCAGAACGTCGGCGTGCCACTCGATAAAGGTTCCGGGGTCTGTGATCTGGGCAATGCGCTCGCGGGCGCGCAGGCGGAAGTGGTACGCGCACTTGGGGCAGACGCGGTTGGCGCCATCCAGCTCGCGGGAGTAGATCAGCTCGCCGCAGGTGGGGCACTTGATCCAGAGGTCTTCCGGGATCTGGAGGTCGGCGCGCTCCTCGTCCCCTTTCTCGGGTCGGAACTTGCTTCGGCGGTGAAAGAAGTCCCGCATCGCCGGTCTGGCGCTCCTTGTCGCGGCGACGGCTCGCTTGGCGCGTGGCCCGCGTCGTGGCTTGGCGTGCTACGCGGTTGAAAGAGGATACGGCAGAGCCGTGGGGCGGGCAAGAGCGGCAGGCAGGTTCAGTCGGCGGCGTGGGCCGGCAGCGAGCCCTTTTCCGGCGCGGCTCGCGGAGGTCGACCGCGAGCGCCCTCGGCGGCAAAGTGCGGCACGAGCGCGACCGTGACGGCCGCGGCGATGCCGAGCGCGACGTTGAGGACGAGCGCGATGGTGTACCCGCCGGTCGACTCGAAGATGATCCCGCCCAACACCGAGCCGACGCCGAAGCCGAGGTTCATGAAGGTGAACATCGAGCCGAAGATGACGCCCAGGTGCTTGGGGCCGTAGCGGTCGGCGGCGATGGCGGCGGTCAGCGGCGTCGTGGCCGTCCAGGAGATGCCGAGGATGAGGCCGTAGACGTAAAGCAGGTTGCCGGCGGGGAGGATCAGCAGGAGGAGAAAGGCGGCGCCCCGCAAGGCGTAGGTGAGGGCCAGCACGCCGGTGCGCGCGTATCGGTCGGCGGCCACGCCGAGCAGGACGCTGCCCAGGATGCTGAAGACGGCGGTGACGGAAACGGTGTTCGCCGCGTGCAGGACGGACATGCCCATGTCGTCGGCGTAGGCGAGGAAGTGGGTGTTGGGGAAGGCCATCGTCCAGCCGCAGACAACGAAGCCGAACGCGAGAATCCAGAAGGGCGGGCGCGCGATGGCGTCGCGCAGGGTCAGGCCGTCCTCGGGCTTCGGTGTTTTGGCGCCCTCTGAGGGAGGCGCGTCGCGGAGAAAGATGGCGCTAAGGGGGAGCGCGACCAGGATGAGGGCCGCGGCCAGGACGCGGTACGTCGTCTGCCACGACGACATGAGCATGATCCACGCGGCCAGCGGCACGATGAGGAGCTGGCCGAAGGCGGACCCCGAGGTCGCCACCGACATCGCCAGCCCCCGCCCGTGGGTGAACCAGCGGCCGACGAGCGAGGTCGCCAGCACGGGCGACGCGGCGGCCAGGCCGAACGACATCAGGAGCCCGTAGAGGAGATAGACCTGCCAGAGGTTGGTGACGTACGAGAAGGGAACGAGCGACACGCCGAGCAGCGCCAGCCCGCCAACGAGGATCTTCCTGGGCCCGACGCGGTCGACCAGGATGCCGACGATTGGCTGGCAGAGCGAGAGCACGACCATCGCCAGCAGCACCGCCCCGGTGAGCTGCGCCCGGTTCCAGCCGAACTCTTCCGAGACCGGTTTCAGCACGACGCCGAAGAGGAAGCGCGCGCCCGAGGCGATGGTGAGCGTGATGGCGAGGACGACGACGACGACCCAGGCGTACGGCGGGACGGCGCCGCCTTCCGCCGTTTCGACGGTGTTGCGGATCAAGCGGCGTTTTGGGGGCACGGCATGAGTCACGGACCGCGCGGCTCCTTGGGGCGGGTAGGGAACGGCGCATGCGCGCCGGCGCCTCCATGATACCGCCGATGTCTTGCCTGGGATTGGTGTTGACAGCGGGATCGCGCGTTGTTAGTGTCCGGCACGCATTCAAAAGGCGAAGCTTCGGCGCGTGCGGCGCCCCCGACGCGAGTCGTGGAAGGGAAGCGGATGGAGATCGGGCTCTACGCCGAGTCGGCGGGACTATCCTCGTTGGACGAGACGCTGCCGCGCGCCCGGGACCTCGGCATTACCCGCATCGAGCTGGCCACCGGCGGTCAGAACCCGCGGCCGTTCCTCGACGTGGACCGGCTTCTCGAGAGTCAACCGGCGCGGCGGGAACTGCTCCAGCAGCTCGCCGACCACGGCATGACGCTCTCCGCGCTCAACGTCAGCGCCTTCCCGCTCCATCCGCGGCTGGGCCGCGGCCACACCGACCTCACCCGGGCGACGATGCGATTGGCCGGGGAGCTTGGCGTGGATCGCATCGTCGCTCAGTCGGGCGTCCCCGGCGATGCGCCGGGCGCGACGGTTCCGAACTGGGTGGTCTACCCGTGGCCGGACGACATGCGCGACACCGTCCGTCGCCAGTGGGACGAGGCCATCGTCCTCTGGCGCGAGCTGGCGGCGTACGGCGCGGGCCACGGGGTACGCCGCATTTGCTTCGAGTTGCATCCGGTCAACCTCGTCTACAACGTGCCGACCCTGCTGATGATGCGCGAGGCGGTCGGCGAAGCCATCGGGGCCAATTTCGATCCCAGCCACCTGATGTGGCAGGGGATGGACATCCCGGCGTGCGTACGCGCCATTGGGCCGGCAGTGTTCCACGTCCATGTCAAGGACGTGATGCTCCATCCGCAAAACCAGGCGCTCGTTGGCCTGCTCGACAATCGGCCGGACGCGTCGTTCCGGGATCGGCCCTGGAATTTCTGCACGCCTGGTTTCGGACACGATGCCCGCTGGTGGCGGGAGTTCTTCGTCGCCCTATCCGACATCGGCTACGACGACGTCGCCAGCATCGAAAACGAAGACCCGTACCTGCCGGGGATCGCCGGGGTCGAAGGCGCCGTGCCGTTCTTGCGGCAGGTCATGTAGCGGGGCGAAGAAGCGGGGGTGAGATGCGGATCGGCCTGATTGGAGCGGGAAACGTCGGCGTCAACGCCCACATCCCCGCGATTGGCGCCAACGACGGCATGGAGTTGGTCTCCGTGGCCGATCCCACCCCGGAGCGCCTCCAGGCCGCGGCCGACGCCGCCGGGCTGCAACCCGACGCGCTGCACGCCGACTGGCGCGATCTGCTGGCTCGCCCGGACGTCGAGGCGGTCGTCGTCGCCACCCCGCAGCGTTTCCGGCCGCAGATCGTTATCGCCGCCGCCGAGGCGGGCAAGCACATCCTGGCCGAGAAACCGCTGGCGCTGACCCCCGCCGACGCGCAAGCCATGATCGACACGGCTCGCGCCAATGCCGTCATCCTGGCCACGGTCCACAACTACCACTTCATGCCGGTCTACCGCGACATCAAGGAGGTGCTCGATGGCGGCGAGATCGGGCAGCCGGAGATCGCGGTCCTCAACTATCTCGGCGTTGAAGACCGCCCGGGCGCGGCGGCGTTCGTCCCGCGCTGGCGGCACAACGCCGCGGAGTCCGGCGGCGGCGTCTTGATGGACATGCTCCACGTCGTCTACCTCGCCAACTGGTTCATGGGCGGGCCGCCGGTCGCCGTGTCGGCCTGGATCGACAAGCGGCTCGAGGGCGACGGCGACGTGGAGGATATCGCCCTGGTCCGCTACGCGTATCCGCAGGGGCAGGCGCTGGTCAACATGGCCTGGGGCGTCGGTCCGGGCGGGATCGAGATCGGCGGCAGGCGCGGACGCATCGTCCTGGAGACCGAGGGGTACGGGACCCATCCCTTCGTCGCCGCCGACCGCGTCCACGTCGTCGACGAGTCGGGGAGCCGATCCTGGACGCCGGAGGAGGCCGTGGCCTACGGCATGGCCGGCATTGCCGGCGATTTCCGCGACGCGGCCGCTTCCGGGCGAGAGCCGATCGCCAATGGCGAAGCCGGGTTGCGAGTGCTCGATGCCGTGCTTGGAGCCTACGTCTCAGGCGCGCTGGGCGAGGAAACAGCCCTGCCGCTTCCGTCCGGCCATCCGGTCTTTTCCAAGGGCTCAGCCGGTATTGCCGACCTCAACCTGCCCGCGTCATCGCCGGTCGTGCGCCGCGGTCTCTTCGGAACCACCTTGGCTGGTTGACAGCCCATCGAGCGTGAAAGGAGGTGCGGTCGTCGTCCGGCACAGTCACATCAGGCGGTCTCGCTCGCAACGTAGCGCGCTCTCGCAGTCATAAAGGAGGAGACCATGACCCCTCGCGACGCCACATCCGCCGCAACCCCGCGTTCGCGGTTCGATCGCCGATCTTTGCTCAAAGGAGCCGCCGGGATCGCGGCGGCGACGACCGGCGCGGCATCGAAGCGTTCGGCGTTCGCCGCGCCCGCGTTCTTGCAGGGTTCGACCGTCGTCTTCGCCCTGGGACAGGACGACGCGCCGAAAATCCAGCCCCTGGTCGACGAGTACTCCAGCGCCAACAACGTGACCATTGAATTGCAGCCGAACCCCTTCGCCAGCTTGCTGGAGAAGCTCACCCTCAACCTGACGCAGGCGACCGGGGCCTATGACATCGTCAGCATGGACGATCCCTGGATGCCGCAGTTTGCGGGCGGTCAGTTCCTGATGAATCTGCAGGAGCTGATGGATCAGCGCGGCATGGCAGTCGACGAGGACTTCGTTCCGGAGCTGTTGGCGCTTGGCGACTTTCCGGCCGGAACCGGGCTGCGCGGCATCCCCTGGGTCGGCAACGTCCAGGTCTTTGCCTGGCGCACCGATGTTCTGGAAGACATGGAGATCGCCAAGCCGGAAACCTGGGACGATGTCCTCGCCGCGGCGCAGGCCATCACCGACGCCAGGGGTGCGGAGGGGCTCTACGGCATCGGCCTGCGCGGCCAGGCCGGCAATCCGGCGGCCACGAGTTTCTTGCCGGTGCTGCGCGGCTATGGGACCGATCTCTTCGATGAGAACTGGGAACCCCAACTGGAGACGCCCGAGGCACTGGCGGCGATGGAAACTCAGCTCGCGCTGGCCAAGCTGGCGCCTCCGGGAGTCGAAAACGTGGGCCACGCCGAAAACGGCATCAACATGTACGAAGGGATCATCGCCCAGTCGGGCGACATCTGGCCCGACCAGCTCCTGCAAATCTACGATCCCGAGCTGTCCAAGGTGGTGGGCATGGTCGACATCGGCGGCGAGCCGGCTCAGGAAGGCGTCAGCCCCGCCAACATGACGGGGAATTGGCTGCTGGGCATCCCGGAGGGGAGCCAGAACGCCGAGGCGGCGCTCGATTTCATCGTCTGGTTCACCGCCCCGGAGCAGCAGTTGCGGCTGCTCATGGACCAGAACATCCCGGCCACGCGCTTCAGCGTGCTGGAGAATCCGGAAGCGGTTGAGAAGCTTCCCTTCCTGCCCGGATTGCTGGCCGCCGGGCGCAATGCGCTGCCGCGGCCGCGCACGCCGTACTACAACGCGGTGGAGGCGATCTACGGCCGGTACGTGGCCGAGGCCATCGCCGGTCAGATCAGCGGCGAGGAGGCGCTGACCAACGCGAACACCGAAATCCGGGACTTGATGGTTCGCGAAGGCGTACTCGCAGCCTAGTCCCGTCCGCGGAATCGTTCGGCTCGTTCGCCCGCTCCCGGCATGCCGGGAGCGGGGCAGGGGTCCAGGGTGGCCGTCGAAGGCGCGATCGATCTGGAGGGACGCGGCCGCGTCGCCGTAACGCCGTGGTGGGAACGTCACCTCGCCTGGCTCCTGGTGTCGCCGACCCTGGCGCTGTTCGTCGTCTTCGCGGTCGTCCCCGCGTTCACCACCATCTCGTACGCCTTCTCCCGAGTCAGCATGGTGCGCGGCGGCATCCAGCGCGAGTTCATCGGGTTCGAGAACTTCGCCCGCGCCGTCGCCGACCCCCTCGTGGCCCAGTCGGCCTGGACCACGATCAGGTGGATGTTCATCGTCACCACCGTCGAGGTCGCCCTGGGGCTGGCGCTGGCGCTGCTCCTGTCGAGCGGCATCCGTGGCCGAGGCGCGTTCAGCTCGCTGCTGATCGTCCCCATCATCATGCCCCCGGTCGCCGTCTCCGTCGCCTGGTTCTTCATGTACGACTACGAGTTCGGGATCTTCAACTACCTGCTCAACCAGGCCGGAATGCCTTCCGTGCGTTGGCTGTCGGACCCGGCGATCGCGCTCTACGCGATGATGGCCGTCGATGTCTGGCAGGCGACGCCGTTCGCATTCCTGTTGCTGTACGCCGCCCTCCTGTCGCTGCCCAGAGATCCCTATGAGGCGGCGTCGATCGACGGCGCCGGGCGATGGCATGTCTTTCGCACGGTGACGTTGCCGCTGCTGCGGCCGGTGCTGCTGGTGGTGATTTTGCTCCGCCTCATCGACGCGGCCCGCATCTTCGACAAGATCTTCGTCATGACACGCGGCGGGCCCGGTTCCTCGGCCTATACCGCGTCGATCACCATCTACATCGAAGGCTTCACCAAGTTCGATTTCGGCTACGCCTCGGCCCTGTCGTTCCTCTTCCAACTCTCGCTCGTGGCGGCGGCCACGTTCTACGTCAAGCGGGTGCTCGCCGACTACGCGCAGCCGGCGGAATCGTGACTCACCCGGGGAAGGCGCCATGGTAGGAGAGTCGCGCTGGGACCGGTTCTGGAAGTACTTTCTTATCGCCGCGGTGTCGCTGCTGGTGTTGCTGCCCGTCTACTGGATGGCGAACATGTCCTTCAAGGGGAGGTCGGAGTTCGTCGCCCGTCCCCCCACGATCGTCGTTCAGAACCCCACGTTGGAGAACTATTACGACTTGCTCGTGACGCAGCGCTTCTATCGCTACGGCATCAATTCGCTCATCGTGGCGCTGATCGCGGCGACGATTTCCGTCGCGGTTGGCACGCTGGCGGCCTACGCGCTTTCCCGCTACCGCCTGCCGCGCAACTTCAACTACCACCTCCTGTTCACCATGCTCACGGTGCGCATGTTCCCGCCGATCGTGACCGTGATTCCGATCTTCGTCATGTACAACCAGCCGATCTTTGGCTTCCGCCTGCTCGACACGAGGTTCGGCCTGGGCCTTGTCGACGCCTTCATGGAGCTTCCCTTCGTCATCTGGATGATGATCGGGTTTTTCCGGGAGATCCCCCGCGACATGGAAGAGGCCGGTCTGGTGGACGGCGACAGCCGCTTCGGGGTGTTGCGCAAGATCGCCATCCCCCTGGCGGCGCCGGGGTTGGCGGCCACGTTCATTCTCGTGTTCATCGCCTCCTGGAATGAGTTCCTGCTGGCGCTGGTCCTGACGCAAACCCGCGCCCAGACGCTGCCGATCGCCGTGGCAGGGCAGATCACCCAGTTCGATATCAAGTACGGCAACATGATGGCGGCCGGGGTGATCACCACCGTACCGGTGCTGATCCTGGCCTTGCTGGCGCAGCGGCATCTCACGCGCGGGCTGGCCGTCGGCGGGGTGACGGGATGATGGGGCTTCTGGGGCCTCGCGGCGAGGGGCGCTCGGCGCCGGTTTCCTTCTCGCACGTCAGCAAGCGTTTCGGCGCCGTCTCCGCCGTCGACGACCTCTGCCTCGACGTGCCCGACGGCGAGATGCTCGTCCTGCTCGGCCCGTCGGGATGCGGCAAGACGACCTCGCTGCGCATGCTGGCCGGGCTCGAATCGATCAGCAGCGGAGAGATTCGCATCGGCGGCGCCGTCGTCAACGACCTCCCGCCCCGCGCCCGCGACATCGCCATGGTCTTTCAGAGCTACGCCCTCTACGCCCATCTCACCGTCTTCGAAAACCTGGCTTACCCGCTTCGGGTGCGCAAGCTGCCCAAGGCGGAGATCGATCGCCGCGTCCGCGACGTGGCCGGGGTAGTGCAGATCGGCGAGTTGCTCGACCGCAAGCCGCGCGCGCTCTCCGGGGGCCAGCGGCAGCGCGTCGCCCTCGGCCGCGCCATCATTCGCCGTCCGGCCGTCTTTCTCATGGACGAGCCGCTGTCGAACCTCGACGCCAAGCTGCGGCTGCACACCCGCGGCGAACTGAAGCGCTTCCAGCGCGACCTGGCCACGACCACCATCTACGTCACGCACGACCAGGCGGAGGCGATGACCCTCGCCGACCGCGTGGCGATCATGGACCGCGGCGTCCTGCAGCAGGTTGGACCGCC
>CALMZR010000235.1 GCA_937870845.1 uncultured Chloroflexota bacterium
TTGATGGTGATGCCCTTTTCCCGCTCGAGGTCCATCGAGTCGAGCACCTGGGCCTTCATCTCGCGCTGGGAGACGGTATTCGTCTGTTCCAGAAGCCGATCGGCGAGCGTCGATTTCCCGTGGTCGATGTGCGCGATGATCGAGAAGTTGCGAATCCTCGCGGCGTCAGATGCGTAGCCGTCGCTCATGCGTCCTTTTCGTCCCAACGACCAGATCCAGTCGGGGAGTATAGCCGACGGCCGTGTGCGAGTTTTCGTCGGCAGAACAGGGCACAGCGAGATCAGAGATCACTTGGCCGGTGGCCATTTCGATCCCAGGCCGCCGGGGAGACGGCGCATCAGGATAGCGAGCGTGTCGGAGAGCTCCGGGATGCGTAGTATCCAGGCGCAGCCCGCGAAGACGAGGCCGACGACGGCCAATGCGGTCAGGAACACGGCGAGTTGGATGAGCTTGGGCAGCATCCCGGGCGTTGTGGCTTCCGCGAGCGGCCCAGCCAACGTGAGGGCAACCGCGGCTGCGACCAGGCCCGAAACAAGGACGCGCCAGAGCCAGTGTCCGAACCCGGACGGGTCGCCGCCGAGACGGCGATGCAAGACTGCCGTCAGGATGACCGCCTCGACCGTGGTGCTGGCGCTCAACGCCAGCGCCAGACTCAGGTAGCTCAGGCGGCCGAGGAGGGCAATCCCGAGGCCGATGTTGAGCGCAATAATGAGGATGCCCGCCATCACCGGGGTCCGGGTGTCGTGCATGGCGTAGAAGGCTCGGGTGAGCGCCTCGACGACGGCGTAGCTGACGAGACCGGCGGCAAGGAACGCCAACGGCGCGGCGACCAGTTCCGTCGATTCCGCCGAGAAGGCTCCGGTCTGGAAAAGGGTCTGCACGACAGGAACCCGAAACGCGAATAGGACGATGGCGGCGGGAAGGCTGAGAAAGAGCAGCGGTCGAACTGCGCCCTGGAGCGTGGCGCGAAAGGCGTCGATTTCCCCACCTTGCCAGAGCCGCGAGAGCGTGGGGAGGATGACGGTGGAGATCGAGAGCGCCAGCACGCCGTGGGGCAGCATCACGAGCTGCCAGGCGTAGTTCAACGCGGCGACGTTCTGCTCTCCCGTGCGCCAGGCGAGGTTCGTCACCGCGATGAAGTTGATCTGGAACGCCGCTTGGCCAATGAGCCGCGGGGCCAGGAGCCGACCGACTTCGGAAACGCCTTTCGCTCTCGGGTCCAGCGCTCGCGAGTACCGCATCCCTGAGCGCATGACGCCGGGGATTTGCAGCGCCAGGAAGCCGATTGCGCCGACCACCACGCCGACGGCCACACCCCGCACGCCGATGCTGGGGCCGAGCACGATCGCCCCCAGGATGGTGGCCGCGTTGTAGACGATTGGCGCGAGCGCCGGGAGCGTGAAGAGATCCTGCCCCTCGAGGATACCCTTGGCGGCGATGCCGAAACCGAGGAAGACTGGCGACAAGAGCAGGAGGCGCATGAGGTCGGCCGTCAGCACCTGGGTGGGTGGGCTCGCGTCGGGGGCGACGACGAGTTGCACGAGACCCGGCGCGGCAAGCCATGTGAGGATCGAGAGAGCGATCACGCTCGCGCCCGCGAGGTTGAGCACGACCGAGGCGAGTCTCCATGCCGCTTCGTCCTCACCGTCCCCAAGCAACCCGGAGAAGATCGGAATGAATGCGGAGCCGAACGCCCCGGCCATGATGACGAGGAACAGCAGATCGGGGATACGGAAGGCCGAGATGTAGGCGCTCAGCTCCTCCGACGTGCCGAATTGGCGGGCGAGTACGACCTCCCGCACCAGTCCGAGGATGCGGCTGACGACGAACGCGCCGGCCACGATGCCGGCAGAACGCGCCAGCGAAGCGCGCTTCCTACTCGCCCCCCAATCCCGCTCGCTGACTGGGGCCCCCTGCTGGGGCCAGCTCGCCCACGAGGGCGCGGCTTCCTCGGTGACCGGCGCCGGCTCCTCTGACTCAATAGACACGGGACCGGTCGAACGCATCAGCTTGAGGAATACGGTGCGATTTGGTAACATTCGATGCCCGTCGCGAAGGCTCCGGGTCAATTGTGATGTGATACCGCGGAGGAACGTTCACTTGGCTAACTCGAAATCGGCAAAGAAGCGGATCCGCGTCGCCGAGCGACGGCGCGATCGAAACAAGCCGCTGCGCACCGAGGCGCGGACTTTCGTGAAGAAGGCTGAAGTCGCGATCGCCGCCGGCGATGCTGGCGAAGCCGAGGCCGCGACCTTGAAGGCCGTCAGCGTGCTCGACCGCGTCGCCGACAAGGGCGTTATCCACAAGAATAACGCGGCACGCCGCAAGTCTCGCCTGATGGCGAAGTACAACGCCTTGGCGGCCGCCAGCGCATAGCGGGCCGCGTCTGGGACAACTGGCTGGCCGCTCACCACGAGCGACCGGCGCCTGGCGCCGGTTCCGGGGCGGCCATCGCCAGCATGAGCTGATACAGCGCATCCTCGGGGCGGCGGATACGGCCGGTTTTTAGACTGCGGTCGATTGCCGCGGCGACGTCCAGGGATGCCGCAGCCGGCAATCGATGCCGTTGCGCCGAACTGGCGACTGCCGACATGCGGGACGGCGTCACCGTGCCCAGGTCTCGCGCGATCGTGTTGTGGTCTCGTCGCGCCGACTGCGACGCAATGGCCATCAGCTCTGCCTGGCCGAGCAATTGGGCCAGGAGCATCGCCGGCTCCTCACCGGCAATCAAGAGCTGCTCCAGTTCACGATGTGCGGCGTCGATCTTTCCCGCGGTCGATGCGTCGAGGAACCGAAACACGCGCTGGTCTTGTCCGCTCGGTATGAGCGCCAGGATGTGGTTTCGCGTGATCGCGTCGGGGTAGGAGGCCAAGGCCAGCTTTTCGACCTCTCCACGCAAGAGCGCCATGTCCGGAGGCCGATCGTAGCGAGGATTGGAGGGCTTGCGGTCCCATGTTTGGGGAAAGATCGTCTCGGCGAGTAGTTGGGCCGTTCGGCGATCGATTTGGGTTCCGGCGTGATCGGCGGTTTCTTCGATCCAGGCGAGCAGCGCGACACCGCGCGGCGGTTCGCCGCTGAGAATGGTCACCGCGGGTGTCGCGGACTTGATCGCCGCAGGCGGTGCATCCATGTCGGGCTCGAACAGCATGAGGCAGTTGTCCGCCGGAACGGCCGCAAGCAGAGCTTTCAGCTCTGCATCGGCGCGAGAAGATTTGCCATCTCGGGATGGGCGGGTCAGCAGGTTGCTTACAACGACGACGCGCGGAGCACCGAAGAACGAGGCCGCGCCGATCGTGCTGACGATTTGATCGGTTGCGGCTTCGCGGGCGTCGATCCAAGTGGTGCTGGATTCGTCCGGATCGATCGCGCGGGCATGTGCGAGAGCTGCTTCCCGCGCAAACAATCGGTCTGGTCCGTGAACGAAGACGATCACTTGATCTCAATCTCGGTTTCGTCGCGCCAGCGCGACGTCAGTGTGGGTGGAACGGCCTCACCCGCCTGTGCCGTGAGCATCGGCGCCTTGAACCTGCTCTCGCAGGTGGGCGCCACGCGGCCGGAACGGTTCGGCCCCGGCGCGCGGCTCCCGACGCTCTCTCTGTTGGCTCAAGACAGCGAAGGCAACACGAACACCGCAGGATCGGCCACGGCGAGGGTATCATCCGGCCGGCGCAAGAACAAGGGGATGTACGTACGCCGCGAGTGCGCTCGTAGCGGCCGGCAACGCGCGGCAACGGTAGGCACGGGTGTTGCGCGCGTCGTACGATGACCCGAGGCGAGCGGGGGAGTTCATGAGCGACAACAGCGCACTTCTGAAGCATCGGCAACGCATCGTGGTCACCGGGACTGGCGTGGTCTCGCCTCTTGGAAGCGACCGCTGCTCGTCGTGGGCGGCAATCGTAGGCGGCAAGTCCGGTATCGCGCGGATTACCCGCTTCGATCCGACCGGCTACGAGACGACGTTCGCGGGCGAAGTCAAGGACTTCGACGCCGCCGCGCGCATGGGCCGGAAGGACGCGCGGAGATCGGATCGCTACACCCACTACGCGGTCGCCGCCGCCCTGGAGGCACTCGAGCACGCCGGCTTCGCCATTGACCAGGCGAACGCAGAGCGGGTCGGAGTCCTGATGGGGTCCGGGATGGGGGGCGCCGAGACGCTCGACGCCGGGATGGAGACCATCTTGACGGACGGACCGGGGCGGTTGAGCCCCTTTTTCATGCCGATGTTCCTGGGCAACATGGCGTCCGGTACGGTGTCGATCGCCACCGGGGCAAAGGGGCCGAATTTTTCGCCCGTCTCCGCATGCGCCAGCTCGGCGCACGCGATTGGAGAAGCGGCGGAGATTATCAGGCGTGGCGAGGCCGACGTGATGATCGCGGGCGGGAGTGAGGCGCCGCTGGCCAGGATGGTCGTGGCCGGGTTCAACGCGATGGACGCCCTGTCCACCAGAAACGATGACCCGGAGCGCGCGAGCCGGCCCTTCGACGCCGGCCGTGACGGTTTCGTGCTCGGGGAGGGCGGCGCGGCGCTGATCCTGGAGAGCGCCGAGCACGCGGCGGCCCGCGGCGCGCGGATCCTGGCGGAACTGAGCGGATACGGCTCAACGGACGACGCGAACCACATGGTGCAGCCGGCGCCCGGCGGCAGCGGAGCGGCCAGGGCCATGACCTTGGCGATGAAGCGGGCCGGACTCGGATCGGGAGACATCGGGTACATCAACGCCCACGGCACGTCGACGCCGCTGAACGAGAAGTTCGAGACGCAAGCGATCAAGGCGGCCTTCGGCGATGATGCCTACCGCATCCCAATCAGCTCGACAAAGTCGATGACCGGCCATCTGCTCGGGGCGGCCGGGGCGCTGGAGGCCGCGATTTGTGTTGAAGCAATGAACCAGGGCGTCCTGCCGCCGACAATCAACCAGACCGAATCCGACCCTGACTGCGATCTCGACTACGTGCCGAACGTGGCGCGCCGGGCGGACATCGAGCACGTCATGTCGAACTCGATGGGGTTTGGCGGGCACAATGTGTCGCTGATCTTTTCAAAGACCGAGTCGTAAGTCGATCGCCAGGCGTCGCGAGAGCGCCGCGCGAACATCGTGTCATTCCGAGTGATAGCGAGAAATCTCGGCGCCATGCGACGGCCCCGTCTCTGAGCGCGAGATTCCTCGTTCCTCGGAATGAAACAGCAGCAGCGTGCCAACAGGCGCTACTCGAGATACCCCCGCAGCTTTCGGCTGTAACTGGGGTGGCGCAACTTGCGCAGCGCCTTCGATTCGATCTGCCGGATGCGCTCGCGGGTAATGCCGAAATGGCGTCCAACCTCTTCGAGGGTGCGGAACCGGCCGTCGTTGAGCCCGAAACGAAGCTCGATGATGAGGCGCTCGCGCTCGGTGAGCTTGCTGAGGGCGTCGGTGATCTGTGACTTGAGCAATTCCTGGGAGGCCAGCTCCAATGGATGCGGCATCGAGTCATCCTCGATGAAGTCGCCAAGGAAGGCGTCTCCGTCCTGGCCAACAGGCGCTTCCAGCGAGATTGGGTGGCGCGAGACGTCCAGCACCTGGCGCACTTTTTCATCCGAAACGTCCATCATGCGAGCGATTTCTTCGCGCGTCGGCTCACGCTCGAGGATCTGCTGCAAGCGGTGGCCGGTTTTCTTGACGCGATTGATCGTCTCGCCGACGTGGACGGGAAGGCGGATGGTGCGACTTTGGTCTGAGATGGCGCGGGTTATCGCCTGGCGGATCCACCAGGTGGCGTAGGTGGAGAACTTGAAGCCGCGCTTGTAGTCGAATTTGTCGGTCGCTTTCATCAAGCCGATGTTCCCTTCCTGGATCAGGTCAAGGAAGGAGAGTCCGCGGCCGACGTACTTCTTGGCGACGGAGACGACCAGGCGCAGATTCGCGCGAATCAGGTGGGCGCGAGCCAGCTCGCCGTCGAGCTTGTCGGCGTCCAGGGCCGCGCGTTCTTCCGCGGTGAGGTCCGGGTCGAGCAGAAACTCTTCGGCGAGCTTGCCCCGCTCCATGCGCTGGGCCAGCCAGACCTCTTCCTGCATGGTCAGCAGGTCGGTGTCGCCGATTTCTTGCAAGTAGAGGCGGACGGAGTCACCGACGCCGGAAGCGAGGTCTTCGGCGTTTGCCCGCTCCGCGGCGCGCTCGGCGGCGGCGTCGCGCGGTCGCGCCGGTGGCTTGATGGGAGGCTGGTCAACGACCTCGATGCCTTCAGCGACCAGCGAGGAATAGAACTCCTCGAGGAGATCGATCTGGTCCTCGGCGTTCGGAAAAGCGGCGACGACGTCGTCGGAAAGTACGTACCCCTGGTCTCGGCCCTTGTCGATCAGGTTCGTCACCATCGCCTCTGTCACCGTTTCTTTCAGCGGACGACGCGCGGCCTCGAGGGGACGAAGTGGGGCAAGGGCATGGCGCGGACGGCAAACAAAAACCCGCCGCCGAATGAGCGGAGGGCAATGCGCTACGGTCTCGTAGGTGGATACCGACCAGTGCGGGCTGGCATTGTCCGCTCGCTGCGCGCCGCGGGCGCGCTATTCGTGCCACTGACCTGTTGTATGGGCGTAGTCTAGCGGAGCTTTGCCCATATTTCAAGCGGCACGGATTCGTATTGGGAACGAATCGAGAGCAATCGACCGACTATACTGGTCCGTCGCAAGGAACGAAGTGGAAACCCGTTAGAGGAGCGGCGTCATGTCAGGGCATTCCAAGTGGTCGACGATCAAGAGGCAGAAGGGCGCCGCCGATGCCAAGCGGGGTCAGCTCTTTACCAAGCTTGCGCGCGAAATCTCAATCGCCGCCCGGGAAGGGCTTCCCGACCCGGACGCCAACAACCGCCTCCGCCTGGCCGTGGACCGCGCCAAAGCGGCCAACATGCCGAAGGATAATATCGAGCGCGCGATCCAACGCGCCGCCGGTGCGGGGTCCGGAGACCAGTTTGAGGAGATTTTCTACGAGGGATACGGGCCGGGCGGCGCGGCTTTGATGATCCAGGTCCAGACCGATAATCGGAACCGCACCGTGAGCGAGGTGCGCGCTGCGCTCACCCGAGCGGGAGGAACGCTTGGCGAAAATGGCAGCGTCGGCTGGATGTTCGACCAGATGGGCGTCATCGAGATCGCGACTGACGCCGCCGACCCGGATGAGGTTGCGCTGGTCGCCATCGACGCTGGAGCGAGCGACGTCGAGCCCGAAAATGAAGCGGTCATCGTCTACACCGAACCGGCCGAGCTGCACCGGACGCGTGAGGCGCTCGCCTCGGCCGGATTCACGGTCGATGGAGCTCAGTTGACCATGCGGCCGAAGACCTTGGTGGAGCCGGAGCCGGACGTGGCGGTCAGGGTGATTCGGCTGGTGGAAAAGCTGGAAGATCTCGACGACGTTCAGGAGGTCTTCACCAATCTCCACGTCAGCGACGAGGTGCTCGCCGCCGCGATGTAAACCCATGCCGGAGGCGCCGATCGATGATTGCCATCGGGTTCGATCCCGGCACGGCGCGCCTCGGCTACGGGGTCATCGAGAGTGAGCCTGATCCGAGGGCGATCGATTACGGCGTGATCGTGACCGACTCGGATGAGCCAATGGCCTCGCGACTGCTCGTCATCCATGACGCTGTCACGGAGTTGATTGAGCGGCATCAACCGAGCGCCGTCGCGGTGGAGTTGCTCTTCTTCGCGCGCAACGTAACGACCGCCATGACCGTCGGCCAGGCGCGAGGTGTGATCTTGCTGGCGGCGGCGCAGCGCGGCGTCGCCGTCGCCGAGTACGCGCCGTCGGAGGTGAAGCAGGCAGTGGTCGGGTACGGCAAGGCGGACAAGCGCCAAATTCAGGAAATGGTGCGCATCATGCTCGGTTTGGACGATCTGCCGCGGCCGGACGACGCCGCGGACGCCCTAGCGGTGGCCATTTGCCACGTCCAGGTTTCGCCGTTCCGGGCCCGTGTTGGGGTGTAGCGAGCCGGGTGCGGCGTCGCAGATTCGCGAGCGCATTCGACTGGATGAAGCGCTGGTGGAGCGTGGTCTGGCGGAGAGCCGATCCCGCGCCCGCGCGCTGATCATGGCCGGGGATGTCCTTGTGAATGGCGTGCCGCTGACCAAGGCGGGTTCGCGCGTTGGCAGCGGAGACGCAGTGGCGCTGAAGGCTCCGGCCCGGTTCGTCAGCCGCGGCGGGGAGAAGCTGGAGCACGCGCTGGCTCGATTCGGGGTCGATGTCGCCGGCGCGCTCGCCGCGGATTTCGGGGCCAGCACGGGAGGATTTACTGATTGCCTGCTGCAATGTGGGGCGGAGCGGGTCTACGCTATTGACGTCGGGTATGGGCAGCTCGCCGAGCGATTGCGCCTCGATCGTAGAGTCGTCATCATGGACCGGTTGAACGCGCGGAACCTCGACGACCTGCCCGAGCAGGTCGATATCGTCACGATCGACGTATCGTTCATCGGATTACGGCTCGTGCTGCCGGCAGCCCTGCGTGTGCTGAAGCACGATGGTGTCATATTGGCGCTGGTGAAGCCACAGTTCGAGGCGGGGCGCGGCGAGGTCGGGCGAGGCGGCGTGGTGCGTGATCCGGAAACGCATCGCCGAGTGCTGGAGGGGGTGTTCGCGGCTGCGGATGAGCTGGGTCTTGGCGTGGCGGCGCTGACCGCGTCGCCGATACGTGGTCCGGCTGGCAACGTCGAGTTCCTCGCTCTCATGAGACCAGGTGCGCCCTCGGTCCGCGCCGAAGAGGCGATCGCACGGGCGCTGGAGGAGGCGCCACCCGCATGACCATAGAGGGGGATTCTCCGTTCGGCGATCTCCGGAGGGCATTGTTGGGCGACCCGCCCGATCCAGATACGGCGTTCGATCCCAGCGCCAACCTGCGTATTGATCCCAACCGACTGCGCCGAACCGGGATTCCGGAGGTCGTCCACGCCGAGAACAAATCGGCTTCTGATGTGGCCGCGGCGTTGCGGCGGCTCGCTGAGGCGAACGGCCGGTCGATTGCCAGCCGCGTCCCCGATCGGAGCGTCCAGTCGATTCGTTCGGAGCTGGCGGCCGACCTCGCCGTCGAGGAATATCATGCCGCGCGCGCCATTGTCGCGTCCGTCCGAGGGAGCCGACGGCCCGTTCGCGGTGGCCGCGTCGGAATCCTCAGTGCCGGCTCGTCGGACGTGCCGATCGCCTCGGAGGCGGCGTTGATGGCCGAGGAGATGGGCTCCTGCGTGTTGACGGCGTGGGACGTCGGCGTGGCCGGGTTGCATCGGCTGGTCGAGCCACTGGAGCGGTTTCATGCCGAAGGCGTGGATGTCGTCGTCGTCGCGGCCGGCATGGACGGCGCGCTGCCATCGGTGGTGGCCGGGCTGG
Source organism: uncultured Chloroflexota bacterium (assembly GCA_937870845.1). Lineage (GTDB taxonomy): Bacteria > Chloroflexota > Chloroflexia > Thermomicrobiales > UBA6265 > JACCXM01. The sequence goes on from CALMZR010000235.1 coordinate 9,348, forward strand.
TCGATGTCCCGGTGATCGGGCTGCCGACGTCGATCGGTTATGGACTTGGCGCCAGTGGCGTCGGCGCGTTGACGACCATGCTGCAGTCATGCGCTCCCGGCCTGGTCGTGGTCAACATCGACAATGGCATCGGCGCAGGGGCGACCGCGGCGCTAATCGCCAATGGGGCGGCGCGCTCCCGCGATTCAGGGGTCTTCGAGCGCCGCGAGGATTGATGCCACGGCTCGGCGGGGGCTCTGCTCTTTGTTCACCACTCGCGCGACGGCTGCTCGAAGAGCTCCGGAATCGTGCGGCAGGCCCTGGAGCTTCGCATCGAGCGCAGCTCGGATGCCGGCGAGCACCTCTGTTCGAGCCCGCTGCTCGCGTCGATGCGTGCGCTCGCCCTCGCTATCGAGCCAAGCGGCGTGGTCATCAATCGCTGCTAGCAGCTCAGCTACTCCCGCCCCATCGACGGCGGTTGTCGCGAGGATCGGGACAACGCGAGCCGTGGTGGGATGGGCGAGGGCGAAGGCAGATCGAAGCAGGCGAATCGTGTCGCCGGCTCCTGGCTGATCCGATTTGTTGACGACAACAACATCGCCCACTTCGAGCAGCCCCGCCTTGATCGCTTGCACTCCGTCGCCAAGGCCGGGCGCTTGCACAACCATGACGGTATCGGCCAGCGAGGCAATGTCGGTCCCGTCCTGGCCTGTGCCGACCGTTTCGACGAGGATGAAAGGAAATCCGGCAGCATCGAGCAGGTGAACGAGGGAGGCAGTGGTCCAGGCGAGCCCGCCCTGCCGGCCGCGGCTGGCCATGCTACGCACGAAGACATCGGGGTCGGCGTGCCGTCCCATCATCCGGATGCGGTCGCCTAACACTGCCCCGCCGGTGAGCGGGCTGGAGGGGTCGACGGCCAGCACGGCGACCCGGCGCTCCGACGCCCGGATTCGTTCGACCAGCGACGCGATCAGGCTGCTCTTGCCGACGCCCGGCGGACCCGTGATGCCTACGACGTGCGCTTGGCCGGTGGCGCCGTAGAGGGCGTCCAAGGCCTCGAGCCCGCGAAGGTCGTTGTTTTCGACCAGCGTCGCCAGGCGCGGCAGGGCGCGGCGGTCGCCGCGCAGGCGCTCGAGGATGTCTTGCGCCGTCACCACGACGGCGAAGGAGCCGGCGCGTGGCTGCGGATGAAGTCGATGATGGCGGAAAATTGGGCGCCAGGCCCGAACACTTCAGCAATGCCGAGATCCTTGATGGCCGGGATGTCCGATTTCGGGATCGTTCCCCCTGCGACCACCAGAACGCCGTCAAGCCCTTGAGCACGCAGTTCGTTCATGATGCGCGGAAAGAGGGACATGTGGGCGCCTGAGAGAATGCTCAGGCCGATGACCTGAACGTCCTCCTGCATCGCTGCTGAGGCGATCATCTCTGGCGTCTGGAACAGCCCGGTGTAGATCACCTCGAAGCCCGCGTCGCGCAACGCGCGCACGAGCACCTTGGCCCCGCGGTCGTGGCCGTCGAGGCCAGGTTTGGCGATCAGCACCCGAATCGGCGGCCGAGGATGGGGATCGGCTGAAAGCACGGGGCCATCTCCTTCGGCGAGCTGGCGGGAGGTCAGTAGGCGTAGAACCCTTGTCCGGACTTGCGGCCGAGCCTGCCAGCGGCAACCATGCGCCGCAGCAGCGGGGCCGCGCGGTACTTGTCATCTCCGAAGTCGCGGTGCAGCGTTTCCATGATGTCGAGGCAGATGTCCAGGCCGATCAGGTCGGCGAGCGCGAGCGGCCCCATCGGGTGCGACATCCCCAGCTTCATCACGCTGTCGATGGCGTCCGCGGACGCGACACCTTCGTCCAGGGTGAAGATCGCCTCGTTAATCATCGGCAGGAGGATGCGGTTCGCCACGAAACCCGGCGCGTCATTGACGACGACAGGCGTCTTGCCGATTCGCTCGGCCAAAGTCACCACCGTGGCCACTGTCTCGTCGCTAGTCGCCAGTCCCTTGACGATTTCCACGAGCGGCAGCACGGGCACAGGGTTGAAAAAGTGCATGCCCACGAAGCGGTCCGGTCTTCCGGAGGCTTGTCCGAGCGTGGTGATGGCGAGTGACGAGGTGTTGGAAGCGAAAACGGCGTCGGAAGAGGCGATCTGCGCCAATTCCCGGAAAAGAACGACCTTTGCGTCGAGTTTCTCGACGATCGCTTCAATCACCAGATCGCACTGGCTGGCGTCGGAGAGGGAGCCCGAGCGCAACTTGCCCCGAGCGCTTGTCACGTCATCCTGCGAGCACCGGCCGGACTGCACCGCCCGGTCCCAGCGCGCAGAGATCGCCGCCAACCCTCGTTCCAAGGCCCCGGAGTCGGCGTCGACGAGCACGGTTGTGATGCCGGCTTCCGCCAACACCTGGGCAATGCCGCCGCCCATCGTGCCGGCTCCGGCGACCAGGACCGTATCGATGACTGGCGCGTCATGAGCGTCGGTCAACGCGTTCGCCTCCTGATTCGCCAATGCGGCGCTGCAGCCACGCGCGAGTCCGATTGTACGCCCCGGTCGCCGGCTCACGCTGAGCTGGCTGGGACGCGTCGCCGCGGTTTGGAGTCTGGCTTCTGGCTCGGCTCGTCTCGCTGTCGCCCACGGGCTCAGCCGACACGGCCGGCTCGAGGCGTCGGTTGCAGCGGTTCATCGCTTCGATGATGCCGTTATGTTCCCAGTCCTGGACGCATTCGACGGCGGCGGCCACGATTTCGGGAAGCAGCTTCGTCTCTTCGGCATTAAACCGCGTCAGCACCTGCCGCGTAGCGTTGCCGGAACCGCGGCCGACTCCGATCTTCAGCCGCGGCACGTCCTGGCTGCCCAGCTCTTCGAAAATAGACTTCAGGCCGTTGTGTCCGCCCGAGCCGCCTGAGCCGCGCAGCCGCAAGGATCCGAAAGGCAGGTCGATGTCATCGGCGACAATCAGGACGTTTTCCGCCGGCGCCTTGTACCAGCGGGTCGCTTCCCGCACCGATACACCGCTAAGGTTCATGTACGTTTGCGGTTTGACCAGGACGAGTTTTTCCCCCTGATCGAACGCCTCGATCACCTCCGCGCGAAAGCGGGTCCGCTTGTCGCCGGCGGAAAGCCGCCTCGCCAGCTCGTCTATGACCATGAACCCGACGTTGTGGCGCGTCGCGACGTACTCGCGTCCGGGATTTCCCAACCCAACAATAATTTTCACGGAAATCGAGCCTCTCGCGTTTGGTCGAACGCCGCCGATGGTATACTCCCGCCGCGATTTTGCCACGGCCGCGAGGTAGCACGGTCGGGATGCCGACCGACGTTCCCAGCGAGGGCGCCCCTCTCATGTTCGGAATCGGGTACCAGGAGATGTTCGTCGTCCTGGTCGTCGCGCTGATCATCTTCGGCCCCAGCCGCCTGCCCGAGCTCGCCGGCCAGGTCGGGCGCTGGGTGCGCGATTTCCGCCGCATGAGCGCGGATCTCACCGGCGAGTTCGAAAAGACCTTCGCGGAGGTCGACGAGGTCAAGAAGTCGTTCCAGCGCGAGATGCGCTCGATTCAGGACGAGGTCGAAGGGGTCGGCAAGAGCGCCCGCGGCGACCTGAAGAAGTCGACCGCGAAGGGCACGGGAGCTGGCAAGAAGGCGACCGCCGGCGCGCTGAAGGCGGGCAGCTCCGGGACCGGCGCCAAGTCCGCGGCCGGCGCGCAGGCGGGCAATGGCGTCCGGCCGAAGATGCCAGCGCTGGAGTCGCGGAAGCGAATGGGGACCGCGGCCGCCAACGGCTCGGTCGGGGCGAATGGCCTGCCGTTGGCGACGAAGGCGGATCCACTTGTGGACGTGTCGTTCTTCGATGCGGACGCGAGCATTGTCGTTTCCAGCAATGGATCTGCTGCCGCGACGAACGGAGCGGCCGACACCGTAGCGGACGACGCGTTGAGCCGTGTGCGTCGCCGGCGGGCCACCGCTTCCTATGGACGCCGGACGACTGCGTAGCATCGTCCTCAATCGCCATGAGTCCTTTCGCACCGGCCGCCGGCAAGCCTCAGCATGGTTGTGGCGATGCGGCAGACGTGGCGCCGTCGGTGCATGCGGAAGACGGAACGGCTTTCGCGTTTGCGGTCGTTGCCACCGACATGACTTCGTTTGCCAGGCGCGGCGTGCTGACCACGCGGCGGGGCGCGGTGCAGACCCCAGCCTTCATGCCGGTCGGCACCCAGGCGACAGTCAAGACGCTCTTGCCGCGCGAGGTTCGTGAGGTTGGCGCGGAGATCCTGCTTTGCAACACATACCACCTCATGTTGCGTCCCGGCTTGGGGACATTGGTCGCCGCGGGCGGGCTGCACGCGTTCATGGGCTGGCAGGGGCCGATCCTGACCGACAGCGGCGGGTTCCAGATCTTCAGCCTGGCCGGGAATGCTCGGGTCCGCGAGTCGGGGGTGACGTTTCGCTCGCACATCGACGGCAGCCCACATCACCTGGACCCGGAGACAGCCGTCGCGCTCCAGCTCGGCTGGGGCTCGGACATCGTGATGGCGCTCGATCACCTGGTCGGGCTCCCCGCCGAATACGAAGCCGTGCGAGACGCAACCGAACGGACCCATCGCTGGCTCGATCGCTGCATCGACGCGTTCGAGGACCAAGGAGGCAAGTTGCGCTCTGCGCTTTTCGGCATCTGCCAGGGCGGGATGGATTCGGCCTTGAGAACGGCCAGCGCGCGGGCGCTGGCTGAGGTGGACGTGGCCGGATGCGCCATCGGCGGCCTGAGCGTGGGTGAGCCGAAACCGGTGATGGCCGAGATGTTGGAACTCGTCGCTCCAATCTTGCCGCCGGACAAACCCCGCTACCTGATGGGCGTCGGGTCGCCGGAGGATCTCTGGATGGGCGCGGCGCGCGGGGTCGACATGTTCGATTGCGTGCTGCCGACGCGGTTGGCGCGCAACGGGGCGCTCTTCACCCCGGATGGGCGCGTCAACATCAAGCAGCGCCGATTCGCCGATCGCCACGAATCGCTCGATTCCGAGTGCGACTGCGAAGCGTGTACGGGGTTCAGCGCGGCGTATCTGCATCACCTGTTTCGGGCACGGGAACTGCTCGGACTGCGGCTGGCCTCCCTACACAACTTGCGATTCCTGGCCCGTCAGATGGCGGCGATTCGCGCGTCGATCGACGCCGGTCGGTTCGGGACCGCGCACGCCTCGTTCATGGATCGCTATCGGCCCGTCGCGGCGACCGTGGCAGGTTAGGGGCGGCGAAAGCGTGCGTGTCGCGGCGGCCCCCTCGACGCCCCAGGTACAATCTTGGCCGCTGGGGGAGGGGCGATTGGCACGGTATGAACCCGAGTTCGACGCCGAGCGAACCGGACTTGTCTCGGTCGGGGTTGACGTCATCGAGATTGCCCGCATCCAACGGGCGCTGGATGATTTCGGTGAGCGTTTCCTGCGCAAGGTCTACACGGAGCGCGAACGGGACCGCTATGGCGCGCGGGTGTCCGAGTTGGCGGCCCGGTTCGCGGCCAAGGAAGCGACGTCGAAAGCGCTGGGCACCGGCATTCGCGGCATTCGTTGGCGTGAGATGGAAGTGCTTTCCAACCGACGGGGTAAGCCGGTGTTGGTCCTCCACGGCAGCGCCGCCGCTCGTGCCGAGAAGCTTGGGCTGATGGCGTTTGATGTGTCGCTTTCGCACTCCCGCACGGACGCTTTGGCGTTCGTCGTCGCGTTCCGCGACCCGGCACATGCCTACCGAGACGAATAGGCTTAGGTTGAGAGGGGATTCTCGTTGGCTCGACAGGGTGGAAGCAGAACGGACTTAGCGTCTGGAGTGGATGCAATCACCGAGGGGTGGGCCGCGTCGGTCCTGCCGCGCCGGCGATCGGGAGCCCACAAGTGGAGCGTCGGTGGGGTGGTTGTCGTCGCTGGGTCGCCGCAGTTCGCGGGGGCGGCGGCGTTGAGTTGCGCCGCGGCCGGACGCTCGGGAGCGGGCATCGTGGTGGCGGCGCTGCCCCGGTCGATCGCGCCGGTCGTCGTCGGACTGGCGCCCGAGGTGACGGTCGCTTTCTTGCCGGACGGGGATTCGGCGTCGGTCGCCGTGCGTGCCGCCGAGGCGATAGGGGAGCGATTGGAGCGGGCGGGCTCGATGGTCATCGGTCCCGGACTCGGCGACGACGAGGCGACCGAGAATTTGCTCGCGGCTCTGTTCGGGCCGCCCCGGAACCGCGGCGGCATCGGCTTCGGCGTTCCTGGACACGGCGCTGAGGCATCGGGACAGGGCGTCGTCGCGTCGTCCGGACGACCGGTGGTCGTCGATGCGGACGCGCTCAACTGGCTGGCGACCAAGGACTCCTGGTGGGAGCATGTGCCAAGCGAGCGCCTCATCCTGACGCCGCACGCCGGGGAGATGGCGCGCCTGGTCACGCTGGAGAGTGACGAGGTGGTCGCGAATGCCAGCGACATCGCGCGAGACGCGGCTGCCCGGTGGAGCCAAACCGTTGTGCTCAAGGGGAGTCCCACGCTCGTGGCAAGCCCGGACGGAACCATCCGCTCCTGCCCAACGCCGGCCTCGCTGGCGACGGCGGGAAGCGGAGACGTGCTGAGCGGGTCAATAGGGGCGCTCCTCGCCCAGGGGCTGAGCCCGCGGGACGCTGCCGCCCTGGCAGTGTACGTGGGCAGCCGCGCCGCCGAGCGCGTCGGAGAGCGGTACGGGACACTCGGACTCGTCGCCAGCGATCTGCCGGCGGCGATCGCCGAGGAGCTTTGCTCGTTGGAGCGAATGGGAGACTAATGTGCCCCACGGCGAACAGTCGGTGAAAGAGGTCATGCGGCGCGAGGTGCCGATTGCTGGACCTATGGCGTCGGTGGGAGACTTGGCGCGGCTGATGGTGGATCATCGCGTGCCAGGCGTCCCCATTATCGAGAACGATGAGTTGGTCGGCATCGTCACGGAGGGCGACCTCATCCAGCGCGAGGCGGACGTCGACATTCCCGCGGTCGCCACCCTGTTCGATGCAATCCTGATGGCCGACGCCGGCGAGCCGTTTGAAGAGGAGCTGCGGCACGTCCTGGCAACCACGGCGGGCGAGTTGATGTCGTCGCCCGTCGTCAGCATCCGCGACATTGCCACTCTCTCCGAGCTTGCCACGTTGATGATGCAGCAGCGGGTCAACCCGGTGCCGGTCGTGGACGAATCGCGACGGATCGTGGGTCTTGCCACGCGCACGGGCCTGGTCGAGATGATCGCCCGCCTCGAATTGGGCGACTCGGCGGCCGACTCCCAGTCCGGTTGATTCGGGCGAGCGACGTGCCCGTCCTGGCTCGAGACGTCACCGGTGTTCGGTCGACGCGGGCCATCGTCGACCTTGACGCCATCGCAGCAAACGTGCGCGCTCTGCGCTGCCTCCTCCCACCGCATGCTCGATTGATGGCCGTCGTGAAAGCCGATGCATACGGCCATGGCGCGCCCTGGGTGGCCCGAGCGGCCCTGGATGCAGGCGCCTCGGACCTCGGGGTAGCCACGGTCGGCGAGGGGCGCATTCTCCGCCAGCACGGCATCGTGGCGCCAACGATCCTCCTCGGCGCCATCGACCCATCCGAGGCGGTGGCCGCGTGCGAAGCCGGCTTGCAAATCACCGTCGGGGAAAAGACGCTGCTCGACGCCGTTCAGCTTGCGGCCAGCGAGACGCGCCAAAGACCCGTGGCCATCCACGTGAAAGTCGATACGGGCCTGAGTCGGTATGGGGCCAGTCCTGATCTGGCGGTGGCGCTGGCCTCCCGCATCGTCGCGGACGACAACGTGCGGCTGGCCGGGATCTCGACGCACTTCGCGTCGGCGGACGAGCCGGGTGAGCCGTTCACGACTGAACAACTGCAGCGATTCGAGGAGACTCTTGCGCGCGTCGGCGCCGCTGGCATCGCGAAGCCATCGGTGCATGCGGCGAACAGTGCGGGCATCCTCACGAATCAGGGTACGAGCTACGACATGGCGCGCGCGGGAATCGCGCTCTACGGGGTTCGGCCGTCTAGGGAGGTGGCGCTGGCGCCTGGAATGCGGAGCGCAATGCGTCTCGAAAGCCGGGTGGCGCGGATCCTGCCCCTTCGTGAAGGCGACACGGTAGGCTACAACCGTACCTTCCGTGCATCCAGCTCGACGGTAGGGGCGCTTGTGCCGATCGGCTACGCCGACGGCTATCGGCGGGCGCTATCCGGGAAAGGGTGGGTTGGCATCCGCGGCCGATCGTGCCATGTGCTTGGCCGCGTCTCAATGGATCAAATTGTCGTCGAGGTTCCGGCCGAAGCCTACGTCGGAGTGGGCGACGTCGTGCATGTCATGAGCGACGATCCCGGGACGAGGGCGCCCGGAGTGGAGGACATCGCGGCGCTGTGCGGGACGAACGCCTACGAGGTTCTGGTTGGGATTAGCCAGCGCGTGCCGCGCATCTTCGTCGAATGTGGGGAGGTCGTCGATCGGCGCGTTCCGGGCGGCGAGACGCCCGCGCCAGAGAGGGGATAGCTTTGCCGAGGATTACCCCTGGGCAGCAAGCTCGGCGGCGACGCGCTTGAGGTTGTCGATGTCGCGGCGGACGACGAACGTGCGGCCGCTCATATCGTCCTTGACGTAGCTCAGCGTACGGTCGTCCATCCAACGGTAGATAGTGGGCCGCGTCACACCGAGTTGCTGGGCGGCATTGCCGATGCTGACCAGCTCGGTCGGATCGTACGCTCGGTACTTGGCCAACGCCAGCATGCGCCCTAATTCCGTGTCCCAGAAGGTCCGGGGAACCGTGTAGTCATCGGCGGCGGCTGGCCAGAAGAGGATCTGCAGGATCGAATCGATCGCTGTCAGGACGAGGTCTTTTTGCTCGCGCACCTGACCGCGGGCCAGGTCGGCCAGACGGCGCAGATCGCGGCCAAGCGGGCCTTCGCGCAATTCGTCGAGCGTCAGCTCGCGAAACGATTCCGGATGCAGCTGCGCGATGAGGCGGTGGTGTTGGCTGTAGACGAGCTGAAGTGCGTCGTCGATCGCCGCCTGATAGTCCGGCAGCCCTGACTCCACGGGTTCTCCTTTCATCCGTGCGGCGTAACCGGCTCATCAGCGAAGGGTCCGCGAGTACGGTCAGAGTGTACGCTCAGCCCGACTGACGGTCAACGGGTGGGTGTCCGTTCGCGAGAAAACGGGACCGTTGTCTGGCAAGACGGCGGAGCGCCCTACGAAAATGCGGTTTCTGTGACTAACAGGCAATACGGCCGTTTGCGCGCAATGGCAGCGGAATCGAAACCTGGGCGTAGACTCGTAGGCCGAGTTAACGGCCGGTCATAGCTCCCCGTACGGCCAGCCCGAAGATGAACAGGGCCAGCAAACTGTACATGAGGAGCGCCTGCCGCTGGTCCCGGCTGCGAAAATAGGACCAAGCGAAGGGGAGGACGAGAATTGCCGAGATGCCGTACAGGTAGTGGGTGGTGGCCGGCGGACGCAGTCCGCCGGCCACCAGAAGCACGCCCGCGGCCACCTGAACAAGCACCAATACTTCGGCAATGACCAAGGCGCCGCCAATGCTCCCTGAGACGCCCTGCCCACGGACGTAGGCGACCAATCCCCACAGTCCCAACGCGGCCATGTAGAGCATGACCGTGGTCGAGAGCCGGTCGTGGAGCAAGAACACGATGTCCAAAGCGTGAGCGCCTTTCTGGCGGCCGGTTGCTGGGCGCCGGCTGAGCGGAAACTCGCCGCAAAGAGTATATGGACGGAACGCTCGACCTCAGAACTCAAGCGTGAGTTGGGCGACGCTTTGACTGGCGGAACCGGGGCTCCAAGTCTCGCTGACTGATCGGCGCGGAAGGGTTTGAATGTCAAGCGTCAGTCCGCACGCGGCGAGGCGGCGAGCGACTGCATTCCGCGCCAGGTTCGGCCGATTGTTCGTTTCCGAGAGATGCGCGAGCCAGATGGTCGGCAGCGTCCGAGCGTATCGCAGCGCGGTGGCAAGAAGCTCCGCGCACGCGGCGTTCGAGAGGTGGCCGGCGTCGGACAGGATGCGGCGCTGGAGGCGCAGCGGGTATGGCCCTCGGCGCAGCAGCGCCTCATCGTGGTTCGCTTCGAGGACGACGAGATGCGACTCGGCAATGGCCTCCGCCGCGGCCTCGGAAGCGCTGCCCAAATCGGTCAAGACCGTGATCGCGCCCGCGGCGGTGCGCACGAGAAAGCCACATGGCTCGGCAGCATCGTGGGAGACCGGCACGGGAACGATCTCGGTGTGGCCGACGTGAATCGGTCGCATCGGCGCACTCGCCGTCCAGGCGCCGGCCGGGGCGTTAGAGGCGGAGGCGGTTCCTCGTGTGGAGACGATCGGCGTGCCCGTGGCCACGAAACGCGGCAGCTCCCTGATGTGGTCGCCGTGCTCGTGGCTCACCAGGACGACGTCGATGTCGCATATGCCGACGCCGAGCGTCCGCAGCGCTGGCGTCAGGCGTCGCACGCCGACGCCACAATCGGCGAGAAGCGTAACGGTGTCGGTGCGGATCAGCAGCGCGTTGCCGCTGCTGCCGCTGCCAAGACTGGTGACTTCGAGCAAGGCTGGGCCTCAATAGACGCGGCATCATGTTAGTCAATCCTCGAGGCCCGCAGGGTACACTGACCACCGCTTGCCAGGATCGCCAGTGCAATGATAGCGGGGCGCCCGCGGGCGTCGGGCTGCCATGCTGGCGCTCGGGTTGGCACGGAGGGGGGACGGCGTCTCGATGGATGCGGCCGGAAGAATCCTGAGACGAGCGCGGGTTCCAGGCCGCGGAGCCACGGGAGGCGGCCCGGGCTGGTCGCCCTCGCCGTCGACCAAGCGGATGATCGTTACCGCGCTCGTGATCGCGGCGATCTTCGCATTCATCTATCTCACGTCAACGTTCTGGGTGCAATGGTGGTGGTTCGAGAGCGTCGGCTACCAGTCGGCGCTGCTCACCCGCTACATCTCCGCCGGCCTGGCTTTCATTGTCGCCGCGCTCCTGGTGGGCGGCTTCTTCGCCGTCAATTGGCAGCTTGCCTTGCGTCGTCAGGAAAGAGCCGGTCGGGGGGGGCGCCTGGCGTCGAGCCGCCTCCTGCGCTGGCCGCTCTGGCTGCTGACGATCGCCATTGGGCTGTTCGCGGGTTGGATCGCGGCGCAGCAGTGGGGCATGTGGCGGCTGGCGTTTGCCGGCAACAGCTTCGGTATCGCGGATCCCATTTTCGGACTCGATGCGCGGTTCTACGTCTTCTTGCTGCCGGCGTTGGAGCTGGCGCATCAAATGGCCATCGCTACCGTGATCGCGACGATTGTCGCCACTGGGCTCATCTACCTCGGATTGCGTGGTCTCGATCGCCTCGATCAACTGGGCGCCTCGCCGCAGGCTCGGCGGCACCTCGTGATCCTGGGGGCGGTGCTGCTGATCCTGTTTGGCATCGGCTATGTCCTGGCCAACTACGATCTCCAGTACTCGACCACGGGATTCGCCTACGGGCCGAGCTTCACAGACGTGATGGTGGTGCGGCCGCTGAACTACTTCCTGGCCCTCGTCTCGGTCGCCGCCGCGATGGTGCTCCTCTTCAGCCGCCGCACCGACCAACTGCGCTGGTTGGCGGGCATCGCTATCGTCTGGGTGGCGGCCGTGGTGATCGGCGAATTGGTGCCGCGCATCGTGCAGCAGACGATCGTCGAGCCGAACGAGCTGCAGCGCGAATCACCGTACATCGCGAACAACATCGCTCTCACCCGCGCCGGCTTTGGGCTCACCGACGTCGTTTCCCGCACGCTCAGCGGCCAAGGCGAGCCGCCGCCGAGCGCGTTGCGGGCAGATTCGCCTGTGCTGCGCAACGTCCGCTTGTGGGACTACCGCATCGCCCGCCAGACCTACCAGCAGCTCCGCTCGTTCGTGCCGTACTACCGCTTCAACGACGTGGATGTGGACCGCTATCCGGAAGAGGACGCATTGCAGCAGGTCCTTATCTCGGCCCGCGAGCTGGACATCACGGGATTGCCGGCAAACGCCCAGACCTGGACCAACCAGCACCTGACCTACACGCACGGCTACGGGGCCGTCGTCAGCCCGATCAATGAGGCGACGAGCCAGGGCCTTCCGGTTTTCACGGTCGGCGGGATCCCACCCGAGGAAGCGGGAGTGATGACCATCGAGCGGCCGGAGATCTATTTCGGGGAACTGGACAGCACATGGGTGGCGGTCAACACGGGCGTGCAGGAAGTCAATGGGATCGCGGGTGAGACGCCCGGAGAGCCGTTCCAGGGGACGGCCCGCGGCTCGCTCCGGCTCGACAGCTACCTGCGGCGGGTGATGCTCGCCATCAACCTGGGTGAGCGCCGGCTCCTCTTTACCGAGGAGCTAACAGATCAATCGCAAGTCCTGCTGCGGCGGACGATCGCGGATCGCGTCTCGGCGATCGCGCCGTTCCTGCTGCTCGATGGCGACCCGTACCTGACCATCGTCGACGACCGCCTGATCTGGATCGCGGACGCCTACACGGCCACCGACCGCTTCCCGAACTCGCAGCCGTACGCCGACGTGAACTACGCCCGGCATACCGTGAAGGCCACGGTCGACGCTTATGACGGCACGGTCACGTTCTACCGGACGGCGATGCCCGATCCAATCGCCGACGCCTACATGGCCTTGTTCGACGGGATGTTCCGGCCCATCTCGGAAGCGCCGCCGGCGCTCGCCGAGCACTTTCGCTACCCGGAGGATCTCTTCGATCTTCAGACGCGGGTTTTTTCGGCCTACCACGTCACCGACCCGACCGCGTTCTATAACGGCGAGGACCGCTGGGAGTTGGCCGCCGAGGAGGTCGAAGTCGACGGGCAGCGGCAGACCAGCCTCTTGCCGATGGAGCCCTATTACATGACCTTGCCGTTGCCCAGCGAAACGGAGACCGGGTTCAAGATCATCCGTCCATTTACCCCGATCAATCGCCCGAACATGACGGCGTGGATGGCCGGCCAGTCGGACGCCATGGGGGATGCGCGGCTGGTCGTCTACCGCTTCCCGCGCCAGATTACCGTCTTCGGGCCGCAGCAAGTGGAGGCCCGCATCAACCAGGATCCGGAGATTTCGGCCCAGTTCACATTGCTTGGCCAGTCGGGTTCGCAGGTCATCAGCGGCAACTTGCTCGTGCTGCCGGTCGAGGAGACGGTGATGTACGTGCAGCCGGTCTATCTCCAGGCCACGGGGATGGAGGGCGCCCCGTCCGAGCTGACGTTCGTCATCGTGGCGACGAACGAGGAGGTGGAGATGCGCCCCACACTCGAAGAAGCGTTGGCTGCCGTCGCCGGAGACGATGCCTCAGCGCCGGCGGACGCCGGGACGGCGAACGTCGAGGGCGAGCTTGCGCCAGGCGAGGCGCCCCTGCAAGCGACCGTGGCCAACGCCCTCGCGGCGTACGAGCGCGGGCAGATCGCGTTGCGGGAGGGCGATTGGACAACTTACGGCGAGTCACAGGCGGAACTGCAGCGGATCCTGGAATCGCTTGCGGTCTCGGCGGGACTGACGCCGACTCCCGAAGCGGCGCCCGCTGTCGCGGCGACGCCGGCGCCGTAAGCCAAGGCGACCTGGTGGACGGTGGAGTCCGTATCCCGTAGCCTTCGAAAAGCGGCGGATCGGCCCCATCACGGGCTGGCGGCGAGGAGTGTAAGGTGAACATCTGGGGCTGGCTGATCGTTCTGGGTGCGGTGGCGGCGTCGGTCGGGCTCACCGTCTACGGCATGGGCACGTCCACGCTCCAGCCCAGCTTCTGGATGATCGACATCGGCAAGTACCTGATGCTCGTCGGACTCCTGGCGCTGGTGATCGGCTTCGTCGCTTACAAGGCGACCGAGCGCTCAGGCAGCGCCTGATTCGCAGCTTCGGTCACAACCGGCCAGGGCGTCCGTTGCACTACGATCTCCGCGTCGGGATACCACCTCCCGCGAAGCTGGCCGGCGAGATACATGGATCCCGTTGCCACTACGCTTGAACCGGCTTCGCGCCCGAGCATCTCGGCGAGGGCGAAGGCGCGGCGCCAATCGGGTTCGACATGGAGGGGTCGGCCGAAACCGGCGGCTTTGACTGCCGCGCCAAGACTGTCGGCATCGAGCGGCAAACGGCCGAAAACGGTTGGTTCCGTCGCGACGATCGCCGACGCGAGCGGCGCCACTCCGGCCGCGATCGCCCTGGCATCCTTGGATTTCAGCACGCCGAGGACGACGACGGGCCCTCGTCCCCCCGTCGCAATCAGGCGCGATTCACGGGCCACTGCGGCAATCTTGTCCGCGTTGTGCGCGCCATCGAGCCACACGACAGGCCGGCCCGCGCCTGGCATTCGCTCCAGGCGACCGGGGAGGCGGGCATTGGCAAGCCCGGACGCTACCGCTTCGCCAGGAATGACGAATCCCCGGTTGCGAAGCGCGTCGATCGCGGCGTTTGCGATCCCCGCATTGGTCTCCTGAAAGGCGCCGGTCATGGCGACAGCGCCACGGAAATCGGAGGGCAACGACCGTCCCAGCAGGATCGACGCTCCGACCCGGTCAGCTTCGCCCTGTATGACGTGCAAGGATTCACTCGGGACATTCCCGACAATCGCGGTCGAGCCAGGTTTGATGATGCCGGCCTTGTGCCAGGCAATATCGGCGAGCGTCGGTCCCAGCGACACCATATGGTCGAGTCCGACGCTGGTAATGACGCTCACGATCGCGTCGAAGACATTGGTCGTATCGAAGCGGCCCCCGGAGCCGACTTCAACGACGGCGAGATCGATATCTTGCTCAGCGAACCAAGCGAACGCCAGGGTAACCCATGCTTCGGCGTAGCCGAGAGCGGATTCCGGCGAGATGCGATCGTGCGCGGCGAGAACTTGAAGACTCAATTGGTCGAGCGATTGGGCTGGGATGAGCTCGGAGTCGACCTGGAGCTTCTCGGTCGCGACTTGCATATAGGGCGAGGTGCGCAATCCGACGCGGTAGCCTGCGGCGGTGAGAATGGCGGCAATCATCGCGGCGACGGAGCCTTTGCCGGCGGTCCCGGTGACGTGGACCGCAGGGTATCTCTGTTGAGGATTGCCAAAGTACTCGAGGAGTGAGCGCGCCCGCGCCAATCTGGCGACGGCGCGGTCGAAGCGGCCCGAACCCGGCGCGGCCGGGGCCCGTTCGCCTCGGATCAGACCCAGCAGCCGTTGTGAGGCCCGTGCGTAGGCCGCGAGATCGGAGTCTGGCGTCATGGCCGTGGCGCTAGAGAAACTCGGCGCAGACCGAATTAGCGAGCAACGCTCCACGTTCGGTGAGCCGCACGCGTTCGTGGTCGATGTCGAGGAGCCCGAGGTCGCGCAGCCTGTCGAGAGACGGGCCGAATTGCGCTTCCATGGCGATGCCGTGGCGAAGCCGAAATGCCTTCCGCGAAACGCCGTCTTGAAGCAGGCGCAGTCCCAGCATCATCGTTTCGCCCATCGCGGTTCGCTCGGTGATGGTTTCCGTGTTCGTAATCGGGGAACGGCCGTCGCGGAGCGCGTCGATGTAGCGCTGCGGCGCTGGCTGATTCATCGTCCGATCGCCGCCCACGTGGCCGTGCGCGCCAGCGCCGATGCCGGCGTAGTCGCCATTGCGCCAATAGACCGCGTTGTGCCGGGACGCTTTCTCCGGCCCGCTCGCCCAATTAGCGATCTCGTAGCGAAGCCAGCCGGCCTCGTCCAGGATCGTGCAGGCCAACTTAGTGAAGTCAGCGGCCGCGTCGTCGTCGACAGGGGTGAGGATACCGCGCCGGACGGCGTCGGCCATTGGCGTTCCTGGTTCCACGATAAGGCCGTAGAGCGAGAGGTGATCGGGGGGAGAGCCGCCGACTTCGCCGTGCAAGACTCGATCGAGGTCGCTACGCCACTGATCCAGGGTCTGACCCGGCCAGCCAAAGATGAAATCGAGGCTGATGTTGGTGAATCCGGCGGCGCGAGCTGCTTTCACGGCAGCGGCGGTCGTTCCTGACTCGTGGCGGCGTCCAAGGACCCGCAGGCCCCGCCGGTCGAGCGTTTGGGCGCCGATGCTAATGCGATTTACTCCTGCATCGATAACCCCGACGCAGTACCGCTCGGTAAGATCGCTCGGGTTGGACTCCATGCTGATTTCCGCGTCGTCGGCGATGACGAACGTCTCCCGGCACGCGGCCAGAATTTCCGCGATTTGGGAAGGCGCGAGCAACGACGGCGTGCCGCCGCCGATGAAGACCGATGCGGCGGCGCGTCTGTCAAATCTGGGGCTCCAGTGCTCGGCGTCGCGCTTGACCGCTTCGACGTAGGCGGGGATGCGTTCCGACTGTCCCGCGTAGGTGTTGAAGTCGCAGTATGGGCATATGTGGTCGCAGAATGGGATGTGGATATAGACGCCGTACGGGGCGTCGAGTTGGGCGGGGGCCTCGAATCCGACCGTGCTAGCGGCTTCCGGGGCGGCAGGGGCGCTCAAGCGCATGGCGAGGTCATGGGGTCGGAGTCGCGTCGACGAGTATCGCGCGTGGCGCGTCGGCCGGGAAGAGGGTGGAGAGGTAGATGACAAGCGGCTCGTCGCCATCGTTGCGGCCCTGATGGACGGAGCCCGGCGATTCGATGAGGGCGTCTCCGACGCGCACGACGACCGTCTGTCCCGGTTCGATGATCGTTGGCGCGGCGTCTGGATGGTCTCCACGATGCCAGGCGATCTCTCCGCTGAAAACAGTGTAGGTCAGCTCGCCCTGGACGACGGCGCCAATCTGGGCGCCGGCATGGTAATGGATCGGGATCTCGGCTCCGGGCATGATGGTGACGCGCCCCAGGGCCAGCTCCGCGTGGTCGGCAACGGCGGGTGTGGCGCGCCCCAGCACCTCGCTGGCGATGACCGCGGGAGCGGCCGGGGTGGCCTGGTGCGCGCGCGACGCCGGGCTAAAGGACACGGCAGACCACGCCGAGACGAGAATGGTCGCGGCGAGCGCCGGGATCACGAGCTTTGTCACGATCGCCTTGCTCCTGGTCTTCAGCGTCCGGTCCTAAAGCAGCCGCTTGAGCTTGTCGAAATCGATATTGCCGCCGCTGAGCGTGGCAATCGCGCGTGAACCGTCGGCGGCGCCGGCTTTCGCGGTGAGGAACGCCGCCGTTGCCGCCGCGCCGGCCGGCTCGACGAGCATCTTGGTCCGCTCCAGAATGAGGCGCAGCGCCGCGAGAATCTCGTCATCGTTGACGATGACGACATCGTCGACGTGGCGCTCGATGAGGCGCTGCGAGATTGCGGCCGCGAAGGGAGCGGCGAGTCCGTCCGCGACCGTGGTGATCTTCTCAATCGTCACCGGATAGCCGGCCACGAGGCTGCGGGTCACCACCGGCGCCCCCTCCGGCTCCACGCCAACAATGCGCACCGACGGCTTTATCGACTTCGCTGCCACGGCGATGCCGGCCAGCAAGCCGCCGCCCCCGACGCAGACCGCAATCGTCTCGACATCCGGGCTGACCTCGAGGATTTCCAATCCAACTGTTCCCTGACCGGCAATGATGTCCGGGTCGCCGAACGGGTGGACATAGTGCAACCCGTGCGCCGCGCGATACTCGTCCATTGCGGCGAAAACGGTCTCCATCGACGCGGCGAACCGCGCCTCGGCGCCGTACCCACGCACCGCGGCGACCTTGGTGGGCACCGCGTGCTCGGGCATGAACACGACGCAGCGAATGCCGATGATCTGGGCAGCGTAGGCGAGCCCCTGGCCGTGATTGCCGGCGGAGAGGGTGATTACGCCGCGCACGCGCTGCTCAGGGGTCAGGTTGAGGATGGCATTCAGCGCCCCGCGTGCTTTGAAGGCGCCGGTGCGTTGCAGATTCTCGGCTTTCAGGCCAAGCCGGGTGCGTGTGAGGCGGCTGAGCGTGGCCGAATCGAAGATCGGCGTGCGATGGATGAAGGGGGCGATGCGCGCGGCGGCGGCGCGTACGTCGTCAATCGTGACGTCGGGCGTCTCCATCCGCTCGTAGGCAGCGCGTGCCTCGCGCGCGGCAGCGGCGATCCCCTGCGTCCCGCTTGCCTGTTGCAGCACGATTGCCTGCTCCCCGCGCGGCGCTGTGCTTCATGCGCCCGGCGATCGATTGACCCACGACGCGTGTCTCGATGCGGTGTGCCAGTATAGGCGGCACGGATGACGGTCGAGGGACGGAATGCTCGAGAACACCGAAACTCCGAGGTCATCACATTTGCGGACGGCGCCGTTTCAGGACGACTGGGTGGCGACGATCGCCGAGACGATCGGGTGCGAGGCGAGTCTGGCGCCGTTTCAACTCCCCGGAGCGGCCGTCTATCAGTTCACTGTCGAGGGCGAGGGGGGGCGGCCGTCGGCACTCGTGACGCTGTGGCCTTCCCTGCGCCGGGTCGACGCCATCGGCAGCGGGGCCGCCGTGGTGTTCACGCGCGTCGCGTCGGTCCAGCTGGTCGACGGCGTCGAGATGGTGTTTCGCCGCGAAACAGGCGAGTATCTGGTGGTCGCCAAGGGCGGGCGCATCGTCGTCCGTTCTTGAGTCACTCCGTCATTGCGTCTCATCCTGGTTCCACGATCCGGGTCTGAAATCGGATTCGGGTGTCACGCTCCGGACGAACTCGGCAATGACCCGGGCGGCGCTGTCGAGGTCGTTCAGGCTGACGACCTCATTTGGCGAGTGCATGTAGCGGTTCGGGATGGAGACGACGCCGGTGGCAGTTCCGGGGCCGGAGTGGAGCATGGCGTCGGCGTCGGTGCCGCTGGAGCGGCCGGTGGCCTGGATAGCGAAGTCGATCCCCAATCGTTGCGCGGCATTGCGCAGCCCGTGGAACACGCCATCGTTGACGGTAGAGCCGCGGCCAAGTACGGGGCCGCCGCCGAGCTTGACTTCGTGGTCGCGCTTTTTGTCCGCGCCCGGGTAGTCGGTGGCGTGGGTGACGTCGATGGCGATGGCGACGGTCGAGGGCACCCGAAACGAAGCCGTGAAGGCGCCCCCAAACGTCGTCTCCTCTTGCGCGGTGGCGACGGCATAGAGGTCGGCGGCGCAGCGATCCTGGGAGACCAGGCGGGCGGCTTCCAGGGCGACAAAAGCGCCCACCCGGTTGTCCATACTGCGGGCGACACAGACATCGTCCGACAGCGCCACTAGTTGCGAGTCGATCACCGCGGGATCGCCGATTTCCACTCGGCACAGCGCGTCGACGCGGTCCTTTGCGCCGATGTCGATCCACATTTCGTCCAACCGCGTCGGCTTTTTACGGTCGTCCTCCTTGAGCAGATGGGCGGCCTTCTTGCCGATGACGCCGACGACGTCGCCGCCGCGCCCGCGAACGCGCACCCGCTGCCCGACCAGCACTTGCTCGTCCCAGCCGCCGAGCGGAACGAACCAGAGAAATCCCTCGGGGTCGATGTGGGTGACGACAAATCCGATCTCGTCGATGTGCCCGGCCAGAATGACCTTGGGAGCCTCATCGGATGGTGTGCTCGGCTTGATGCGAGCAAACGAGTTGCCGACCACGTCGTGGGTCACGTCGTCCGCGAACGTGCTAGCTTCTTCCCGCCACACGCGGGCGGGAGCTTCCTCATAGCCTGAGGGGCCCGGCGCGTCCAGAAGGCGGCGCATAAAAGCCAGAGCGCGATCTTCCATGGAACCTCGATCTCCTTTGGCGACTCGACAGCGGGTGGGGAATGGATACTACCGATCGTCGCCTATGACCAGCAGCACCGCGACAACGGCGACGACGAGCATGGCGATGACGATCCAGTAGCCGATCATGCACTGATCGGGTGACGCAGCCTGAGTAGGTGTGGAGTCAGCACCGCGAATGCCGCGCGCAACCCTTGCGGCGAGACGCCAGTCCGCAAACCGCGACATTCGAGATGCTCGACAAGCCGTTCCGTTGCGAGATTTCCAGGAGCGCCAGGTGCGAACGGGCATCCGCCAAGCCCGCCGGCCGCGGCGTCAAAGACGCGCACGCCGGCCGAAAGCGCCTCATCGACGTTGGCCAGCGCATTCCCGGACGTGTCATGGAAGTGCAGGGCAAGCCTGTTGATCGGCACACTCGGCAGAACTGCCTGCAACACCCGAGCCGTGGCCGCGGGCGTCCCCGTGCCGATGGTATCGGCCAGACACACCTCGTCGCAGCCGAGCGCCATCAGCCGTTCCGCCACATGGGAGACCGCGGCCGGCTCGACGTCTCCGGAGTAGGGGCAGCCGAACGCCACGGAGACGTATCCGCGGACCCACATGCCGCGACGCCGCGCCTCGGCGGCAACGGGATCGAAGCGTTCGAATGTTTCTGCGATCGACGCTCCGACGTTCGCGGTCGAGAACGCCTCGGTTGCGGCGGCGAAGAGCGCGATGGCCTCAACCCCGGCCGCGACGGCCCGGTCCATACCGCGCCCATTGGGGACCAGAACCGGGTAGTGAACGCCTTGCGCGCGGCGGAGGCCGATCATCACCTCCGCCGCGTCAGCGAGTTGCGGCACGCGCATCGGGTTGACGAAGCTTGTCGCCTCCACGATGGGCAGTCCGGCAGACGCCAGCGCCTCGACGAAGCAGATCTTGGCGTGCGTGGGGATGACCCCTGGCTCGTTTTGCAGTCCGTCGCGGGGACCGACCTCGACGATCGTGACGTCGCGTGTGATCGAATTGGGCTGGTTCTCCGCGATGGGCATCGGGTCCTGACTCATCCTCCCGGCGGCAGCGGAATCGGCGCCGAGGTCGGGACCGCGGCGGCCGGAGCCGGCGTGCTCGCTGGCGGAACGGGGGTGCTCGTCGGTCGCGGCGTGCTGGTCGGTGGAACCGGCGTGTTGGTTGGCTCCGGCGTGCTCGTTGGAGGAATCGGTGTGCTCGTTGGAGGAACCGGGGTGTTGGTGGGTTCCGGGGTGCTCGTCGGCTCCGGCGTGCTCGTTGGCGGGACCGGCGTCTGGGTCGGGGCAGGGGTGTTCGTCGGTTCGGGAGTGCTGGTCGCGATCTCGGTGGGCACGATCGCCGCGACAGGCGTGGCCGCGGCCGGGCTGGCGAGAGAGGGCACCGGCGTCGCCGCCTCGGCAACGGGCGTCGCGAGCTCTGCAACCGGCGTGGCGGCGAGCGGAGCCTCTGCGAGAGGCGTCGCGACTCTCGGCGTCGCAATCGCTGCGGGAGACGCCGCCGCGACGGATGTGCCCAGCCCGGCGACTGGCGTGGCCGGCTCCTCTTCCGTGACGACCACCGAAATCACGGGCGTGCCCTCGTCGTCGATGACGACCTCCACAGAGAGCCCAGGCGTGGCTACGGGGGAAGCGTCTTCTGCCGGAGCCGCGGTCTCGTCGATGTCCGCTTCGACGGTGGAGACCGGCTCGGACGGCGCCGGGGTCGGCGTGGCCGGTTCGTCGCCGCAGGCGGCGAGCGTCAGGACGGCGAGGGCGCCGACGGCAATCAGCTGCGGCCGGGGTCGGGTCGAGCGCAGACCTGGCATGATTCAGCCTCTTCGTTGACGACGGGCGGACCTTCCCCGATCCCCCGAAAACGCGCCAAAGGGAGAAACACCGGAATTGTGGGGTCATCGTACGGCCATGCGCGGCTCCCCGCAAGCGGCGCGAGTGGCCAGTGGGGCCGCTTCGTCGGTCTTGTAGCGCCGCGCTCGTCCCGGTATACTTTCGGGCGCCGTTCCGGGTTTGCCGTGAACTTGGCGCCCGGGCAGGTGCCAGAGTGGTTAAATGGGCCTGACTGTAAATCAGGTGCGAAAGCTACGGTGGTTCGAATCCGCCCCTGCCCACCGGCTGCAGCCGAAGTAACCGGCGCGGTCGTCGTCATGGGCCCACATAGCTCAGCTGGTAGAGCACATTCTTGGTAAGAATGAGGTCCCCGGTTCAAGTCCGGGTGTGGGCTCCAGCAACCACGTGACGACGGGAGGCTCCAGCGAGCCTCTCGTCATGTTGCGTGAAGCGCGGTCGAATTCACGCGTGGTGATTGGCCCGAAACGGGCGCTGAGGAGACAGGGAAGCAGATGGCCAAGCAGCGGTTTGAGCGGACGAAGCCGCACGTGAACGTGGGGACGATCGGGCATGTGGACCACGGCAAGA
>CALMZR010000236.1 GCA_937870845.1 uncultured Chloroflexota bacterium
GGTGGGGGCCGTGGGACTGGCGATTCGGACCCGGGAGGCTTCCACGACGTCCACGGCGTGAAGTGACAAGAAGCCGGCGGCCATACGTTTAGCGCCGGGGGGTCAGGGTGTGTCGTGCCCTACCCCCCGGCGTATCTTCGCTCCGCTGGCCATCGTAGTGGCCACAACGTTGCAACCAATACATCTCTGTCACACTCGATGGTGAAGTGATCCAATCACGGGGGATACCCCGTACTGCTTGGTGGACCTGCCGCATAGACGCATCCGGAGCGACGGGGCGGCTGCAGGTGACGATCCGGTATCGAGAGGAGAGATCCGTGAAGCTATTCCATGAACGGCTGCTGGACGAAATCGCGGCGGAGCGGCGGCGGCTTTCCCGCCGCGGCGTGCTGACCGGCTCGCTGAAGCTAGCGGGCGGGGCCGCGCTGGCGATGTCGCTGCCGACGTTCCCCAGCATCCGGAACCTGGTCGCGGCGCAGGAATTGATGAGCGATCTGGACGTGCTCAATTACGCGCTGACGCTGGAGCACCTGGAGTACGCCTTCTACCGCGACGGCGTCGGGCTCTTCACCTTCGGCAACGACACTCGCGGCCAGTCGATCGACGCCAACCTGGCCGCCGTGCGCGACCACGAGGGCGCCCACGTCGAGACCCTGACCACGGTCATCACCGATCTCGGCGGCGAGCCGGCAGCAGAGGCGACGTACGACTTCGGCGGCGCCTACGGCGACCCGACGGCCTTCCTGGCCACGGCCCAGGCGCTGGAGAACACCGGCGTGTCGGCCTACGACGGGGCCGGGCAGTTCCTGGAGAACGCCGAGCTGCTGACCGCGGCCGGCTCGATCGTCGCGGTGGAGGCGCGCCACGCGTCGTACCTGAACTTGCTGAACGGCGTCCTCCCCTTCCCGGATGCGTTCGAGACGCCGCTTTCGCCGGAGGAGGTGCTCGAGATCGCCGGGCCGTTCATCGTCAGCGGCGATGCCGCGGCGACGCCGGCGGCGTAAGATCGCCTGATTCCACGGAGCCAATCCACGGCGCAATGACGCCGGTTGATGCAGGAAATGGAGCAGTGACGAGATGCGAGCACAAACGACCCTCGATACCCCGGTCGACGTCCTGAATTACGCGTTGACGCTGGAGCACCTGGAGCACGCCTTCTACCGGGACGGCCTGGAGCAGTTCAGCGCCGACGATTTTGCGGCGGCGGGCTACGCCGCCAACGTCTACGAGTGGTTCGGCATCATCCGCGACCACGAGAAGGAGCACGTCGACGTCATCTCCTCGGTGATCACCGACCTCGGCGGGGAGCCGGTGGCCGAAGGTACGTACGACTTCGGCTACAGCGACCTGGCCGGCTTCTTCGGCGTGGCCACGGCCCTGGAGAATACGGGCGTCGCCGCCTACCAGGGCGCCGCGCAGTTCCTGATCGAGGAAGATGAGCTGCTGACGGCGGCCTTGACGATCCACGGCGTCGAGGCCCGGCACGCGGCGTACTTGAATGGGCTCACCGGCGAATCGCCCTTCCCCGAGGCATTCAACCCGACGCTGACGGTCGACGAGGTGCTGGAGATCGCGGGGCCGTTCATCGTCTCATAGCGCCCCTCACGCCAACCCCGGACGCCCCTCACCCCAACCCCTCTCCCCGTGCGCGGGGCGAGGGGCTCTTTTCGGTCGGGCTTCCGGGAGAGGGGCTCTTGGGAGCGTCGCGATAACGGCGCTCAGTCGGCGGGGGAGACGTTCAGGCCGCGCTCCTGGCGCACGCCGCGGACGACCACGACGATGGCGGCGAACCAGACCGCGATGATGGCGACGTAGGCCGCGATCTGCGGATCGCCCTCGACACCGGCGACGTTGAGGAGGCTACGGCCATTGGTCAGCACGATCAGGCCGCCGACCGCGGCGCCGAGGACGCGGGGATGGAGCCAGCGCACGAGCCACGCCGCCAGGGGAGCCCCGATGGCGCCGCCGACGAGTAAGGCGATGACGACCGGCAGCACAAAGACCGATCGGTCCAGCGAGACGAGGAAGCCAATGCTCGCGCTGGCGGCGACGACGAACTCGCTCGTGGAGACCGTGCCGATCACCTTGCGCGGCTCCATACGGCCGGAGGCCAGGATCGTCGGCGTCGAGATCGGTCCCCAGCCGCCGCCGCCGACGGCATCGAGGAACCCGGCGACGAAACCAAGGGGGGCCAGGAGCGGGCGCCGCAGCGTGCCGGGCCGGACGTCGATCTTGCCGCCGAAGAAGGCGAAACGGACGATGAGGTACGCCCCAAGGGCGACGAGAAAGAGCGAGATCCAGGGGCGGGCGGCGTCACCGTCGAGGTTGCTGAGCACGGTCGCGCCGGCGAAAGCGCCGACGCCGCCGGGGAGGGCCAGCCAACGGACGGCGCGCCAGTCGGTATTGCCCATCTTCCAGTGCGCGGCGCCGGAGGCGAGCGTGGTTCCGACCTCGGCGAGGTGGACGCTGGCGGAGGCCACCGCCGGCGCGAGGCCGGCCGCCAATAGCAGCGTGGTCGAGGTGAGGCCGTAGGCCATCCCCAAGGCGCCGTCAATCAGTTGCGCGGCGAGCCCGAAGAGCGCCAAAAGCACGAACTTCTGCAATCCCACGATTCCCATCCCCCACTTTGTCTACTCCATCGGTAGACAATGGGGATGTTATTGAGATGCTGGGATTTGTCAAGGCCGGGTGGCGCGCTCCTCGTGGAACGGATCGTGCAATTGCTGTCGATGCCAATGGATAGCGGCGAATGTCAACTGCGATCGTGCGCGAGCGGAAAGGACGATGGGAGATGAAGCGGGCTCAAAGACGGTCCTGGGGATCCGTCGGGACGATGGCGCTTCTGGCCGGGCTGCTGCTGGCGCTTCTGCCGGTGTCGAGCGTTCCGGGCGCCGCGCAGGACGCGGCGGAAGCCGACGCCACGCTCCGCGTGGTCCATGCCTCGCCGGGGGCCCCCGAGGTCGATGTGCTCATCGATGGCCAGCCCTTGATGGAGGGGGTGGCGTATGGGACGGCCAGCCAGTACGCGCCCATCACGCCGGAGGAGCACCGCATCCAGGTCGTGCCGACCGGCCAGACCGCCGACGCCGCGGTCGTCGACGAAACGATTGGGGCCGAGCCGGGCCGGGCCTATCTGGTTGCGGTCTTCGGCTTGCTGAACGACATCGGCGGCGCGGTGTATGACGTCGATCTGAGCGAGATCGAGCCTGGCAACGCGCGCGTGCGTTTGCTGAACCTCTCTCCCGACGTCGGGGAGCTGGATCTGCTGGAGACGGGCGGAGACGAATGGTTCGGCAACGTCGCTCTTGGCGACATTTCGGATTACCGGGACGTGGCGCCGGGGACGTACAGCGCCGACCTGCGCGGCGAAGACGACCGCATCCTGCAAACGGTCACCGACCTCGCCTTCGAGGAGACGCGGGTCTACGACGTGATCGTCCTGGGGCAGCTCGCCGACGATTCGCTGGACGTGCAATCGCTGATCACCAGCGTCTCGCCGCCGTGCGCCGAGGTGTTGGGCATCGAGGGCGCCGGCAGCGACGCGTGCATCCGCATCGTCCACGCCGCGCCGGACACGCCGCCAGTCGACGTTTACGTCAACGACGCGCAGATCGCCCAGAACCTGGAGTTCGGCACGGCTACCGAGTACGTCGCCGTGCCGAGCGGCGCCGGGCGCGGCGTGCGCGTCACCCCGACCGGCGCCCCGGTGGAGGAAGCGATCATCGACTGGTCGTTCGACCTCGAAGCCGGGCAAGCCTACGAGATGCTGGCCACGGGCGCGGCCGACAACCTGGAGCTGAACATCACCGGGACCGATTTGCGCCCCGTGGCCGAAGGCCAGGCCCGGTTGCGCGTCTACCACGCCTCGCCCAACGCCGGCGCCGTCGACATCGGTGTCGAAGGGCAGGAGGAGAACCTGTTCGAAGGCGTCGAGTTCCGCGGGGCGACGGACTACATCATCCTCGACGCGGGCGCGTACCCGATCGAAGTTCGTCCCGGCGGCGAGGATCTCACCGTAGCCCTGCAGTCCGAGGCAACGCTCGACGAAGGCGTGACCTACGACCTGATCGTGATCGGGCGGCCGGACGACCAGACGTTGGCCCTCCTGCCGTTGCTGGCCCCGGTGGCCATCCAGACCGGCGAGGTGGCCACCCCGGAAACGGTCGAGAAAGAAGGATCGGTCGCGGCGACGGTTGTGCCCGAGGCGATCGAAGACGAGGATGCTTCGGCGACCCCCGGCGCGTAATCGGGTCCGGCGGCGGGGGGCGGTAGCGCCGCCCCTCGCGCACCCGGTCTGGCGCATGGCCACGCACGTCCGGCCCCGGCGCCGCCACGATTACCGGGGCCGGCTTGCCCGGCGCGCATCTCCGCCGCCGAACGACAGGCGTTGACACCAGCGCGCGACCTTCCATAGACTCCGCACGTAAAGGTTTACGCAGCGAGAGCGCGACCCGGTGACCGGAGTCTGCGCCGGGATGGAGCCGTCTTTCGGCTCACCCCGGCGGTAGGGAGCCTCCCGGAAACCACGGACACGTGCAGCGGGGGGCCATGCAGCGTGGTTGAAACGCAGCCGCAACGGCGCACGATCGGAGCCAATGGCGCAGGGGCGCCGGAGGCCGACGGGCGGCCGATCACGATGTCGGTGCGGCACGTCAGCAAGCACTACAAGACTGGCACGGGCTCCGTGCATGCCCTGGAAGACCTGTCGCTCGAGATTCCGCAAGGCGAGTTCATCTGCATCCTGGGGCCGTCCGGCTGCGGCAAGAGCACGCTGCTGTGGGGCATGTCCGGGTTGCACGACATGACCGCGGGCGAGGTCATCGTCAACGGCACGCCGGTGACGGAGCCGCGCCCCGAGATCGGGATGATCTTCCAGGACGCCAATCTCCTCCCCTGGCGCAACCTGTGGCAGAACATCCAGTTCCCGTTCGAGATCAAGAAGCTCGATCCCAGGCCGTTCGAGGGCCGCATCCGCGGCCTGATCGACGAGGTCGGTCTGGCCGGGTTCGAGAAGAAGATGCCGCGCGAGCTGTCCGGCGGCATGCAGCAGCGGGCCAGTATCGTGCGCTGCCTCTCCTACGACCCGGACGTCATCCTCATGGACGAGCCGTTCGGGGCGCTGGACGCCTTCACCCGCGACGAGATGAACCTGCTGATTCAGAAGATCTGGATGGAAACCGGCAAGACGATCATCTTCGTCACCCACAATGTCTCGGAGGCGATCTTCCTCGCGGACCGGGTGGTGGTGCTCACCCCACGGCCGGGGCGGCTGGCGCACATCTTCCCCATCGACCTGCCCCGGCCGCGCACGGTCGACATGACCTTCGAGCCCGAATTCATCCACGTCGTCAAGGAGATCAAGAACACGATCGAGACGGGGCGCTATACGCCGTTGCCGAAACTCACCGGCGCGGCACGGAGCTAGGAACGCGGCATGGCCAGCGAACTGCGCGAAGCGATTCCGACATTCAACCAGCCGCAGGGCGGCGAGGAATCCGCCGACGTCGACATCACCAACTGGTCGGCGCTGACGAGCACGAGCTTCGCCCGGAGTTGGGGAGAAGCGGTCGCCATCGTCGCGGTGGCGGTGGTATTCGTCGCCGGGTTGGAGATTCTGCTGCGCGTGGCCAACGTGCCGGCCTACACGATGCCGCTGCCGAGTGAAATCGGCGCGGCCCTGTTCGGCAACTTCGGGCTGTTCGCCCCGCATCTCGGGGTCACGCTCAGGGTGTTGGCCATCGGCTACGCGATCGGGGCCGTCATCGGCATCGTGCTGGCGGGCCTGATTACGCAGTTCCCCTTCGCCGAGAAGATCATCACCCCCTACATCCTCCTGCTGGTGACCACGCCGATGATCGCGCTGGTGCCGCTGCTGGTGCAGAAGATGGGGTTCGGCCCGGCGCCGCGCATCATCGCCGTTTCACTGGCGGTGGGGCCGATGGTGATGATCAACTCGGCGACCGGGTTCCGGCGCACGGATCTGGCCAAGATCGCGCTGGCCCGCTCCTATGGCGCGACGACCATGCAGATTTTCCGCCAGGTGCGCTTTCCGCTGGCGCTGCCGATGATCATCGTCGGATTGATGGTGGGCGCGATCTTCGGTCTTCTGACGGCCGTCGGGGCTGAGATCGTCGGCAGCGGCGAAGGGCTTGGCAACCGGCTGATGTTCTACTCCTCGCGCATCCAGATGGCGAACTTCTGGGCCGTCATCGTCATCCTCGCCGCCATGGGCATCCTCATCTACGTCTTCTTCTACTGGGTCGGCAAGCGATGGGCGAGCTGGCAGGCATGATGGCACGACGCCGCACTCGTGTCATTCCGACGAAGGAGGAATCTCGGCTCACAGGCGACGGCGTGTCGGTGGAGCCGAGATTCCTCGCTTCGCTCGGAATGACAACCGGGCAGGCTCGGAATGCCACGAACTGATCAGGGGCTGAACCGCGCTACGGCGCGGAACACCAACCGCTCGGCGAAGTGCGCCTGGGAGCGGTGACACGGAGGACATCCACGAGGCTGTCCCCGCGAGGCAACAGAGGAGGAACCCGATCATGAACCCGTTGTCCTCTCTGACGCGATCCGGCTTGTCCCGTCGTCGTCTGGTGCAGGGCGCCGCGGCGCTCGGCGTGGCGGCGCCCTTCGCGGCCTCGGCTGGCCGCCTGCAAGCCTTCGCGCAGGACGCGCGCAACAGCGTGGTGTGGGTCTCCCCGCGCGGCACACTGGAAGTGCTCGACGACTACCCATACTGGGTGGCGCAGCGCTTCGGCTACTTCGGCGACATCGAGACCGAGCTGCTGCCGGCCATCATGGAGGCGACCTCGTCCTCCAAGGCGGTCGCCGATGGGCAGGCCGACATGAGCTACGTCTCCCCCGGCGTCTTCTCCCTCGGCGTCGAGGCCGGCATCGACCTCGTCTCCGTCTGGCAGATGGGCGCCTACGACGTGTTCGACATCGCCTTCAACAAGGACAACACCGAGATTCAATCGGTGGCCGACCTGGAGGGCAAGACGGTGGTGCTCGGCGACATCGGCTGGTCGGCGATCGTCGACCCGATGGTGGCCCAGGCCGGCGGCGATCCTGGCATGGTGCAGTACAACGCGGCCGGTCCTGGCTGGGGTCCGGCGCTGGCCGAGGGGCAGGCCGACGCGGCGCTCTGCTGGGAAGGGCTGCGCGCGCAGTGGTTCGCGCAGGGGCTCGATTTCAACTACATCCTGGGCAAGGACTGGTCGAAGTTTCCGGCCAACTCCTTCCAGATTCGACGCACCGACTTCGAAGACGAGGCGCTGGCCGAGCTGTATACGAACTATCTGCGCGGCTGGGCGATGGGGCTGGAGTTCGGCTACCAGAATCCGCGCGCCGCGACGCAGATCACGATGGAGGTCGAGAGCATCGGACCGGCCCTCAACAACACGTTCGCCGACAAGGCGGTCGCCGTCGAATCGATGTGGCAGCTGGCCACCGTCTACCGCGGCGACTGGGCAACGCGCGAGGGGTGGGGCTGGGCGAACATGGACGACTGGAACCTGTTCCTGACGACCATCCGCGACATCGGCCAGCTCACCCGCGAGATCACCGCCGAGGAGATCATCTCCAACGACTTCGTGGCCGGCGCCAACGACTTCGACATGGAGCAGGTGACAGCCGACGCCTCCGGCTTCGAGCTGGCGGAGGAGTTCGCGGCCGTCGACGTGCCGGAAGGCGCGGGCGCATAGGACGCGGGTGTCGGGTGTCGGGTGTCGGGAAGAACGATCCTTCAATCACCCGGCGCCCGGCGCCCGCGAAGAGGTGGATCGATGCCATCTGAACCGGGACCCGAGAAGCGGTTCCATCATATCGGCCTGCGCGCCTTCGAGCCGCAGCCGGATGAGGATTTCGTCACGCTCACGCAGGTCTGGGTGACCGATCCGCGATCCCATCCGAACAAGATCGAGTGGCTCCGCTATGAGCCAGAATCACATTTGCCTGAGGACTTCAAGAACTCGCCCCACGTCGCCTACGCCGTTGACGACCTCAACGAGCACATCGCGGGCAAAGACGTCTGCCTCCTGTTCGAGGTCGGCGACCCGCCGTTCGCCAAGGTCGCCTTCACCCGCGAAGACGGCGTCATCTACGAGTACATGCAGTTCAAACCAGGACGGCACTGGTTCAAAGACTGAATGCCGATTTCTCGCAACGAGAGCCAGTTCGGAGGGAACTGATGGCCGACCGCCTCACCGCCTGCACCAACACCTATCACTCCTACAGCCTGGAGGACGCGCTCGACGGCATCGCTCGGGCCGGGTTCACCTCGGTCGAGCTGACCAGCGTCCCCGGCTGGACGGAGCACGT
>CALMZR010000237.1 GCA_937870845.1 uncultured Chloroflexota bacterium
GCGACCTCGGCGATGCCGGCGTTGAACTGGTTGCGCACCTTGGTCGTGATGGAGCGGACGGTCTGCCGCTTGTCTTTGAGGCTGAAGGTGTCTTCCAGGTAGAGCGCCAGGCGCGCCACCCCGACCGTCATCGCCACCGGTCTACTCCTCGCTTGCCCGCTCGACGACGAAGCGCGTGACGCCGTCCTCTGCGAATTGCCACGACCAGGACAGCCCGCGCGGGGCGGCGATGGCCGCCGCCGCGTCGTGGAGCACCGCAGCCCGCGCCGGGTCGAGGCCGAACAGCGCGCACAGCGCCGGGTCGGGGAAGCCGGCGATGGTCGCCTCGGCGCGGTCGACGCCGAGCTCGACGGCCGTCACCTCGGCCCCAAGGGCGCGCAGATTGGTCAGCATGGCGTCGAGGAACTCGCCGGCGTCCCACGGTCGGACCTCGCCCCAGCCGGCGGCGAACGTCCCGCCAATGGCCGCGGCCCAGTCCGATGTCGGGATGCCGCGCTGCTCCAGAAAGGCGACGGTGGCCAGGATCAGCGCCTGGGCATTGGCGCGCGCCTGCTCTAGCAGCTCGGCGTCGGTGTAGTCGGCGTGGCCGTGCTCGATGGAGAAGCCGGACGAGGGTGTCGGGGTCATAGGGTGTTGGGGTGATTGGACGAAACGGAGTCGGAGGTCGGAGGTCGGGAGTCGGAAGACGAACTGCGTCGTGTCGGCCGTGCGCGGTTCACCAAACTCGCCTTTCCTAACACCCAATCACCCATCACCCTATCACCCCTCAGATGACGTTGTGTTCCTGCGCCAGGTCGCCCTCCGCGAAGCGCGAGGGGCGGAAGGGGGCGATGTCGATGCCGGAGGGGGCGCCGTCGAGGAGCAGCTCGGCCATGCAGCGGCCGATGGCGGGGCCCTGCATGAAGCCGTGGCCGCTGAAGCCGGCGGCGACGGCCAGGCCCTCGGGGCCGCCGGTCCAGCCCAGGAGGGGGTTGTCGTCGGGGGTGACCTCGTAGAAGCCGGCCCAGCCGCGCAGGATGCCGGCCTCTTCGAAGGCGGGAGCGCGGGCGACGAGGGCTTCGACGGTGGCCGCCATCCACGATTCGTCGACGGTTTTGTCCGTGGTGCTCGGTTCGTCGCGGTCGGCCATGCCGAAGAGGAAGCCGCGGCTCTCGGGGTGGAAGTAGAGGCCGGTGGCGAAGTCGATGGTCATGGGCAGGCTCTGCGGCAGGGCGGCGAACGGCTCGGTGATGAAGCTCATGCGGCGGTAGGGGTCGATGGGGAGGTCGACGCCGGCCATGGCCCCGACCTGGCGCGTCTGCGGCCCGGCGGCGATGACGACGAGGGGCGCGCTCACCTCTCCCTGCTCCGTGCGCACCCCCGTGACGCGGCCGCGATCCGTCGTGATGCCCGTGACCGGCGTGTCTTCCTCGATGCGCACGCCGAGGGCGCGGGCGGCCTGGGCGAAGCCGATGGTGGCCCCGAAAGTGTCGCACCAGCCGTCTTCCGGGCAGAACGTGCCGCCGTAGACGTCGTCCAGCACGACGTGGGGGTTGATCTGGGCGATCTCCTCCGGCGTCACCCAGCGCGAGGGGACGCCGAGGCCGTTCTGCAGCGCGAGGTTCTGGCGAAAGACCGGTTCTTCGGCGGGGTCGGTGAGGAGGAAGAGGTAGCCCTGCTGGCGCAGCCCGATGTCGCGGCCGAAGCGCTGGGGGAAGGTCTCCCAGACGCGGATGCTCTCCCGCGCCAGGCGGATGTTGGTCTCGGTCGAGAACTGCTGGCGGACGCCGCCGGCGGCGTCGGCGGTGGCGCCGCGGCCGATCTGGTCACGCTCCAGCACCAGGACGTCGGTCAGGCCGCGCTCGGCCAGGGCGTGGGCGATGGCGCAGCCCATGATCCCGGCTCCGATGACGACGGCCTCGGCGGTGCTCTTCACGTGACCGTTGCTCTCCTCATGCCCGACGCGCGACGCGAGACGCTCTCGCGCCGTCTTCTCCATTATGGGGCACGGTCAACGGGCGAGAGAACGAGGGGCTGTCAAACGAGGGCGACGACGAGGGCCAGAAGGCTGGCGAGCCCGAGCGCCGTTCGCGCGACGTGCGAGTACTCCCAGCGGTCGCGCAGCGCCGTCCAGTCGTCCGCCGTGGGGCCGGCGCGACGGGCGGGATCGAGGGCGAAAAACTCGGCGCCGGGGCCGCCGAGCGACTGGTCGCGCAGCCAGAAGCGGTTGACCGGGTGGGTGACGAGCCAATAGATGGCCTGCATGCCGACAAGACCGAGGAGCGCGATGAGCGCGAGCCAGAACTCCCGGCTGGCGACGGGCGTGAGGACGAGCAGCAGCGCCGTGGCGAGCAGGCCCAGCGGCTCGGCGAGGCCGCCGAAGGTGAAGCCGGGGTAGTAGATCGGCTGCACGACGAGGTACTCCTCGCGCGACAGGCGCATCTTGCCGGGCAGCTCGAGGGCGTGGGCGAGGGCGAGGGCCATCGCCACGGCGGCGAGCAGCACGGTCAGGACGCGGAGCAGATCGAGCATCATGCCCCGCGGTCTGCCGCGGGCGGGGCGCGGCAACATCGCCCGGATGGGTGATGGCGCGGGTGATTGTGGGGGGGCCGGCCTCGGGCTGGGCGATTCTACGCGGTCGCCCCGGCCGGTTGGAGGCGGGCGATGGCCTCGTTGAGGTGCTCCTGGCCGATGGCGTAGTCGCCTTTTTCGACGCGGAGGCGGTGGGCGAGGGCGAAGACATCGCGGCGGGAGACGCCGGCGGGCGGCGCGAAGGTGTACGCAGCCAGTTCGAGCAGCAAGCCGTTCGGGTCGCGGAAGTAGAGGGAGTCCATGAAGCCGCGGTCGACGCGGCCGGTGTTGGGGAAGCCGAGCGCTTCCAGCCCGGCCGCGGCGCGGTCGAAGGTTTCGCGGGAGACCTCGTAGGCGATGTGGTGGACGGCGCCGACGACCTCGGGGGTGTGGGCGGGGTCGGTGGCGCGGTTTTCGCGGACGAAGAAGGTGATCAGGGCGCCGTCGCCGGCGTCGAAGTAGAGGTGCAGCTCCTCGGGGACGTCGAGGTTGGGCTGCTCGAAGACGAGGGGCATGCCGAGGACGCCCTCGTAGAAGTCGATCGTGTCCTGGCGGTTGGAGCCGATGAGGGTGATGTGGTGGACGCCGGTGGTGGGGATCTGCTGGTTCATGGTCATCTCCTGGTGGTCGGTTCGTTTGACGGATATCTTGCCACGGCGGCGGAGGGGGCGGGTTTCCTATGGCTACCGCCGCGTGGCGCGGGATGAGGCATTTCTGGATTGCGGAATCTGGCGTGGTTGCCGGAAGATGCCAAAGATGCCAAAGATGCCGAAGATCTGGGGAGGCGTGGCTGCGAACGACGGGGGCGGTGAGGATCGGGAAAGGAGCGCGGGGTGGAGACGGCGCAATCGGCCCGGAGGCGAGAGCTGTACGACCTTCTCGGCGATCTTCCGCCGCGGACGCGGCTGGTCGGCGCACGACAGCTATCGGAGGTGGAGCACGACGGATATACGCTGGAAACGCTCGTTCTCGACCTCAACGGAGTCGAGCCGGTCCCGGCCTACTTCGTGCGGCCGGCGAGCGGCGACGGCCCATTCCCCGTCGTCCTCTACAACCACGCGCATGGGTACGACTACGCGCTGGGCAAGGAGGAGCTGCTTCGCGGGCGCGAGGCGCTGCAGGAACCTCCCTACGCCGAGGCGCTGACGGGGCTGGGGTGCGCGGCGCTCTGCATCGACCACTGGGGGTTCGGGGAGCGGCAGGGGCGGAGCGAAGGGGAGCTGGTGCGGGAAACGCTGTGGCGGGGGCAGAGTCTGTGGGGGCTGATGGTCTACGACAGCATCAAGGCGCTCGATTACCTGGAGACGCGGCCGGACGTGGACGCGGGGCGGCTGGGGACGCTGGGGCTGTCGATGGGGAGCACGATGGCGTGGTGGCTGGCGGCGCTGGACGAGCGGGTGAAGGTCTGCGTCGACCTGTGCTGCCTGTCCGATTTCGAGGCGCTGATCGCGCATCGGTCGCTGGAGGAGCACGGACTGTACTACTTCGTGCCGGGGCTGCTGAAGCGATTCACCTCGGCGCAGATCAACGCCCTCATCGCGCCGCGGGCGCATCTGAGTCTGGCGGGGATCTACGACCCGCTGACGCCGCCGGACGGGTTGGACCGGATCGATGGGGAGCTGCGGGAGGTGTATGCGGCGGCCGGGGCGCCGGAGGCGTGGCGGCTGTCGCGGCACGCGTGCGGGCATATGGAGACGGCGGCGATGCGGGCGGAGGTGGTGGGGTTTTTGCGGGAGTGGCTGTGACCCCGGCGACCCTCGATTACTGCGGCGAGAAAAGTTGCGTTGACGCGATCGCATGGGTAGGATTCTGGGCAGAATCACAGGAGGCAAGCATGGCCGTTGTGGATACCGAAGACCTCATATCCATTTCCGAAGCAAACAAGCTCGGTGTGTCCGCGCTCATCCGGGAAGCGGAAGAGGGCCGCGAGCGCATCGTACTGCGCAACAACAAGCCGGTCGCCGTGGTGATGGGTATGGAACGGTTCGAGGAGTGGGAACAGTTACTGGACGACCTGTCCGACATCACGCTCGCTGCGGCGCGAATGCTGACCTCGACCGGGCCGTCGATCTCCCTGGACGAAGTCCTCGAACGGTTTGGCTACACGCGGGAAGAGCTCGAAGCGATGCCCGATTAGATGCCGATCCGCGTTGAGCTCAGACCAGAGGCCGTAGACGATCTTCTCGGATATGCGGCCACAGGGAACCTTCCACTCTTTTTCAAGAAGCTGCTTCGTCTGGAAGCCGTGGGGAACGACGCCGGCTTGCCGCTGGGGCGCGGGCTCACCGGCTGGCGCAAGATCGTGGTCGGTGATCGCACGTGGCGCATCGTCTTCAAGCCCGATCCGGCGGAAACAGTTGCGACCATCTGGGTCATCGGGGATCGCGACGACAACGCGTGTTATGAGGAAGCCCTGCGCCGAGTTCAGGCGGCCGGCGAGAACCAGACCGAGGCGATCAGCCTGGCGGCGACCATGTTTCAGATTAGCCAGATACGAGCCGAGTCCAAACGGCGGCGTAAAGGTCGGTAGGCGCCTGCGTTCAACATCTTGCCGGATAATTTGACGTTTGACTATGATCCCATTTGCTCCCCCTGTTGCTTCGACAGCAGGGTGAAGGATCGTCTGCGGGCGGTCCTTCTTTTCTTGTCCCTTGGCGGGTGTGACAAGGGATAGGGGGCCGCCAATTCGGACGAACGCTTGCATTGACGGGTTCAATCTCTGCTACGGCTGCTCCAAGCACGATCCGGCGAACCAATCCCATAAGCAGAAGTTCGACTTCCCCATCGTGGTCGTGAGTCCCTATTCGACGCTGATGATCAAACCGCGGAGGGCTTCGAGTTCCTGGGCGCTTCTCAACAAGTCCCTGCTGGCTCAATGTCAACCGCCGCCGAGCGTGCGTGATAGAAAGGGGAGGCAGATCACCAAACCGACTGCCTGGTAGATCACGCGAAAACGGCTCGTTTGTTCTCGCGGTATTGTTCTTTCGCAAAGACTCACCCAGCCATTCCCGCTCCGTGGCAACGCAGGCCACGCGGAGGATGCAGCGATGGCAGCGAACGGCGACGCCAACCGAATCAGCCTTGCCGACGCCAGCGCTCTTGGGCTGCCGGAGCTCGTGCGCGAGGCCGAGGCGGGGCGCGAGCAGATCATCGTTCGTGACGACAAGCCGGTGGCGGTCGTGATCGGCGTCGAGCGGTACGAGCGGCTGCAACGACGCGAAGACCTTGCCGACGTGCCGGAGCCCGCTCGCGCCAAGACCCGGCCGGGATCATCGGACGCAGCCGGAAGCCGGTTTCGCCGGGTTGATCCTAATGCACACCCGGTGCTCGGCAGATGGCGGATCGTCGAAATGTCCATGTTTGACAGCGACTACATCGACCTCGTCGAGCCAGGCTTCATTGCCTTCGATCCGCGTGGGCAGGGCGAATTCGCGTTTGGCGCGGTGACCGCCAGCCTCGATCTCTGGTATGCGCCAAGCAGCATCGACTTCACTTGGCGAGGCGATGACGAAGGCGACGACGTATTCGGCGACGGCTCGGCAGAGATGGATGACGACGGCGACCTGATTGGCGAGATCCGCTTCGGATACGGTGACGAGACCGAGTTCCGAGCGCGCCGGTGGTCTGACGCCGATGCCGTTGGCGACCTGCGCTCGAGACTCTGAAATCACATCTGCTGGAGGAGAGCGTGTGGCCCTTCTGCAAGAAGCCGCGAGAGCGCATTCGAGGCGCCATCGGCTATTTCGGTCTCGATGAGTGGTGGCTTGCCACCTTTACCGAAGCCGAACGAGAGTACATCGAGTCGATCTATCATCCAGTCGGCGATCCGAACCCTCGCCCGCTCACCGAAGGCGAGATCCTCAGCACGACCCAAACCGCCGCCGGATTGCTCAACGGTCTTGCCACCTGGTTCAAACGTGGCAACGATCGGCACATCGCGCATCGCCTGCTCGCCAAGGCAGAGGCCATGGCGGGTTCTGATATCCTTGATCGCCACTTTTCGTACCAGGGAATGATCCAGACCTACTATCCGGATCGCGACCGCGATCCACGGGCCTTACCGAAAACCATCCGGGCTTGCGAGAAACAGATTGCGCTCGCACCGAAGGCGGCCAAGGCGTTCAAGGAGCAGTACCGCGGCGCGCTGCTGCCGCATCACGTAGGATTTACGCAACTCGCCATCCTGCGCGAGAAAGAGGGCGCCTACGCCGAAGCGATGCAACTCTCGCGGGTTGCGATGAAGCAAGGCTGGGCCGGAGACTG
>CALMZR010000238.1 GCA_937870845.1 uncultured Chloroflexota bacterium
GGGGGCTGCGGGTGGTGGTGGCGGGGAAGCGCGAGGAGGCCATTCATTGAGAGTCGGAAGTCGAGAGTCGAAAGTCGAAAGTGCGCCGAACCGGATGCGTGCCCGGATTGCATCAACGGCGCATCACGGCTTCCGCGCCTTGCCGGGCTGGATTGCGTCGTGATGCCCGGCGCCGCCTCGACCGCTCCACTTTCGACTTCCGACTCTCGACTTCCGACTGCGGCGCGCCGCCGCATCGGCGCCGCCGCTTGGCACGCCGTCATGCTGCTGGCCTGCGCCTTCGTGCTGATCCCGATCGTGATGGTGGTGCTGGGATCGTTCAAGACGGTCAACGAGTTCTTCGCCGCGCCGTACGGGTTGCCCGAGTCGTTCGGGCTGCACAACTACGAGCGGGCCTTCGCCGAGGCGAACCTGCCCACCGCGCTGCGCAACAGCATCGTGGCCACCGGGCTGGGGGTGCTGGCCAGCACCGCGCTGGCGGCCTTGGCCGCCTACGGGCTGGCCCGCTTCCGCTTCGCGGGGCGGCTGGCGACGCGGCTGCTGTTCATCGGCGGGTTGGTCGTGCCGGTGCAGCTCATCATCCTGCCATTGTTCATCATGTTCCGGCAGGCGGGGATTCTGGGCAGCCTGCTCTCGCTGACCCTGGTCTACGCCGTCTTCGGCATCCCGCTGGGGGTGCTGGTGCTGACCGGTTTCTTCGCCGCGTTGCCGCGCGATCTGGAGGAGGCGGCGCGCATCGACGGCGCCGGGCACCTGGAAGTTTTCTGGCGGATCATGCTGCCGCTGACGCGCCCGGCCATCGCCGCCGTGGTGATCCTCAACGGCGTCTGGATGTGGAACGACTTCTTCCTCGGCTTCATCCTGCTCACCGACCCGGACGCGATGACGCTGCCGGTGGCGATCATGGCCTTCCGCAGCGGCTTCTCGACCGAATGGGGTCTCATCTTTGCCAGCGTGACGGTGTCGGCGCTGCCGGTGGTGCTTGCCTATCTGCTCTTGTCGCGGCAGTTCATCGCGGGGCTGACGGCGGGGTCGGTGAAGGGATAGCGCCAATCCTCTGTGGCTACCACGTTGACCGCTTGCTAAACCCATAGCCAAGGATTTGGGTGAAGGGGCAATGGCCGGAACTGACAATTTGACTGTCCGTACTCATTCTGATACCATCTAATGTCAGAAGGAGGCAGGCATGCCCGATCGAGACGTGTTTAGGCTCAATTGCAAGCCCGGCTGGCAGACTGCAGCGCGACGTATGATCGGCTCTCTGGATGATCCAGAGGCACTCCCATCAGTCCTTCGAGCGCTTGGGCGAGAGACTAAGGCGAACGGCTGTCCGGGGATTGACGAAATCGTTTCTGTGCTTGCCGAAGCCCTGCAGGCTCCTGTTACTCCGGTGATTCGTCTAGAGGCGCTGAATCGCCTAGAAAGCATTCGAGTTCAACACGGGAGCGCCAACACTGAGGTAGCAATCAGTTCAGGTCGGCGACTCCTCGCCAGTGCGTCCGGTCTGGGTTTGCCGGAAAACGGCATGGAAAGCGTTGGCGAGATACGGGTGAGTATTGCGACTGCCATCCTCGCTGACTTGGCAGATTCGGAGATGTGCCCGGCCGCAGTGCTTCACGAGCTGATTGAGGATCGGAAGGCGTCATTCCAAGAGGTTGACGAACGGCGTCAACGAGCAAAATCGCTAGTCGCAGCGGCGTCCGAAACTCGTCGGTTGGCTGTGCAGCTTCTGATCGACCCTACCGGGATTTCGGTAAGAGCACCACGAATTCTTCGAGTGAAGAGATCGCAGGGGGACATTCTCGCAATCGGACTTACGGAGTAACGGATGGCCGAGCCTCGCCCTGCTGCTCCTTCTTATCGCTTCGACTTTCGTTCTGGAATCTCCACGAGAGGAGGCGTTGAGAGAACTTGTGCCGCCATTGAAAACGGGCGTCCTCGCTTCTTCCACTATTGGTTGGACGATTTATCGATTACGGCGGTTGCCGGTTGCCCTTTACCAGCAATGGCAGCGGATTTTCTTGATCTGTGCGCTGCCATCTCCATTGCTGATCGCCTCTCACCACGTCAGCCAGAAGGCGACGTCAGAGATCCGTTCAATCGATGGCACCGCCCAATGCACTTAATCGTCCCAGTTCGGCATCCCGATTGGTGGAGTCAGCCTGCGATTGTTGCGCGCCTGCAGGAGCTATTGGGATTCCTCACCGACGACCGTTGGAGCTTTGAGTTCGTCGCTCGGACGCATTTGCTCCGCCCATCCGAATCTCAAACTTCTTTGTTTCGCCCGCCTTCGGGAGGAATAACCGTTGCGCTACATAGCGGCGGTCTTGACTCTTTGCTTGGACTTGTCGCGCTAGCGAAGAGAACCAGTGTATCAACCATCGTTCCCGTTACCGTCGCAACCGGCAATTCTTGGGTTCGGCATGTTGCCGATTCTGTCACCAAGGAGTTGCGTCGCGCGCACTCCAGCGCATCTCCAATGTATTTGCCGGTGCGGCTCCGAATCGGAATCCATACCAATGGAAGACGTCGCAACGACCGAGAGCCATCGCAACGGGCTCGAGCCATGCTTTTCCT
This sequence comes from uncultured Chloroflexota bacterium, assembly GCA_937870845.1. GTDB lineage: Bacteria > Chloroflexota > Chloroflexia > Thermomicrobiales > UBA6265 > JACCXM01. Next base: position 2,578 of record CALMZR010000238.1, read on the forward strand.
AGTCACTGGCCTCGTCACGGCGTTGACCGCAGGGAGCAATCGACTGAGCGTTTGCGAGAACGGGGTTGGCGCCATCAGCTTGCCAATGTCGGCAGATCACTGGGGAGCTCACGCCACGAAAGCAATGCACCCGACGACTTTAACGCTCATGAGTAAGCTCGCTTCAATCGTGTTCGACGAGGCGATGTTCATCGACAACATAGGAGGACTCTCCACGAAGGGAGAGCTTCTCCTTCTGCTTGAAGATTGCCATCTCACCGCAGCCCAGCTTACGGCATCTTGCGACCAGGCCACCTATCTGCGTCGCGGTGAAGCTTGTGGTCGATGCACCTCCTGCTTACTGCGGCGGGTTGCTCTCACCACGGGATTACTGGATCAAGTTATCGATGGACGCGCCATGAAGTATCAGACTGACTGGTTTGATCGGGAGATTTCATGGACCAGGGCCAATTCTCTCCATCTGATGGCGATGCGCCATCAAGTCGAACTTCTGCGCAACGCTATTGGCGACGGCAAGGATTTTGCAACACTTGACGCAGCGTTTCCAGATCTCTTTGAAGTGACTGCTCTTGCACCGGACCTCGGGCTGTCCGTCGACGATGTCAAGCATCGGCTCCTGCAACTCTACGTATCGCATATTCGGGAGTTCGACGACTTTATCGCAAGGATCGACCGTCAGGGGTGGGGACGCAGGGCAACAGTCACAGAATTCAGCATAGTTCGGGAGGACGCTGCGGCGGGCTAACCGCGCGGTAGCTACAGAGGGCCTAAACGTGGAGAAGCATCTGCTCAACACGATCGACCCCGTCACGGTCGGTGAGCGGCTAGTGGAGGCACGCCGTGCGCGACGGCTGACCCAGCAGCAGGCGGCCGAAGAACTCGGGGTGGCTCGGACGACAATCACTGCAATGGAAAAAGGGGAGCGACGCCCACGAGCGACCGAGCTGGTAAAGCTTGCGCGGCTCTATGGCCGGTCGGTCGGCGACTTCGTACGCGTTGAGGCGAAGTCGAGGCCGAACTTTGTCGTCCAGTTCCGCGGTAGGCGCGGCGTAGAGGACGCAAGCGCCAGCGTCGATATCCAGCGATTTGGCGATTTCTGCCGCTGGTACGTTGAGTTGGAGGAGCAACTGGGCGCGCCGCTGCCGCGGCGCTATCCACCCGTCTACGACATCGCGAACACCCCGCCGGAACGCGCGGCCGAAGAAGTGGCGACCTCGGAACGTAACCGGCTCGGGCTGGGCGACGGCCCGATCGGGAATCTCTGGGGGCTGCTCGAAACCGACGTCGGCTTGCGCGTGTTCGCCATGACGATGGCGAACGGTCGCGTCGCCGGCATGTTCCTCTACACGGAGGAGTACGGCGGCTGCATCGCCGTCAACGCCAACCAGCCGGAGGAGCGACGGCGCTGGAGCGCCGCCCACGAGTACGGGCATTTCCTGACCGATCGCTTCAGGCCCGAGATCTCGATCCTCAACGTCCATAAGCGCAACACCGAGAGCGAGCGGTTCGCCGATGCCTTCGCCCGCCATTTTCTGATGCCGGCGAGCGGGCTCTCCCGCCGCTTCGAAGCCATACGCCGCGCGAAGGAAACCCCCATCACCCCGGCCGACGTGCTTGAGCTGAGCCATCTCTACCGCGTTTCTGCTCAGGCGATGACGTTGCGTCTGGAAGAGCTGAAGCTGCTCCCGACCGGCACGTGGGACCGCCTGAAGGATCTCGGGTTCAAACCCCAGAAGGCGCGCGAGTTGATGGCCCTCTCGGCACAGCCGGAGATGCCCAGACTTCCCCTCCGTTACGAGGCGTTGGCGGCTCAGGCGTACGAAGCCGGCCTCCTCTCCGAAGGGCAACTCGCCGAGCGGCTCGGGACCGATCGCGTCGGCGCCCGGGAGCGGGTGCAGGCCATCGCCAGCGAATCGCAGCCGGACGAAGAGGGGCAATGGCGCCAGGCGTCGCTGGATCTGACGACCCCGCTCGTCGGCGTACGCTGACTCCGCCGGTGGATCGGGGCGATCAACCGCTCACGCTGCTCGATGCCTGCGCGGTCGTCAATCTCTATGCCACCCGCGCCATGGGGCCAATCTTGGCTACGATCGATGGTCCTGTGGCGATCGTGGACGTGGTCGCGCACGAGGCGCAGTACGTGTTTCGCGGTGGCGATGGCGAAGACGCGCGTGAACGGGTCCCCGTCGCTTTGCAGCCGTTCATCGACGGCAGTCTGCTCGAGATCGTCTCCTCGGACGACGAAGCCGAGCTCCTCACGTTCGTCGACTTGAGCCAAGATATCGGCGAAGGGGAGGCGATGACCGCGGCGCTGGCGATCCATCGCGGGTGCATCGTCGTCACCGACGACCGCAAAGCCTCTCGTGTAATGCTGGATCGTGGCGTGAAGCTCCGCACGTCGCCGGAGCTCATTCGGGTCTGGAGCCAGCGGTCCCGCATCCCCGAAAGCGTGCTGCTCGCCGCGCTCATCGATCTTCGGCAGCGCGGACGGTACGAGCCGCCGCGATCGCATCCGTTGCGCGACTGGTGGGATGAGATCATGGGACCATAATGACCCGCACGGCGGGGCTGACGGCGGGTTGGAAACTCAGAATCCGGGTGAACGTCGCCGCGGGGGCCTCCGCGGCGGCTAAAGGATGCACGCCGCCCCTGTCCCGTAGCCTTTGCATTCTTTGCAGCCTTTGCACCCTTCGCAGCCTTCACCGGCGCGGCCCAACCCGGCAAGAACCCGGACGCCGTATCACGCGCTTGGTATCATCAAGGGCAATCTGTCCAGGTTCGAGGTGAATTGGCCATGCCGGATCTGCCCATGAACACCGACCGCATCATCCAGGATCCCGCGATCCTGGCAGGGAAGCCCGTGGTGCGCGGCACGCGGATTCCCGTCCATGTGGTGCTCGAATACCTGGCGGGCAACCCGAGTCTCGACGAGCTGTTCGCCGATTACCCGCGCTTGACCATCGACGACGTCAGAGCGTGCTTCGCCTTTGCTCAAACGCTAGTCGAAGCCGTACCCAGACCGATTGCAGCGGCCGCGTCAGCGGCCCCGTGAGATTCCTGCTCGACGAGGGCTTGCCCTTCCGGCTCGCAGCCCATCTCCGCAGCGAAGGCCACGACGTCGCCATCTGTGGGCGCGATCACCCGCTGTCGCTGGACGACCGCGAAATCCTGGCCATCGCCGTCGCCGAGCAGCGCATCGTCCTGACCAACGACAAGGACTTCGGCGATCTGGTGTTCCGCGATGGGCTGCCACACGCGGGGGTTATCCTCTTTCGCCTCGGGTACGTGCCGATCGAGGTTCGGATTGGCCTGATGCAGCAGGTATTGACCGAGCACGCCGAGGCGCTGGATCGCTTTTTCGTAGTTTCACTGCAAGGGATCCGGGTCGGCTCCGCCTGACTTGCCTTGGCTTGGCGCGGCAGGCGCCACGCGAACCGTCACGATCAGCAGCTCCACGGCTTCCGTGCCCGCGCCATGCAGCGCCACCAGACCGTCTGGCTGCAGAAGCAGCCCGTCGCCGGCCGTCAGCGCCGCCTCACCGGTCAAGGCGCTCATGCCGTCCTCTCCGCGCCGAACCCAGGCCGTGCCCCAGGCTGTCATGCTCGCCTCCCCGGCATCAATTGCCACCAGGATCGGCCCCTCCGCGCTGCTCAGCGAGAGCTTCGCGGCGGGCCCGAGCGTCGCTCGCGCCAGCGACACCGTGGCCGAGCCGACGCCGATCGCCGGGGCCTCCCCGCCGGCGAGGGTTTGCACGGTCACGCCGGAGAGGAACGCGTCGTCGGGCATGGGCCACTGACTCGAAGCGACGGGAACGGTGAAGGTCACGACCAGAAGCCGCGCCACGCCGGCGCCGACGTTCGTCGCGCTGTACCGATCCCCCGCCCCCACCGCCACGGACCCTCCCTCGGCGAGCACCACGGGCACCGACACGGCTTGGCCTCCGCTATCGTCCCGATCGAGACGGAGCGACCCTGCTTCGAGCACGAGGAGGCGCGGCCCCACGGGCGCCACATCCCACCGCGCGCCAGGCTCAAACGTAAAGCGCTTGATCGTAACGACGCGCGGCGCGGGGACGACGAACGCGAGCGCGGCCTCCGCCACGGGTGGCGCCAGCGCCAGCTCGTCGGCGTCGGCGCGACGCTCGACGATGGAGCCCCCGGCGACACGGAAGCTCTCCACCGCGCTCCACGGCGGCGATCGGTCGACGATGGCGCCATCCGGGTCCACCGCGTTCCACCCGTTTCGCACGCGGACGCGCGCCACGACCCGGTCACCGGCGACGATCACCTCCTCGGCCTCCAGGCGCGTCTCCGGCTCGGCCGCGTGCAGCCCCAGCAGGTACGCCTCCAGCCCCGCTCGCCCAGGCGCCACGCCGGGCAAGGGGTCCGCATCGACGAAGTGGGGCGCGACCACCGCGTGCAGCGGCGCCGGATCGCCGGTGGCGATGACGTCGTTGGCGGCGGCGTAGAAGCGGCGCACGGTTTCGGCGCCCCCGGTCGCCGAGGCGTCGATCCCCGGCGCCGCTGGCATGACCAGGGCGGCCGCGATGGCGCCCGCGGCAATCGCGAGCAGCATCGCGGTGACGATCCCCATGAGCACGGTGCGACGCATGGCGGCATCCCCTCCCACTGAGCGGCAAGCGCGGCCGCCCCGGTTGGATGGGGACTAGCGTGCCCGTGATGCGGAGCCGCGGCATCGGTACGACGTACGGATTCCGCCGCGCAGGCGCCGAATTAGGTATACCGAGGACGCTCGGCCGCGGAAGGCAGCAGCTCCAGCTCGCGGGCACGAGCGACGGCCTCCTGCCGGGAATGGACGCCGAGCTTGCCGAGGATGCTTGCGACGTGGGCGTTGACAGTGCGGCGACTGATGAACAGGGTCTCCGCGATCTCGCGGTCGGTTTTGTTCGAGGCCAGGAGCCGCAACACCTCGTCCTCGCGGGGCGACAATCGCGATGACGTCCCGCCGGCGCGGCGCCGCGATCCGCGCGGAGCGTGTTCGGCCGCCGCGACGACGAGATCGGCGTCGGCGCGCCACTCCTCCACGGTCAAGGCACGACCCGCCTCATAGGCGGCGGCGAACGCCTCATCGCCGAGGGCCGCGCGCGCGTCCAGCTCGGCCCGCTCGTAGGCGGCGCGCTCGAACGGAAAGAGGTGGCCATCCGTCCGCTGCAGCCACGCATCGACGGCGCCGAGCAAGCGCGCCGCGGTTTCCGGGAGACCGCAACGCGCCGCCGCCGCCGCCAGCCAGGCCAGCGGCTTGTAGGTCCACCTCGCGTCGTCGATCTCGCCGAGCGTCGTCAGGCTGGCCTGGCAGCGGCGCGCCGCCGCCGTGGTCTCGCCGCGCGCCATGGCGATCATCCCCAGGTACCCCAGCGCCAACCCGGCCCAGCTGCGGTCACCCCCGGCCTCGAACAGCGCGAGGGCCTCGTCCGCCAGCGCCTCGGCGCGGTCGAGGTCGCCCTGCCCATACGCAATGCCGCTGAGGATGGTGAGGATAAACCCGGCGTTCAGCGGTTCGCCCAGCCGGCGCCATGCGGCCAGCACCTCCTCCAGGGTGGCCGTCGCCTCCGCCCAGCACGGCCGGTTCTCCGCCACGACGCCCAGGATTTCCAGCCCCCAGGCCTGCCCGTACGGGTCGTCGGCGGCGCGGGACGCGGCCAGACACTCCCGGCCAAACGCGGCGGCCATGTCCAGGTCTCCGCTCTGGAGGGCGACGATGCCGGCCATGTAGAGCGCATGGCGCCTGACGGCGGTGGGCGCGGTGTCCGCGGCCGCCAGCGCGTGGTCCAACCGCGACCGGGCCTCCCGCCTGTGCCCGCACATGTCCCAGAAGGGGACGCAGGCCACCGTGAGCTCCAGGTACTCCTCGCCGCGGCCCTCCTCCATCAGCCGATCGAGCGCCGCGCGCAGGTTGGGCAGCTCGCGTTCGACCCGGCGATTGGCCGCCGCCCGATCCTGATTCCGGGCGCGAACCGGCGCGTCCGCGGCCAGCATCAGCAGGAACGCCCGGTGCGCGCCCCCCTCGACCACGCCGCGATAGAAGGCCGCATGCCGGCGGCCGATCTCGTCCAGCTCGCCGCTCTCGGCGAGGCGCTCCAGCCCGAACTCGCGCACCGTTTCCAGCATCATCAGCCGGCGCTCGTCGCCCGTCTCCTCCGTGCGCAGCAGGCTCTTGTCGACCAGGGACGAGATCAGGTCGAGGACGGAGGGGGGAGAAGAGGGGGAGAGGGGGGCGCCTGCGGCTGAGGGGGGAAGAGGAGAGGGGTCGAATGGAGACT
>CALMZR010000239.1 GCA_937870845.1 uncultured Chloroflexota bacterium
TGGCGGACCTCATTGATGTGTGCCTAGCCATCGCAATATGTGATAGGCGAGCGCCTCGGCCTCCGGGCGACGGGCGGCGCGTGATGATTGTCACGATTCCAGTTCGTCGACCCGAGATTTGGTCTCGGGCGAACGTTCTGGCTGTCGTTGAACGATTGTTGGCGATGCTTACTGGAGACACCTGGGTTGTCCGTTTTGAGCAACGCACTCAAGAACTCCGACAGGTAGCCGCGCAGTTGCCGCTTTTCGAATCGGTCCCGGCCCTCAAGCAACCCGTGGAGGTTTTGCACAGCGGCGGGCTTGACTCCCTTCCTAGGATGGCTGAAGTTCTTGTCGCTAACGATCGGCCTTGCGTTGTTCCCGTTTCGGTGGTTACCAACCCCAAGGCTTTACGCGTCATCAAGGCGGTAAGGACAAGTCTCCAACGTGCATTTCCCGACGCGCTGGTTCGCAGCTCCTACCTACGACTAGTTCATCGTCGAGTCGACGACATCGATGACCGTGAGGGTACGTATCGAGCCCGAATCCTTCCCTGTCTCGCGGCGGGTGTGGTCGCAGCAGCGGGCGTCGGTCCAGGCCACTTGCAGTTGACCGAGAATGGACCCGGGGCCATCAATCTCCCCACAAGCCCCGAACAACTCGATTCATGGACGACGCGGGCGACGCATCCCAAGACGCTCGCCTGCTTCGAAGAGCTCGCAACGCTCGTTCTGGCTCGAGATATTCGCATCGTGAACACGGGCCAATTCAAGACGAAGGGTCAGCTCGCGATGGTGCTCCATGACGGGCGGTTTGATGAGGCCGCGCGACTGACAGTTTCGTGTGAACGATTCCCCTATGCCAATGCAAACGCTCCGTGCGGGGCCTGCATGTCATGCCTGTATCGTCAGATGGCATTGCATCGAGCGGATATGGCCCACGTGGACGCCGAGCGAAACGCGCAGCAGGAGAACGAAATGCGGCGATCGCGCCAAAGGTCGGGGGTAGCGTTCAGCGCTTTGGGGTTGCATCTGGCTAACTTGCGGCCGCTGCTCGGTGCAGTGGATCCGTATCGCGAGCTTGATGCGGAATTCGAGCGGATTGACGAGGTTCTTCAGGTTGGGGAGGGCTCGGGAATCCCGCCTACTGACGTGAAGCGCTCAATTGTCGATCTCTACAGGGAGTTCGTTGCCGAGGGCGAAGCACTCGTCCACGCGAACGTCGATTCGTTCCCGCAACTGCGGGTGTACCCACGTGCCTCATAGCCGCTCTTATCCATCATTTCGCAGCCGGGTTCCAGGGGAGGCGTGATGGAAACCCGAGCCATGATGACGGCCGCTCCGAAGGTCGTCGGTGAGCGCCTGGCGCTCGCACGCCGAGCGCGGGGGCTGACGCAACAGCAGGCGGCCGAGGCGCTGGGAGTTGCCCGCACCACGATCACCGCGATGGAAAAAGGCGACCGTCGGCCGCAAGCGGCTGAACTGTTCGTCCTGGCTCGTCTCTATGGGCGACAACTCGGGGACCTGGTGCGCCCTCTGCGCGAGGGGGAGACGCCCGGATTCGTGGTGCAGTTTCGAGCCGCCCTCGCCGGGGAATCCGCCGCCACGGAGAGCAAACGAGCACAAGACATCCAGCGCTTCGAATCGTTCTGCCGCTGGTACGTCGAGCTCGAGCAGATGCTCGATGCACCTCTGCCGACTCGATATCCAGAACAGTACGACGTCGCGGGAACCAACCCGGAGCGAGCGGCGGACGCGGTTGCCACGGCCGAGCGCAATCGTCTTGGCCTCGGTGATGGACCGCTTGGCGATCTGTGGAGCCTGCTCGAAGGCGATGTCGGTCTGCGCATATTCGCGTTTCCGATGCGTGATAGCCGCATCGCCGGCATGTTCGTGGCATCGTCCGACCTGGGCGGCTGCATCGCGGTGAACGCGAATCACCCGCTCGGGCGGCAACGCTGGACGCTGGCGCACGAGTACTGGCATTTCTTGACCGATCGCTTCCGAGCCGAGATCTCGGTCCTGCGAGGTGGGCGCGTGCCGGCGAACGAGCGAGCCGCGGACGCGTTCGCCCGGCATTTCCTGATGCCGGCTTCGGGCCTGACCCGCCGCTTTCTCAACGTCAAGCAGGCCAAGGACGGGCCGATCACCCCTGCCGACGTCATGACGCTGGCGCATCTCTACGGGGTTTCGACCGAAGCGATGACGCTCCGCCTCGAGGAGCTCGATCTCCTCAAGCCAGGCACGTGGGACTCCCTCAAGGACAAAGGGTTCAAGCCCGAGGAAGCACGCAAGCTCGTCGCGTTGCCCGAACGCGAACAGCCCCGCTCCGGGCAGCCATTCCGATACGAGACGCTGGCATCTCGGGCCTTTGCCGAAGCGCTGATCTCGGAGGGCCAGCTTGCCCGAATGCTCGACACCGACCGCATCTCGGCGGTGCTTCTCGCCGATGAGCGCTCGCGGGACGAGCAGGCGGCGGAACCCGGCGAATGGCGGCAGGTTCCGATCGATCTTGGCCGCGCCCTGATCGACGTGGGGTAGCGCGCACGCGATGCGATCCCCTCCTCTCATCCTCGATACGTGCGTCGTGCTGAGTCTCTATGCGACCCGTCGCATGGAAGCGCTGCTCGCAGCTCTGCCAGGACCGATCCTGATCGCCGAGGCGGTGCTCCACGAGGCGCTCTACGTTCACGTCGTTGTCGAGGGCGTCCGCGAAAAAGAACCGATCGCCCTCGGTCCCCTGGTCGATGCCGGGAAGCTGACGGTCGTCGCGCCCGAATCCCAGGCGGAGTTCGAGTCGCTGCTCGAGTTCGCGTTGGTGTTGGATGACGGCGAAGCGATGACGTGCGCCCTTGCCCTGCACCGTGGACTGCGGATCGCGACCGACGAACGCAAGACGATCCGGCTGATCGGGGATCGGATTGCCGTCGTGGGCACGCTGGACCTCGTTCGCGGCTGGGCGAGCGACGCTGGGGCGTCGGCAGACGAGATTCGGGAGATGCTGGCCGCCATCGCGGATCGCGGGTACGTGCCTGGCCAGGACCATCCGCACTGGCCGTGGTGGAGCGACCTCGCCGAAGGCCGCAACACGTGACGGCTCTCCCCGAGAAGGGCCGGCTGATTCCCTGCGCACGCGTTATCGTTTCTCGAAAAGCGCCACGGCGTGCGCCGGCAGCGTCAGCGCGACGACGCCGTCCGATTCGATCCGGTCGCCGTCCACCTCTGCCTCGCCCAGGAACCGCGCCTCCCCGGCGTCGATCCGCTTGACCCATGACCCAGCCGGAACCGGCAGCGAGACGCGCGTTTCCACATCGCAGAAGCTGAGGATGGCGACGGTTTCGCCCTCGTCCCCCCGCGCGTGGAGGAGCACGACCCGCTCCGCTTCTCGGGCGCTGACGTCGCGCTCGGCGTCGGGGTCGGTGAGGACGGGCAGTTCGCGGCGCAGGGCCAACAGCGCGCGGTAGAAGTTGTGCAGCGCCTGATGCTCGCCTTCCTCGCGCAGATACGGTTGCAGGCGGGAGCGCGCGAAGGTTTCCACCGCTTGCGGGTCGGGGGCGGCGTCGTGGCCCGCGAAGTGGGCGAACTCCTCGCGGCGCCCGGCGCGCACCGCCTCGACCAGATCGGCGTCGTCGTGGTGGGTGATATAGAGGAAGGGGTTCGGCTCGGCGTACTCCTCGCCCATGAAGAGCATCGGCACGAAGGGGGAGAGGAGCACCGTGGCGGCGGCCAGCTTCTGCTCGGGGAAGGAGAGGTGGTGGCCGAGCCGCTCCCCGCCGGGGCGGTTGCCGACCTGGTCGTGGTTCTGCAGAAAGACGACGAACTGGTCGCGCCGCGCCGGGTGTGGGGAGCGGCCGAAGCGGCGCTGGCGCATCTCGCTGAACTGGCCGGTGAAGACGAACGCCTCGCGCAGCGCCTTGACCAGATCGCCGAAGCGGCCGAAGTCGGGATAGTAGCTGCTCTCCTCCCCCACGAGCTGCGCCTCCAGGGCGTGGCAGAAGTCGTCGGCCCATTGCGCGTCAAGGGCGTAGCCGCCGATCTCGCGGGGCAGGATCAGCTTGGGATCGTTGAGGTCGCTTTCGGCGATGAGGACCGCCTTGCGGCCCAGATGCGCGGCGCGCTCGTGGATCGCCTCGGCCAGTTCGGCCAGGAACGGCTGGGCGTGGGCGTCGAAGATCTGGTGCACGGCGTCGAGGCGGAAGCCGTCGACGCGGTGTTCCTCCAGCCACATCAGCGCGCTGCCGATGAAGAAGGCGCGCACCTCGTCGCTGTGGGGGCCGTCGAAATTGATGGCGTCCCCCCACGGTGTGCAGTAGCGGCCGGTGAAGTAGGGGCCGCAGCGGTGGACGACGCTCCCTTCCGGGCCCATGTGGTTGTAGACCACGTCGAGCACGACCGCGAGCCCTTCGCGGTGGCAGGCGTCAACGAGGCGGCGCAGTCCGTCGGGGCCGCCGTAGGAGTGCTGCGCGGCGTAGGGCAAGACGCCGTCGTAGCCCCAGTTGCGCTCGCCGGGGAATTGCGCCACGGGCATGATCTCGATGGCGGTGACGCCGAGATCCTTGAGGGCGGGCAGGCGCGGGATGACCGCGTCGAACGTCCCCTCTGCGGTGAACGTGCCGACGTGCAGCTCGTAGATCACCCACTCGCGAAAGGGGGGGACGCGCCAGGTGTCGACGGCCCAGGGGAAGGCGGCGGGATCGACAATTTCTGACGGGCCATGCACGCCGTCCGGCTGGAAGCGCGAGGCGGGGTCGGCAACGAGCGTCCCGTCGTCGCCAAGGCGAAGCCGGTAGCGCGTGCCGGGGCCGGCGTCGGGGAGAGCGCCGGAAAAGTAGCCGCGCTCCTCCGGGGTGAGCGGAATCTCGGCCGGCTCCTGCCCCTCGGGGGTCGCCCCGAGGCCGCCTTCGAGCACGACGGCGACGCGCTCGGCATGCGGCGCCCAGACGCGGGCGTGGGCCGTTCCGTCCGGCAAAATCTCGACGCCGACGGGGAGGCGGCGTTGGGGGTTGGCAGTCATAGGGGGCGCAACAGTCTCCTCGACGCTGTTTCGTTGTCTAAAGAGACCGCCCGGCCGCCGGCCGCGAAGCCGATCGCCGGGCGGTCTGCACCGGGGCCAGAATCGCTGCTACCGGCTGCCGGCGAGCATGGCCTGCACCTGCAGCTTGCCCAGTTCTCGGGCGAGCATCTCAATGCGGACAGCCATCGCCTTCTCCTGGTCGAGGTTGTCCTGCAGAAGCTGGGCGGCCTCCTCGTGGCCGAGATCCTTCGCCATCTGCACCAGGCCGGTGTACATCGCCATCTCGTAGTGCTCGGTTTTGGCGGCGCCGACGAGGTTGGCCATCTCCAGCACCTCGGGCGAGGGCTGCTCCTGGTGCAAGGCCTTGTGCTCGTCGCCGATCCCCTTCAGGGCGTAGCAGGTCGTCGCTTCGGGACTCTCGCCGATCTGGCGAAAGACTTCTTCGAGGTTTCTGAGCTGCTGGTGGGTCTCCTGCTCGTGGATCTCGAATGCCTCTTTCAGCTCGTGGTTGAGGGCCTCGGCTTGCAGCTCGGGCAGCATTGTGAGGATTTGCTGCTCGGCGCTCATCGCGTCCGACAGCTCGTGTACGAACAGGTCGCGCGGCGTCGTCAACGGCATGAAACGGTGCTCCCTTACGGTCTTGTGCCCATCCGGATCGTACGGACTCCGCACTCCTGAGGGGAGGAATGCACGCGGCATGCCAGCGCCGCCCTGGCAGCCGTAGGGGCGATGCCGGAGACGCCGGGGGTCAGCCAGCGAGCAGAGGCGCCTTGGCCTGGGCGAACTCCTCGTCGGTGAGGAGCCCCGGCTCCTTGAGCGGGGAAACGCGATATGCCGCGGCCACCGGGTAGGCGCCGGGCTTCAGAGGATCTCGTCGCAGCGAATCTCGGCGTAGGCGGCGGTGATGTGCTCCAGCATCGGCCACCACGTGCGCGTCTTGATGCCGCGCGACCAGAGGGCGACGGGGGAGAGGACGCGGCGCGCGACGGCCAGGCGATAGTCGGCCCAGCAGGCGGCATCGTCGTAGTCGAGCACGCCCAGGGCGCGGAGGCGGGCGGCGTAGTGGGCAATGAGCTGATTGTGGGCGGCGTGGCGTTCACTTGGGGGCAGGTGCAGGGCGAGGAGCGAGGCGAGATCGTGCGGACCCGGCTCGATCGACCACCCTTCCCAATCGAGGAGGCGGGCGCGGCCATCCGCGGCGCGGGGATAGAGGAGATTCCAGGGGTGGGCGTCGCCGTGGACGACGGTGAGGGGCAAGTCGGCCGTGCGGCGCAGGATGAGCGGCCAGGCTCGCGCCGAGGTTTCGAGCGCGGCGCGCATGGCGATGGGAAGATAGTCCCCAAGCTCCGCGAGGAAGCGCGCCAACCGGCGCTCGATGGCGGCCGACTTCTCGGCGACCCAGGCGTCGTCGCGGGCGTCGGTCACGCCCTGGAGGTCGGGATGGTTCCACCACCAGGCGTGGATGTGGGCGAGGGCGTCGACGGCGCCGCGGAGCTGATCGCGGCGCGGGGGCAAGGGCGAGCTGGGCGCGTCATGGGATTCGCTGAGGTCTTCCAGCAAGAGGTGCGAGCGGCGGCGGCGCGGATCGTAGGCGGCGGCGAACGATCGCGGGGCCGGCGGGTCGGGCATGCTGGCGGCGACGCGAGCGTAGAACTCGTGCTCTTTCCAGCGGCCGCGCTCGGCGAAGGTCGAGGCCTGCCGGGATCGGGAGAGCTTGAGGATGAATCGATGGGGCGTCTCCGCGGGGACCGGCCCGGCGTACGCGGCCTCGACGCGGTAGAGGTCGGAGAGGGTGCGGCCGCGCCAGTGGGCGACCGAAACCATGGCGACCTCGGCGGCGTCGATGGCGCCGGCGGCGCGCAGGGCGGCGGTGAGCCAGCGCCTGGTGACCTGCGCTGGCCGATGGATGACGAGTTGCGTCGTCGGCGTGGCCATGGCGGCTCCCTCGCACGCTGATTCTGCACAGGATATCGGCTGGGCGATGCCAAGCGACGCGCCGGGGCTGGGACTGCCGGGCTGGTCCGGCCAAGGTCCGATGTCCGGGTAGGACGATGGTCGGATGCGGCGCTGGGGACCAGACATGATATGATGGTTAACGAGACTCGGGCAGTGACTGGCCCGGGGCGACGTCACGGCCGCGAACGCGGGCGACGATAGGCAGCGAGGCGTATCGTTCAGGGCTGCGATGGATCCGGCTCGGGGTGGGCTGCAACGGCAGCGATGGACGGTGCCTTGGATCGTAAGGGAGGATCCAGCATGGAAGAACTACGCGACGACAGGATGGAGCCGACGACCGCCACCCGCCGCGGGATCGCCAAGGGCGTTGCCGCCGGTGGGTTGGCCGCGCTCTTTGCCGCGGTCGGCGTGGGCGGCGCGCTGGCGCAAGCCGAAGACACCCCGGATACCCCGGACACCCCGGACACCCCGGATACGCTAGATACCCCGGACACCCCGGACGCGGCCGATACGCCAGACACCCCCGATACCGACGACACGCCCGACACCGCCGACACGGCGGACACCCCGGACACCCCCGACACGCCGGATACCCCCGACGATGCCGCTGGGAATTCGCGCTCGGCCCGCGCCCAGGGCCGGGGCCGCGGACGAGGCAGGGGCCGCGGGCGCGGCAAGCGCTAACGCGGGCAACACCCGCCCTGCTGCTGACGCGATCCAATCGCGACGAAGACCCGCCCGGGGCGCCAGGTCCCGGGCGGGTCTTTTCGCGGTCGTGGCGGCGGTCGATCCGGGGCCTTCGTGCACGGGAGCAGCGTCGAGGTTCGTCGGGGAGGCAGCGTGCTCGTTGGGCAGGCCAAGGCCGTGGCGCGGCAGTGGGTGCTGGAGGAGGCCGGCGCCATCCCCGGATTCACGGGCGCGTTCTTTCATGGCTCGGCGAACTGGCTGGCGGACGATGCCCCGCTGCCGGCGACGTCCGACCTGGACGTGATGGTGGTGCTGGAGAACGGCGAGCCGCCGCGGAAGCCGGGGAAGTTCGTCCATCGGGGGGTGCTGCTGGACGCAGCGTATCTCCCCGGCGCGCAGCTCGGTGCGGCGGCGGAGGTGCTGGGGCGGTATCACCTGGCCGGCAGTTTCCATGCCGCCAGTGTGATCGCCGACCCGACCGGTCGACTGACCGATCTGCAACGGGCCGTGGCGCGGGAGTACGCCAAGCGGGAATGGGTGCGGCGGCGCTGCGAGCACGCGCGGGACAGGATCCTCACCGCGTTCGCGTTGCGCGAATCCGACCCGTTTCCGACCCAGGTGACGGCTTGGCTCTTCCCGACGGGCATTACGACGCACCTGCTGCTGGCGGCCGGGCTGCGGAACCCGACCGTGCGGACGCGGTACCTGGCGGCGCGCGAGCTGCTGAAGAACTACGGCGAGCTTGACTGCTACGAAGACCTCTTGCGGTTGCTCGGTTGCGCGGAGATGAGCCAGGCGCGGGCGGAGACACATCTCGCCGCGCTGGCCGCGGCGTTCGACGCGGCGGCGCGAGTCATCGAGACGCCGTTCTTCTTTGCCGCCGACATCAGCGACGCGGGGCGGCCGGTGGCCATCGACGGGAGCCGGGAGCTGATCGCGCGCGGCGACCACCGGGAGGCGGTCTTCTGGGTGGCGGCGACGTATGCACGGTGTCAACTGGTGTTTCATCACGACGCGCCGGAGCTGTATGCGCGGTTCGAGCGCGGCTATCGGGCGCTGCTGGGGGATTTGGGCATCGCGTCGTTTGCCGATCTGGAGCGTCGGCATGGGGAGACAGCGGACTTCTTGCCGCGGGTGTGGGAGGTGGCGGAGCGGATCATGGCGGCGAATCCAGGGATTGAGGGCTGATAGGCGAACCTGGGCATGCGGCGGACGGCGCCCCTACAGCCGGGCGTTTCGGCGGTGCTCGGAGATTGCCGACCGCAGGCTAGCGCTTGCGGACGCGGAGGGCGTCGGCGAGGCCGTCGCCGAAGACGGAGAAGGCGATGCCGGTCACGACGACGGCCAAACCGGGGAAGAGGCTGATCCACCAGGCGGTGGCCATGAAGGTGCGGCCCTCGGTGATCATGGCCCCCCATTCCGGGCTGGGCGGCTGGGCGGCCAGACCAAGGTAGCTGAGGCTGGTGACGAGGACGATATAGAGGACGACGTCGGTGCAGGCGAAGACGAGGGCCGAGGTGATCACGTTCGGCAACAGGTGGCGGCCGATGACGCGGCCGTCGCTGCCGCCGAGCGCGCGCGCGGCCTCCACGTACTCCTGGTTCTTGGCCACCAGGATCTCGCCGCGCAGCAAGCGCGCGTAGCTGACCCAGGCGACGAGGGCCACCGCGATGTAGACGCTGGTCAACCCCGTGCCGAGCACGGCGACGATGGCGATGATAAGGATCAGAAACGGGAAGGCCTGGATGATCTCCGCCACCCGCATCGTCACGTTGTCGATGCGTCCGCCGTAGTAGCCGGCGAGGCAGCCGATGGCGCAGCCGATGAAGAACGGCAGGAGCAGGCTGAAGATGCCGACCTGGAGGTCGATGCGCGCGCCGTGCACGACCCGGGAAAAGATGTCGCGTCCCAGGTTGTCGGTGCCGAAGGGGTGCGCCGGGCTTGGCGGGTGCAGGCGCGCCGTGTAGTCGGTGTCGAGCGGCCCGTACGGGGCGATCAGGGGCGCGAAGATCGCCACGATGACCAGCGCCGCGATGAGGACCGCGCCGACGACGAGGTTACGCTCGCGCCAGCGGATCACGCGCGCCGGCGGCGATGCCCCGGCCAACGTCGGCAACGCGGACGGCGGCTCGTTCGCGGGCATGGCGGCGGTGGACGCACCGCGGACATCGACGGACGTCATGGCCGGATCAGAGCCTCACCCGCGGATCGAGGAAGGTGTAGACAGTGTCGGTGGCGAGGTTGACCAGGATGACCAGCATGGCGAACACCAACGTCGTCGATTGCACCAGCGGATAGTCGCGGGCGGCGATGGCTTCCACCAGGAGCTTCCCCGCCCCCGGCAGGCTGAAGACGTTCTCGACGATGACGGTCCCGCCCAGGAGATAGCCAACCGAAAGCCCGAGCAGCGTGACGGTCGGGATCAGGGCGTTGCGCAGAACGTGGGCGGAGACCACCGCTTGCTCGCGCAGGCCCTTGGCGCGCGCGGTGCGCACGTAATCGGAGGCCATCGCGTCCAGGATGCTGGTCCGCAGCGCACGCACCAGGATCGGCACGATGCCGAGGGCGATGGTGAGGGCGGGAAGGAAGAGGTGGTGCAGGTGCTCGCGCCAGCCCTCGCCGTAGCCGGCCACCGGAAAGAGGCGCCATCTGACGCTGAGGTAGGTGAGGAAGATGATGCCGACCAGGAAGGCGGGCATCACCAGCGTCGTCATCAGCACGACGCGGGTGATCTGGTCGATGAGCCCGTCTTTGCGCAGCGCGGAGACGATCCCCAGCGGCAGCGCCAGCGCCACCGTCAGCAGCGTGGCGTAGACGATCAGCGCCAGCGAGACCGCCAGCCGCTCGCCGAGCAGCGAGGAGACGCTGACCCGGAACTTCAGCGAATCGCCCAGGTCGAACCGCGCCAGATTCCCCATGTAACGGAGGTACTGCTCCCACAGCGGCCGGTCGAGGCCCAACTCCTGGCGCAGGGCGGCGATCGACTCCGGCCGGGCCTGTAAGCCGAGCATGGTCGTGGCCGGGTCGCCGGGGATCAGTTGCAGCAAGGCGAAGACGATCAGCGTCACCCCGAACAGCACCGGGAGCATCTGCACCAGGCGGCGGGCGATGAACTGGGCGCGGTTCATACGAGGGTGTCGGGTGTCGGGTGTCGGGTGTCAGGGGTTGGGTCGCGGGTTGTGGGTGATGGGGGTGGCGTCGCCTGGTTTGGCCCCGGCTCCTCCCGTCACCCGACACCCGACACCCGTCACCCGTCACCCCGCGTCGATCCAGGTCGTCTTCCAGTCGTACTGGCCCGTCGGGGGATGGCCGAAGTTGTGGACCCGCGTCGTGGTCACGTCGACGTAGGGCTTGTAGTAGAGCGCCAGCATCGGCGACTCCTCGTGGTAGATCTCCTGGATGCGGAAGTAGATCTCCTTGCGCTTGGCGGGATCGGGTTCGGCGGCGCCATCCCGCGCCAGCTGCTGGGCCTCCTCGTTGTTCCAGCCGGTCTGGAACGCCTCGGAGCTATCGGGCAGCACCGCGTAGGCGACCAGCTCGTCCGGGTCGATGATGTCGTTGGTCCAGTAGTTGGTCATCGCCTGGAAGTTCTGGGAGTTGTAGTCCTCGTTGAGGACGCTCCCCTCGGTGGGGGTGATGGTGACGTTGACGCCGATCTGGCTCCACATGTCCTTGAGGGCGGTGGCCAGCGTCTCGTCGTCGGCGCTGCCGCCGAGGATCTTCAGTTCCAGATCGAACCCTTCGGGCGTAGCCGATTGCGCCAGCTCCTCCTGCGCCCGGGCCACGTCGTACGTGTAGGGCTCCAGCGTGTCGTTCCAGTAGAGCGCGCCCTTGGGCATGAACGAGGTGGCCGGCACGCCGACGCCGAAGAGCACCACGTCGACCAGGGTCTGCCGGTCCGTGGCGTACTGCAAGGCGCGGCGGGCGAAGGGGTCGTCGAGCGGCGCGTTGCGGGTGTTGAGGGTGATGTAGCGTGTCTCGGTGGAGGGGAACTGGTAGACCTTGAGATTGGGATCCTGCGAAAGCTCCGGCACGCGGCTGGACGGGACATCCTTCATGCCGTCGATCTCGCCGCCCTGGAGCTGGAGGATGCGCGCGTTGTCGTCCGGCACGACGGAGACGACGACCTCGTCGAGGAGGGGCAGCCCTTCCTCCCAGTAGTTCGCGTTCTTGACCAGGCGCAGGTACTCGCCCTTTTGCCACTCCCCGAGGGCGAAGGGACCGGTGCCCATGCACTCCTGCGTCAGGCGTTCCTCGTTGCCGGCGGCGAAGGCCTCGGAGATGACCGACATGTTGAACATGGCGACATCGGAGAGGAACGGCGACCACGGTTGGGCCAACTCGACGACGACGGTTTGCTCGTCCGGGGTGGAGATGCCCTCGACCTGCCCATCGGCGTCGCGCTTGAGAGCGGTCAAGGTGAAGGTCCAGTGCTCCTCCGGATCGTTGGCGGCGCGGACCCACGAGTAGAGGACGTCCGCCGAGGTCATCGGCGTGCCGTCGGAGAAGAGGACGTTCGGGCGCAGATGGAAGGTGTAGGTCAGCCCATCGTCGGACATCTCCCAGCTTTCCGCCAACCCGGGCACGAGCGAAATGCCATCGGGCGCCACGCGTACGAGCTGGTCGTAGATGCTCATGAAGTACCAGATGTTGACGTTGCCGTCGTTCGTGACGGGGTCGAGGTTGTCCGAATCGACGGCGCGGCCGAAGCGCAGGGCGCCGCCCGGCGTGGCGTCGGTGAGATCCGGCTCCATGGCGGCGATCGGGGTGCCGCCGACCGTCACCGTGATCGGGTTTTCCGATTGGTCCTGGGCTCCCGCGCGGTAGGTCCGGAACATGAGATCGGATGCCGAGAGCGAAACCCCGAGCGCCGCGGCGCGGGCCAGAAAGGCGCGGCGGTCGATGCGCCCCTCGTGGACGAGGCGGGTCAGGCCCGCCATTGCGGCTGGCCGATAGGAACGCCGGGTCATGTGCATCCTCCTTCATCGCCCACAGGCGCATGCGTGCCGGGCTCGTGAACGCGCCGCGCGCACGTCGTCTCCCGATGCGCCACCCCATTGTGGATCGAAACGTGCGACATGGATCATGTGCTGCCGGAGACCCGTTGTCAAATAAGCGGGAGCCTGGGCGCCCGAACAACCGGCCCCTGGCGCGCGCCGTTCTGGCCGAGGTTTCGGCCGAACGTGGTAGAACTGTCCTGGCGCTGGCCCTGATTACACGGAGGATGCCGAATGAATTGTCCCATCGACGGCACGGAACTGCGCATCACGGATCGGCAAGGGATCGAGATCGACTATTGCCCGCAGTGCCGGGGCATCTGGCTGGACCGCGGCGAGCTGGACAAGGTGCTGGAACGCTCGGCGCGCTCGCCGTACGCGGATGAGCGCCCCAGCGACATGGATCGGCCCCAAGACCGCGACCGCGACTACGATCGCGACCGGGACCATGACCGGGGCTCTGGGCGCAAGAGCCGGCGACGGTCGATGCTGGAGGACTTGCTCGATTTCGGCTAAGCGGGAACGCGTTACGGAAGCGGCGCGCTTGCGCGGCGCCCGAAGATGCCTTGGGACCTTGCCACGACGGTAGGGGCACGGCATGCCGTGCCCACGTTACGGGCGACGGCGCGGCGCGTTTCGGGGCCGCGTGGCGGGGCAATGGGAACGGCATGCCGTGGCCCTGCCGGAGCGCTCCACGCGCCACACGCGTTCACTGGATGAGGCACGAGAGGCGTTGCAGCGTGGACATTGGCGATTTGGGGCTGATCCTGATCGTTGGCGCGGTGGTTCTCGTGGCCGCCGTGGTCGTCGTTGCCTTCCTGACGGGAAAGCTGGGGCGCGGCGCCACCGTTCCGGAGATGTCGCAACAGGCGCCGACACGGCCGGCGGAGCCGGCCCGGCTGCGGGACCGATTGGCGGCAATGCAGCAGGCGGGGGACTGGCCGGGGCTGCTGCGGCTGCTGGACCGGACGATGCCGGAGTGGGTGGTGGCCGGGTCGTTGATCGAGACGGCGCGGGAGCTGTCGGCGCTGGAGGCGGGGATCGCGCGGGCGCGGGCCAACGGCGTCACCGAGGAGGTGACGGGGCGGCTCACGGCGCAGATGGCCGACGTGTCGGGCGATCTGTGGTCGCTGGCCGACCGCATCGCCACGGCCGACCGGATCGGGTCGGCCGCCCCGCGCGCGGCGTTGGAGCGGCACGACGAGGCGTTGGTGCGGCTCCAGGCCGGGATGCGGGAGGCGCGCGAGGGGCTCGCCGAGCTGAGCCTGACCGACGCCGGCGGCACGGATGGGCTGCGGCGGGCGGAAGGACGATTCCGCTCGCTGGCGGCGACGGCGCGCGAGCTGCAAGAGTGGGAGCGGTCGCAGACGCCGTGGTAAGCGTTTTGATTGATGGCGCCTTCCAGGGCGCGACCCGCTAATGGTGTCATTCCGAGCGCACCGAGGAATCTCGGCGGCGCCAAAGCGACGTTTCCTGAAACCCGAGAGGCCTCCTTCGGCGGAATGACACGATCCTTAGCAAGGTTTTCTAGTCCAGCAGCTTGTACCAGAACACCGTAGCGCTGAGATTCCCCGCCGCGTCGCGGGTCCAGTTGGGGATGCGGCCGGCATCGCGGTAGCCGAGGGCGGCGTAGAGGGCGTTGCTGGGGTCGCCTTCGCGGGTGTCGAGGTGCAGGAGGGTTTTCCCGGCGGCGCGGGCCTCGGCTTCGAGGGTGGTGAGCAGGGCGCGGGCGATGCCTTGCCGGCGCTGGTCCGGGTGGACCAGCAGCTTGGCGACCTCGCCGCGGTGGGCGCCGTTGGCGCTCTCCCCAGCGTGCATCTGCACCGTCCCGACGATGCGGCCGTCGCGCTCGGCGACGAGGAGGAGCACGCCGTCGCGGGGGAAGCGCGTCCACCAGGCGCGGGCGGTCTCCGGGGCGAGCGGGGCGTGGAAGCCGAGCGAGGAGCCCTCGTCCACGCAGGCGACGAGGACGTCGACCAGATCGGATAGCTCGTTCTTTCGCAAGGACTCCACGCGCCGGACGGTCGTCGCGGCCGCATCAGCGCGCATCGCGCTCCTCGCTGGCGGCTGGGCCTGCGCAGGCGGCGCAGAAGCCGAAGAGAGCGAGGTGGTCGATGGCGGGGGTGAAGCGGTAGCGGTCGCGGATGGCGTCGCGCAGTGGACCAACGAGGACATCATCCAACTCCAGGATGGCCCCGCAGCGGTGGCAGATGAGGTGGTGGTGGGGGGCGTCGATCAGCTCGAACTGACGCGCGCCGCCGCCGAGGTCGGTCATGCTGACGAGGCCTAAATCACGAAAAAGCTCCAGGGTGCGGTAGACGGTGGAGCGGTTGACGCCGGGCAGCAGCGGCTCGACGCGGGCGAAGACCTCGTCGGCGGAGAGGTGGGCGCCGGGTTCCAACGCGCCCAGGATGGCGAGCCGCTGCGGCGTGACGCGCTGGCCGACGCGGCGCAGGCGCTCGGCCAGGGCGCGCATGGCGGGCGGGCGTTCGGTGGACTGCTTGCCCGTGGCGTGTGTGCCGTTCATGGCGTCCCTGCGCGCGGCGGCTGTGTGCCACGTGGCATCGTATCCCGCGATACGGACAAGGATATTGCTTTCGGCGGTGCTTCGCGGTAGGATGGACGGTGCGTTGCTGCATATCTTTGCAACTGCGTATTATCTATAGTACCGTCCGGCGCCGCTCGCCGCCCATCGGAGCCGGCTGGTCCGTTCAGGGAGGACAGCGTCCGCATGGCTGACATGGGCATCGTCTCGCTCGCCGGGCTGGGGATTGCGCTGGGATTGCGGCACGGCATCGACTGGGACCACTTGGCGGCCATCGCCGACATCACCAGCGCCTCCGTCGCCTCCGACGAGACCCGGCGCGTCGAGGCAGCCGCGCCGACCCTCGCCGCGAGCGAGGGCGTGACCGCGTTTGGAACCCCGATGCTGGCGACGGCGGGCGCCGCCGATGCCGCCGCGCGGCCGTTCCCCGCCACCCGCTGGGGCGGCGCGGCGAGCGACGGCGCGCCGCGGCGGCGCGAGGCGTGGCACGGCTTTTTCCTGGCCACGATGTACGCCCTGGGGCATGCCTCGCTGGTAGTGGCGCTTGGCTTGCTGGCGATCTGGTTCGGCCGGTTGCTGCCCGCCTGGATCGACCCGCTGATGGGGCGCCTCGTCGGCGTGACGCTGCTGTTCCTGGGGTTCTGGATCATCTACTCCCTGGCGCGGTATGGCAAGGACTTCCGCCTGCAAAGCCGGTGGATGGTCATCATCGCACTGGCCCGCAACGGGTGGGAGCGGGTGCGCAGCCGGATCACCGGCGCGCCGGTGGCGCATCACCACCTCGCGACGCAGTACGGGCCCGGCACGGCCTACGGCATTGGCGTGCTGCACGGGGTGGGCGCGGAAACCGGGTCGCAGGCGCTGCTGCTGGCGGGGGCCGTCGGGGCCACCACCCAGACCGCCGGCACCGCGCTCCTCCTCTTCTTCACGATCGGGCTGCTGATCTCGAACTCGCTGGTGGCCGCCTTCTCCGCGTTCGGCTTCGTGTCGGCCAGCGCCAAGCGCACGCTGTACGTAGTGGTGGGGGTCTTCGCGGCCGTATTCAGCGTGGTGGTCGGTTTCCTCTTCCTGACCGGGCAAGAGGCGGCGCTGCCGGACTTCGAAGCCTTCTTCAATTCGGTCTTCGGCCGGATCGGCGCCGGCGAGTGAGGTGACGGCGGCCGGGTCGGCGGAACGCCGGCGCCGCCGACCCGCGGCGCCGGCTGATACGGACCTCTCCTCGGCGCACAGGGAGCCGGGCGCCCGCTGGGCGGCGGTAGGGGGGGGCGAGGGTCCGTCGCCGCGATGACCCGGTGTTCGTCCGCATTCCGTATGACATGAGACGCGCCGCGGGCGGCCGATCCTCGGCCAATCCAGCGCTCGTGTCAGAGCTCCGCGGACCGCGTCCCGCGCCGTGCCTTGCTGGCGCTTCCATTCCCGATCATACGTGCTATGTTGGATAGCGGTGGTATCACTGATAGCGGCGATACCGCTATGTGCCCCGCTGCAACCGACTGCGAACGAGGATTTCGAGGGGATCAATGTCAGCGGTGCAGGCGCTTGGGTACTACGATTTCTTTGCCGGTGTCGGCATGGTCGAAGTGGCCTTGACCACTGGATGGCACTGCGTTTGGGCTAATGACTTCGACCCCAAGAAGGCAGCCGTCTACTGCGCGAACCACGATCCCAAGGTGTTTCATTTGGGGGATGTCGCGGAGGTACAAGCCGAGGATCTGCCTCCCGGCGCGGTGATGGCATGGGCGTCTTTTCCGTGTCAGGATCTCTCGCTCGCCGGATGGCGGCGGGGTATGGCCGCGGATCGCTCAGGAACTTTTTGGGCGTTCTGGCGCCTCATGCGCGAGCTTCACGCTAAGGGTAGGCGTCCGCCGCTGATCGTCATCGAGAATGTCGCCGGGCTGCTTTACGGCCCGGACTTCGGCGGCTTGTGCGAAGCGTTAGCGGCGCTGGACATGCAGTTTGGTGCGCTGCTCATTGATGCCGAGCGGTTCGTCCCTCAGTCCCGCCCTCGCGTGTTCATCGTTGCCGCTGATGCGCGTGCTGATGTCTCAGCACTCACCGAGCGCGATCACGAGGACTCTCCGTGGTCCGATAAGCGGGTAGTCGCGGCTTACAAATCTTTGGGTTCTCGGCTGCAAGAGCAATGGAGATGGTGGCGACTCCCTGTACCGAAGTCGCCGATCCGGCCGATTGAGTCGCTCATCTTTGACGAGCCGATCGGCGTGTCGTGGCATTCCGAGGCCGAAACGGCTCATCTCTTGTCGCTCATGTCCCCGACGAATCTGGCCAAGATCGAGAGGGCAAAGCAGCAACCTGGGCAGTCAGTAGGATTTCTCTATCGACGCACACGAGTTGATGGACAACGGGCCGAAGTGCGGTTCGACGGTTTGTCGGGTTGCCTCCGCACTTCCACGGGGGGCTCGAGTCGTCAGACAGTTGTTGTTGTCGAGGATGGGGCGGTGCGTACCCGGCTGCTGGCTCCGCGCGAGGCTGCAAGGCTGATGGGTCTGCCGGAGGGATTTCGGCTTCCAGATCGCTACAACGATGCTTACCATGCCATGGGTGACGGGGTGGTTGTCCCGGTTGTTTCTTGGCTTGACAAGCACCTCCTGACACCGCTTGCGCGCAAACTCACGATCCCGTACTCAGCCTCGCTCATTCCCCTTTCGGATCGCCGGCAATTCCGGGACGCGGCTGACTCTCGTGCACGGCTTTGGTTGGCAAGCAAATCCTGATTGCCAAAGCAAGCCGCGTGAGGAAGTTGGTTGCTACGAGTCCTCCTCGGCGTCGGTTTCGGAT
>CALMZR010000240.1 GCA_937870845.1 uncultured Chloroflexota bacterium
AGCTCAAGCACTATTTCGGCGTGTACATCCCCTCGGGGGAGTCGTTTCTGCACACCTGGCGCGACCTGATTACGCAACTGCCCGAAACCAACCTGTACGTGGCCGGCATCGCGACCCTGACCCTGGCCAGCCTGATCGTGCTCATGCGCTTCAAGCCGCGCTGGCCGGTGATGCTGATCGGCATGGTGCTCGGCAGTCTGGCGACGGCCTTCGCCGGCGGTGAGCACGAAGGCATCCGGCTGGTCGGCAAGCTGCCGTCGGAACTGCCGCCGTTCAGCATGCCGGACCTGCATCTGGCCGCGCTCAAGCAGCTCGGCAGCGCCGCGCTCGCCGTGGCCATGCTCGGCCTGGTCGAGGCCGTCGGCGTCGACCGATTCGCCGTCCTCGGCATGTCCGGCGGATCGGCGGTCGCCATGGCCTACGCGCTGGCCCACGAGGAGCGGCTGACCCGCCTCATCCTGTACGGCACCACGTCGGGTACGCGGTTCGTCCGTACCGGCGAGAAGATCGCCGAGGAGGAGACGTTCCGGAGCATGATCCGGGTCGGCTGGGCGAAGGAGGACCCGATCTTCCGGCGCCTCTTCACGACGATCTACATGCCCGAGGCGAGCGAGGAGCAGATGCGCTGGTTCGACGATCTGCAGCGCATGTCCACGTCGCCTGAGAACGCCGTCGCGGCCCGGATCGAGCGGCAGGCCGTGGACATCGTGGCCGACCTGCCGCGGATCACCGCCCCGACCCTCATCCTGCAGGCCGTCGGCGATCGGGCGACACGGTTCGAGGAGGCCATCACCGTCTCGAGCCTGATCCCCGACTCGCGCCTCGTCGCCCTCGACAGCCGCAATCACATCCTCCTCGCCGACGAGCCGGCCTGGGCAACGTTCGTCGCGGAGGTGACGGCGTTCCTCGAGCCGGATCGCCACGGCCCGCCAGGCGATGCGGGCGTCGCCTCGCTCTCGCCTCGCGAACGCGAGGTGCTCCGCCTGTGCGCCGAGGGCCTGACGAACGACGAGATCGCGACCACCCTCACGCTCAGCCCGCGGACTGTGGAGCGCCACCTCTCGAACGTCTACCTGAAGCTCGGCGTCGCATCCCGGGCCGAGCTGACGGATCGGTTCAGGTCCGGGGGCGGCTGAGCGCGCCCCGCTGTTCCCGCGCGGGTGTGGCGTGGGCGATCATGCGGAGGATCGCCACTGTCCGACGCACGGAGAGGCCGGCCCACCGCATGAGCTCGCTGTTCAGCCCGGAGACGACCGCGGCCATCACGCGGGCGCGCCAGCACTCGGTCGGCGACCTGCTGCACCGCACCGCGCGGCGGTACCCGGACAAGCTGGCCGTCGTCGCTGGCGACCGCCGGGTCACCTACGCCGAGTTCGACGTGGCGGTGAACCGGGCCGCGCACGCGCTGGCCGAGCACCTCGACGGATCCCGCCGAAGGCGCGATCAACCCGGCGATCGTGTTCAGCACGGTCGATTTGCCCGCGCCGTTCGGCCCGAGGAGCGCGGTCACACCGGGAGCGACTCCGAAGCTCAGCTCCGAGATGGCCACGACGTCGCCGTACCACTTGGCGACCCGGCGCAGGGCGATGGTCGCCTCCTCGCCGGGAGGCAGGCCAGGAAGGCCGGCTGCCGGCGCGGCCGCCGCCGACGCCGGATCAGAGCTCACGGCGATACCAGGCGAACATCGTCAGGCAGCAGATGGCGATGACGGCGGCCATGACGGCGAAGACCGCGGCGAGCGGGACGTCGGCCGAGAATTCGACGTTGCCGAACAGCCCGTCGACCATCGTCGCGATCGTCAGCGATGGGCTGAGCACGAAAGTCCAACGCGTCAGGTCCGGTTGGTCCTGCAACGCCTGCGAGATCGCGAAGGCCAGCGACTCCGACAAGACGAACCCCAGGATGATGACCCCGACGGCGACGCTCTTGCGACCCGTGAATGACGAGATCAGCAGACCGATGGCTCCCAGGTAGAACGAGATCATCGCCCCGGCGACGACGATGCGCCCCAGATCGCCCAGCCCCTCTTGCATCGCGGTGAGCGGTTCGTCGGAGAGCAGGCCGTTCCCGAGCCACAGCGCGACGACCGGCACGAGGGCGATGGTAAGCGTCAGGATGCCGGCGCCGAGGAGTTTGGCCAGCACGTACGATGTTCGGCCAATCGGCCGCGAAAAGTAGAGCGGCAGCAGGCGGTCGTGCCGGTCGCTGGAGATCATCTCCGGCGCGACCGTCGCCACGAAGATGCCGACCAGGAGGAAGATGGCGGTGAAAAGCGAGGGGTAATCGAGGAATTCGAACCCCGGCACGAAGGCCCGGATGCCGATGGCGATGGCGACCGGGATGGCGGCCGCGCCATAGAGCACCATGGGCACAATCTTGGCGGTCCACGAGCGGCGGATGCCGAGGGCACGGGCCATGGAGTACCGCGCCAGCGCCCAGATGGCGTGGGGCGTGCCGAGGCGGGGACCGGCATAGTGCCGGTAGCCACGGTCGAAGACCTCGCCGTATTCGCCGCTCGAGGCGCTCACCGCGCGCGCTCCTGAATACGGCGCTCATCCGCGACGGCGGTCATCCCGACCGAATCGACGTAGAGATCTTCGAGCGAGCGGGTCGCTGGACGGAGCAGCCGCAAGGGGGACCCCGTCTCGGCGGACGCATCGCGGATGGCGTCGAGCGTGGCATCACCGTCACGCGAGACGATGAACTCGTCGCTGAGGTATTCGATGCCTGCCGGGCGCGCCGCGATGCCCCGTTGGCGCAACAGATCCAGAAACGGCTCCGGGTCGCCGTCGATGCGGACGTGGAGATCGGCGAGATCGTCGATCTGGGCGCGTAACGGTTGCGACGCCGCGACGCGGCCACGATCGAGGACCACCACGTAGTCGCAAACACGCTCGACGTCGTCGAGGATGTGCGACGAAAGGACCACCAGGATGCCGAGCTGGCGGTGGATGCGCTCGATGAGCCCGAGCATCTCGTCCCGGCCGAGCGGGTCGAGCCCGTTCGTGGGCTCGTCGAGGAAGACCAGCTCCGGATCGTGGACGATGGCCTGCGCCAGCTTCACGCGCTGCCGCATCCCGGTCGAGAAGCCGCCGATCAGCCGGTAGCGTTCTTCGTCGAGCCCGACGTGGTAGAGCACGTCCGCCGCGCGCTGCCGCGCCGCTCGTTGCGGCAACCCGCTCATCTCGGCCATGTGCGAGACGAAATCGGCCGCCGTCGTGCCGTTCGGCAGCGTATCGGTTTCCGGCATGTACCCGACGAGGCGGCGCACCTCCGCCCCGTCGCCGATGGCGTCCCGGCCCAACACCGCCGCGCCGCCGCTCGTCGGCCGGGACAACCCCAGCAAGATTTTGAGCAGCGTCGATTTCCCGGCGCCGTTCGGCCCGAGGAGGCCGACCGCGGCCCTGGGCACGGCGAGATCGACGGTATCGAGCGCGACCACGGTCCCGTACCGCTTGGTCAGCGCCGATGTCTCGATGCTCGTGCCTGCCCCGTTCTCCGCGACCATGCGCCTCCTTCGCCCCGTGCGGCGATCCTGCGAGGCGGAGTCTAGCAGCGCCTCCTCCCCGAACGGCTAGGCCGCGGTCGCCCAGTTCGGTGATGGCGCATCGGCGCCGGCGCCCTAGGCTGGACCTGTCGCCGCGTTGGCGGCGGCGTCCTGAGCTTGCGAACGCCAGGGCGCAAGAAACCGTTCCTCAGGAAGGCGACCCATCGATTCGCCGTCCACATCGGCAAAGGAGCATTCCCGATGTCAGCAACCCTTTCGTCATCCTCGCTGCTGGTTGGCGTTTCCAACGAGCTGGCCGATGCCGTCGAGCGCGCCGGGGCCGGCGTCGTGACCGTCGATGCCCGCCGCCGTCACCCGGCCACCGGGATCGTCTGGACCACGGACGGGCTGATCGCCACCGCCAATCACGTCGTCGAGCGCGACGAGGAGATCGAGATCGGCCTCCCGGACGGCCGCACGGCCGAGGCGGCGCTGATCGGCCGCGACCCCGGCAGCGACCTGGCGGTGCTGCGCGTGGAGGCCTCCGACCTGACCCCCCTGGATCGCAGCGAAGGCGAGCCGCGCGTAGGGCACCTCGCGCTCGCCATCGGGCGGCCGGGGCCGAGCGGTCCCATGGCCTCGCTGGGCGCGATCACCGCCATCGGCGGGCCGCTGCGGTTTCGTGGCGGCGGCTCGCTGGAGCGGTACGTCCGCGCCGACGTGGCGATGCTGCCGGGGTTCTCGGGCGGGCCGCTGGTGGACAGCGCCGGCCGCCTGATTGGGCTCAACTCCTCGACGCTGGGGCGCGCCGGGCAATTGACGGTGCTCGCGGAGAGCATCGACGCTGCCCTGGCCACCCTCCTCCAGCACGGGCGGGTGCGCCGTGGCTACCTCGGCGTCGGCGCCCAGGGCGTGCAGTTGCCGGACGCGCTGGCCCGCGCGCTGGATAATGGGCAGGAGCAGGGGCTGCTGATCGTCTCGGTCGAGAGCGGCGGTCCCGCCGACGCGGCCGGGCTGATGCTCGGCGACGTGATCCTGGCCATCGACGGCGAGGCGGTCGGGCAGGTCGAGCAGCTCCAGGAGCGCCTGACCGGGGACCGCGTCGGCAAGAGCGTCCCGGTACGCATCGCCCGCGGCGGCGAGCCGCGCGAAATCGGCGTCACGATCGGCGAGCGCCAGCGCCAGGCCGAGTAGACGAGGAATCATCCCCATGTCGATTACCCTCGAAGCGCCGGCCGCGCCAGCCCTCTCCGGGCTGGCGCTCTCCGCCGCCATCGCCGACATCGCCGCCGAGGTCAAGCAGAGCGTCGTCCTCATCGGCCAGAACGGCAGCCACGGGGCCGGGGTCATCTGGCGCCCGGACGGCATCGTCGTCACCAACCGCCACGTGCTGCGCGACGACCGCGTCGACGTCATCCTCGACGACGGTCGCAAGCTGACCGGCATCGTCGCGGCTCGGCACCCGGATCGCGACCTGGCGGTGGTGAAGATCGCCGCCGACGATTTGCCAGCCGCCCGTCTGGGGGATTCCAGCACGGTGCGGCCGGGGCAGCTCGCCATTGCCATCGGGCATCCGCCGGGATTGCGCAGCGCGGCCACGGTCGGCATCGTCGTCGCCGCGGGGCAGGCGGCGACGCTCGAAGGCCCGCGGACTGGAGACTGGCTGCAGACCGACGTGACATTGCGGCCGGGCAACTCCGGCGGCCCTCTTGTAGACGCCCACGGCGCGGTCATCGGCATCAACACGATGGTTAGCGGGCGCTTGTCGCTGTCAATCCCCAGCTCGACCGTGGAGCATTTCGTCGCAGGCGAGCGTCCGGGCGATCCGCGCGCGTGGCTGGGCGTCAACGGCCTCGTCGTGCCGCTGCGGCAGCCGGGGCACGGCGCGGGGTTCCTCCTTTCGGAGGTGGCGGAGGGGTCGCCCGCCGACCGCTCCGGGTTGATCGTCGGCGACATCATCGTGCGCATCGGACAGAAGGAGGTCGTCGACGCCGAGTCGGTGCCGGCGGCGGTGCTGCGCATGAATCCGGGGGATGCGGTCGAGATCGCCATTTTGCGCGGGGGCGAGCCGCGGCAGTTCACGGTGGTCCCCACGGAGCGGGCGTGAGCGACGGCGGCGCAGGTCCGGGGAGGCAGCGCGTTCTCGTCGTCGCCGCCTATCCGGCGTTGCGCGCCGGTCTGCTTGCGCTCCTGGCCAGCGATCCAAGCCTGGAGCCGGTCGTCGCCGAGGGGGCGGATCTGGGCGGCGAGTCCGGCGCCGCTCCCGCCGCGATCGTCGTCGATTACTCCGCTGGCGAGCCGGAGGAGATCCTCTCCATCGCCGAGGTCTTCTCCGGCGCGCCGCTGGTGATGATCGGCGCGGACCCGGCCAGCGATGGGCCGGGCATCGCCGCCGCGCCGGTCGCCTACCTCCCCAGCGACATCGACGCCCAGGCGCTGACCGCGGCCGTTCGCGCCGCCGCGGCCGGGCTGATCGTGCTCGACCCAACCATCGCGGGGGCGACGGGCGTTCATGCCCACGCGCGGGCCAGCGGCGAGGGAGAATCGCTGACCGCGCGGGAGCGGGAGGTGCTCACTCTGGTAGCCGAGGGCTTGCCGAACAAGGCGATCGCGCGCGAGCTGAACATCAGCGAGCACACGGCGAAGTTTCACGTGGGGTCGTTGCTGGGGAAGCTAGGCGCCGGCAGCCGGACGGAGGCGGTGACGGTGGCGACGAGGCGGGGGATTTTGCCGGTGTAGGGCGGAAGCTGGGTCGTCGTGTGCGCATTGCAGCGACCGTGCTTACCCCAACCCCCTCTTCCGCGCACCCCTCACCCCTAACCCCTCTCCCCGTGCGCGGGGCGAGGGGCTTTTTGCGCCCCGAGAGTTGGCGTGGTTGTCGGAAGATGCCGAAGATGCCGAAGATGCCGAAGGTACGGGGGTGTAGCGTCACGGCGGATTCAGGGCGGCGCCTGCCTCGTTGATTCGCGGATGACCAGTTGCGGAAGGAGCCGCACTTCTCCGGTCACCGTCCCCTCCCCCGCGTCGAGCGCGGTCAGCAGGCGTTCCGCGGCGGCAACGCCGAGCTGGCGCGCCGGGGTGGCGACGGTGGTCAGCGGCGGGTCGAGCAACTCGTCCCAAGGAGAATCGTCGTAGCCGACGACCGATATGTCCTCCGGCACCCGCAATCCGCAGCGCTTGATCGCGGCCAGCACCTGCAAGTTGAGCATGGAGGTGGCGGAGATGATGGCGGTCGGCGGATCGGGCTCGACCAGGAGCTCGACGGTGCAGTCGACGCCGTCGCTCCAGCCGTCCTCGGCAAAACGGATCAGGGCGGGATCGAAGCCGATGTCGGCCCCGGCCAGCGCGTCGAGATACCCCTTCAGCCGCTCCTGGCGATTGCTCAAGGACCGCGGATGCCAGGAGACGAAGCCGATGCGGCGGTGGCCGAGAGCGACGAGATGCTCGACGGCCAGACCGATGCCGCGCGCGTTGTCCATGGCGACCAGGCCGAACGGCAGGCCCGGCAGCGTGCGGTCGAGCGTCACCACCGGGACGCTCAAGGCGCTCCACGCGGCGACGAGATCCGGCTCGGCGTGGGCCGGGTTGAAGAGAATGCCGTCGACGCGCTGCTCCAGGAACATCTGCAGGTAGCGGTGCTCGATGTCGGCGCGGTCGCTGGCGCTGCTGACGATAACGCTGTAGTTGGCGCGCTGGCACGCCTCCTCCACCCCGGAGAGGACGGTGCTCCAATACGGATGGGCGATGTTGGCGAGGAGGACGCCGATCAATCGGGAACGTCCGGTCTTGAGCGACCGCGCGGCCAGGTTCGGCACGTAGCCGAGCCGATCGACCGCGGTCTGAATGCGCGCCCCGGTGGTTGCCGAAACCGCCTCCGTGCGGCCGTTGAGGTAGCGGGATACGGTGGCGATAGAAACCCCGGCGGCTTTGGCGACATCCTCAATCGTCGCGCCCATGGTTGGCGCCGCTCCTCATTCATCACGTGACCGGATGACAGTGTAAACGTTTTCGTTTAGACTCGGATCTCAGGCGCAGCAGGGTTTCCGATGGCCGGGGCGAGGCCAGCGCATGCCGGAACCGAGCGACAACGAGGCCGGCACGTTGCCCGCGAGCGAGAACTTCACGCTCGAGCGGGAAGGGCGCAAGGCGATCCTCACCTTCACCCGAGAGGAACGCCTCAATGCGCTCGACGCCCAGACCTTCCGCGACCTGCTGGCAACTCTGGACGTCATCGAAGCCGACCCCGAGATCGCGCTGGTGATCCTGACCGGCCGCGGGCGCGCCTTCGTCGCCGGGGCGGACATCACCGGCTACGTCGATCGCACGGTGCTGGAATACGTCGAGTTTCAGCGCCTGGGACGGCTCGTCTATGACCGCATCGAGCGGTTACGTCAGCCGGTCATCGCCGCTGTCAACGGGTACGCGCTTGGCGGCGGATTCGAGCTGGTCCTCGTTGCGGACGTGGTCGTGGCGGCGGAACATGCGACGTTCGGGTTGCCCGAGGCGAAGCTTGGCCTCCTCCCCGGCGGCGGCGGCACGCAGCGGTTGCCGCGCCTGGTCGGCCGCACCAAGGCCAAGGAATTGCTGATGACCGCCGATTACCTGACCGCCGAGCAGGCGCGCGACCTGGGCATCGTGAACCGGGTCGTGCCGGCGGAGGAGCTGATGGCGGCGACCCACGCCCTGGCCGACCGCATCCTGCAGCGCGCCCCGCTCGCCGTGGCGATGGCCAAGCAGCTCGTCAACGACGGCCTTGACGCCAGCCTCCCGACCGCCATCACCCAGGAGATGGGCATGACGGCGACGTTGTACGCGACCGCGGACGCGCGCGAAGGCATCGCGGCCTTCATCGAGAAGCGCCCGCCCCAGTTCACCGGCCGCTAGGTTCACAGCGAAAGGAGGCGCCCCGCCTGTCAGGACCGAAAGACTTGCCCGACACTGGACCGAGACGCGTGCGGCATCGTGGCGCACGCGGCTCGC
This sequence comes from uncultured Chloroflexota bacterium, assembly GCA_937870845.1. Taxonomy (GTDB): domain Bacteria; phylum Chloroflexota; class Chloroflexia; order Thermomicrobiales; family UBA6265; genus JACCXM01. The sequence continues at coordinate 8,468 of CALMZR010000240.1, forward strand.
GCATCGCTCACCGAGGAGAGAGAACGTGATCGCACACCACCGAGGGAAATACCGCGCCCGTTGGACCGCCCGGTTCGTGGCCATCGCCGCGACGGCGCTGCTCCTCGCGCCCGCGGCCATCGCCCAGGACGCCACGCCGACCGCCTCCCAGGCGGAAGGCGACGCCATGGTCCGCGCCATGGACCCGAGCGCCCTGCCGGAGGGCTTCGAGGTTCCCGGCTCCGCCACCCACGTCACCAACTACGGCGTGCATGAGTGGTACCAGAACCTGACCAAGGGCGAGGCGGCCCGCGCCGAGGAGTACGGCATCGCGTTCAACCAGGTCGACGCCAATCTCGACCTGCAAGCCTCGCTGGCGGCGGTCCAGGAGATCGCCGGTCAAGTGGATGTGATCAACTTCACCCCGGTTAACGAGCAAGCCTCCGGCCCGACGCTGGTGGCCATTGCCGAGGAGACGGGCAAGCCGATCATCTGCGAGTCGTCCCCGGCCGACGGCTGCACGACGCTGGTCTCGATCGACGACTACGCGGCCGGCTTCAAGGTCGGCGTCTGGGCAGGAGAATACGCCCGCGACACCTTCGGCGGCACGGCCAACGCCCTCGACGTGGGATTGCCGGCCCTCTCCACCACTGTGGCCCGCTCGACCGGGTTCGCCGACGGGCTGATGTCGGTGCTGCCGGATGCCCAGATCGTCGCCTCGGTCAACGGCGAAGGGCTCAAGGACACCGCGGTGCAAGTTGCCGGCGACGCGCTGACGGCCAACCCGGACGTCAACATCATCTTCGGCATCAACGACGACTCGGCGCTCGGCGGTCTGCAAGCGTTCGAGTCGCAGGGCGGCGACACCTCGCAGCTCCTGGTCGTCGGCTTCGGCTGCGAGGGGAACGCCTGCAAGGACGCGCTGCAGCAGGGCGGGCCGTACAAGGTCTCGGCGGCGATGTTCCCCGAGTACCAGGGCCGGCTCATCATCGACGCCGGCGTGGCCGCGCTCAATGGCGTGGAGCTTCCGGCGCACATCGTGGCCCCGACGCTGGCCATGACCGCCGAGAACATGGGGCAGTACTACACCCAGGAGGGGGATACGTATTCACCGAACTTCGAGGAGATCGCGACGATCTCGGTTGAGGGGGAGAAGTAGCGGCCCTCACCCCAACCCCTCTCCCTGTGCGCAGGGAGAGGGGCTTTCCCCCGTCCGTGGACGATCGATCGCAAGAACGTGTCATGCTGATCGTCAGCGAAGAATCTCGGTTCCTTGCGACAACGCGTCGGTCGCGCCGAGATGCTTCGCTTCGCTCAACATGACACCGTAGCGCGGCGGCGGCATCGAGCATCGGCGGTGGGGTTGAACGACGGAGTCGGTTCCTGATGGGAGTGGACAGCGCCCCAGCCATTGGCGTCGGCGCGGCGGAGCAGGAGACATCCCGGCCGTTGGCGGGGGCCGTGCACTGGCTGTTTCGGACGCAGGAGGGGATCCTCCTGCTGATCCTGATCGCGCTGTGCGTGGCCCTGTCGCGATTGTCGCCGGTGTTCGCCTCGGAGCGGAACATCTTCGTGCTACTCAGCCAGATGTCGATGACGATGATCGCGGCGATCGGCATGACGCTGCTCCTCATCTCGCGGGAGGTCGACCTCTCCGTGGGGTCGATGCAGGCGTTCGCGGGCGTGGCGGCGATGCAGGCGCTGAACGCCTCCTCGAGCCTGGCGATCGGGCTGGGCGTGGCGATCCTGATCGGGGTCGTCGTCGGGCCATGCGAGAGGCGGCCGGCTCGAAAGCGCGGAGGCGAGCCGGAGATGCAGCGACATCAGTGGCAGCCGCACCCGCCTCCGCCACAACCCCCGCCCCCGCCCCCGGTGACCTTCGGCGGCCCAAGGGTGGAGAGGTTGAAATCGGAGTGGCCGCTGGACTGGCGGGCCGGCGCCGACATCCGGCGTTCGACCTTGCGGCTGGCGCAGCCGGGGCAGGCGACCCGGGTCTCGCCGCGCACCAGGCGCTCGAAATCCTTGCCGCAGGCGGAGCAGTGGTATTCGTAGATGGGCATGGGGGAAATATAGGCGGTTGGGCGGTTGGGCGGTTGGGAAATCGATCACTTCGACACGGAAGCACGGAAACACGGAAGACACATATGTGGTGCGTCCGTGCCGCTTCCGCTTTTCCGTGCTTCCGTGTCGTGCAGTTCCCGAACAACCCACCAGGGAAGGCGGCTAGGCGGTTGGCACCAACCGCCCAACCGCCTATCCGCCTATCCGCCCACTACGGGCAAACGCTCCCCGTCCACGTCCCCTGGTCGGAGCTGTTGGGATCATCCCAGGTGCCGGAGACGGTGGTCCCGTTGCGGTTGCCGGTGGCCAGCACCTGCTGCGTGCCAGGGAAGAGCACGGTGATGTTGCCGCTGCTAATGCTCCCATCCAGCGGGAGGTTGGTCCCGCTCAGGGACGAGACGGCCTGCCCCAGGATCTTGTTGCCGTCCACCACGAAGTTCCACAGCCCCTGGTCGTCGCCGGTGTAACTGCCGCAGAAGGCGGTGGCGCTGCCATCGGACTTGGCGGAGACGAAGGTCCCCTGGCTGGCGGGCCCGGTGTAGGTCCCCTCCAGCCGGTTGCTGCCGTCGAAGACCCCGGCAAAGGAATAGCCGCCGCCGGTCAGGGTGATCGCCTTGGTGCCGTCATCGTAGGTGCCGGTCAGGTCCACGCTGGAGCCGCCCAGCACGGTCACGGAGCCCTCCGCGGCGACCACGGCATAGGAGAAGCTGGTGGGCACCGGCGGGGCCGGGTTGGGGGTGGAAATGGTGATGCTGATGGCGCCGCTTTCGGCGGCATCGTCGCTGGAGAGGATGCCGACGAAGGTGGAGGCGGTATCCGCGCTACCGTTGCCGTTACCGGAACCGCCGCTGTCGCTGCAGGCGGCCAGGAGGGCGAGCGCGATTGCGGGGATCCCGCAGGCGATCGAAGCGGTGAATCGGGACAGGGCAGGCATTTGAGGACTCCTTCTTGAGGGGTTGAACCACCGCCGTTCGGCGGGCCCGGCTTACCCGGACACCGGACGGCGCGTAGGTTATTCCCCGGGTGTTAGTG
>CALMZR010000241.1 GCA_937870845.1 uncultured Chloroflexota bacterium
GTTTCGACGCTGGCGAGCCGTACGTTCCCAATCTCCACGAGGCCATTCCCCTAACCTGAGAAGCTACGAAACCGGTAATAACGGACATAAGTCTACCACAGAATCGAGCCATGAGCAGGGGAAAAGGACGCGTACGGACGCGGTCTGTTTGGTCGCTTTGACCGCGGAGCGCCATTCCGGCGAAAGGGTGTTTGACTCGACGATGGCGATGAGATACTCCGTGTTCGAGGAAAGCGATCGCCGATCTCTCAGTCCCTTCGTAGTCCGAGGCGTACAGAGCCGGCGAGGAGGCAATGATGGCCAAGAAAGAGATTGGGGATGGCGACGACGTGCTTGCCGAGGTCATCCGGCGCATCGTGCGGGTGGCCGCGCCGGAGCGGATTGTCCTGTTTGGCTCTGCTGCACGTGGCGAGGCGGGGCCGGATAGCGACCTGGACCTGCTGGTCATCAAACCGGGCCGATACCATCGCGGCCATCTGACCGAGGAGATCTACCGGAGCTTGAGCGGCGTCGGCCAGGCGGTGGACGTGGTGGTGACGCCGGAGGATGTCGACCGCTATCGGGATTCCATCGGGCTGGTGATCAGGCCGGCGCTGCGGGAGGGCCGCGTCGTCTATGCCGCCTGAGCGCTGGCCGCCGGACGATCCGCGCGAGTGGCTCAACCGCGCCCGCGGCAACCTGCCGCGGGCGAAGACGGTCTTGCCCGAGTTTTACCTGGAAGACCTGTGCTTCGACGCCCAGCAGGCGGCGGAGAAGGCGATCGAGGCCGTCCTCATCGCCCGCGGCGTCGACTTCCCACTCGTCCACGACTTGGAACGTCTACTGAACCTGCTTGGGGAGAGCGGTGAGTCGATTCCCCCGGATGTCGCGGACGCGAAAGATCTGACCCGTTTTGCGGCCGCCGCGCGCTATCCGGGCGTAACCGAGCCGGTCACGGCCGAGGAGCACCGCCGGGCGGTGGCCATCGCCGAGGCGGTCGTCGCGTGGGCGGAGGGGCGCGTCGGAAAAGGCCAGAGCGGCGCCAAGTAGATGGTTTCGCGGCCATCCCCGATTGGCAGACGCTGCTAAGAACCTGGCATATCGCTCCCGTTGTTCGCCGTGGCGTAAGGCTATCGGCGCCGCTCGCGGTCTTCGCGGCGGTTCCTGGGGACGTCGCGTTCGTAGGAGCCGCCGACGCTGGAGACGGCGATGTCGGAGCCGCTGAGGGTGGCGGTCACAGAGCCGCCGGCAGCCGGGGCCGTGGTCGTGCCCGGAGCGGCCGGAGCCGGGGTGCCGGTGGTCGTGGCGGCGTCGGGGATGGTGGCCTGGCCGGGTTGGAGCGGGGTGTAGTCGAGGCCGGGAACGGGCGGCGGAAGCTGGATGTTGGCGCCGGGGATGGCCGTGGGTTGCGCCTGGGCGTTGACGGAGGCGAGGTCGCTGTTCTCATCCAGCAGCAGGGCGAAGGCGGCCAGCATCAGCGCCACGCAAGCCCACGCGGTGATGCGGCCGACGATGTCTCGTCCCATCGTTATTCGGTGAGCGAGGCGTTGTCGCCGCCGCCGCCCGCGTCGCCTACGGACGCGCCGCCGCCGGTTACGACGCCGATGCCGGTTTCGTTGAGCACCTCGCCGCCGCTGATGGTGACGCCGGGGGCGACCACGACGACGTCGCCACTGCCGACGCTGTCGGTCCCGCCGCCGATGGTGATGGTCGAGCCCTGGTAGTCCTGGGCGAGCGCGGCAATGGAGCCGATGCCCAGCGCCGTGGCGGCGATGGCGACGGCGCTGGCGGCGCGCAGGCGTGTTGCATTCGTCATGGTTTCCCCTCCCTCGGTTCCCGTGTGGAAGCGTACCCGTCCGGCGGTCCTGTTGGCGAGTCCCAGTCGGCTGGCTTCAGCCCGCTTGCAGCTTCTTGCCGCAGTTCGGGCAGAAGCTCGCATTGGCCGGCGCGGTCGCGTGGCAGTGCGGGCATTCAATGGCCCCTGTTCGTTCAAGACGCGCGGGCTCGGCGAGGGTTTCGCGGACGCTCTCGGCCATGCTCTGGCCGATGCCGAGGCCGGCGCCGAGCTCGAGGCCGGTTTGGGCCGGGTTGAGGGCGGGTGTCTCCACGGCGCCGCCGAGGGCTTTGGCGGTGTCGGACTGGATCGAGAGGCCCGACTCCCCGAGGACGGCCATGCCGGTGCGCTCATCGATGCGGCGCTGGACCTCCTCCGGCGGGGTGATGGCGACGATCTGGAAGGAGACGAGATCGAGGCCGAGGCGGCGGAAGTCGTCGACCAAGGCGTTGCGCATGGCGGCGGCGAGCTCGCTCATCTGGGCCGGGAGGTCGAGGAGGGAGGTGTGGACGTCGCCAAGGAGGTCGTTGAACTCGTTGACGATGACGCCGCGCAGGTAGTCCTCGATCATGCCGGTGGTGTAGATGGGGCGGGAGCCGACGACCTGCTGGATGAAAAGCGCGGGATCGCCGACGCGGATCGAGTAGGGGCCGAAGGCGCGCAGGCGGACCATGCCGAAGTCTTTGTCGCGGAAGACGATGGGCTGGGCCGTCCCCCATTTGAGGTCGGTGAACTCGCGGGTGGAGACGAAGTAGACCTCGGCGGTGAAGGGCGTGCGGCCGCCAAAGGGGAGCTTCATCAGGCCGGAGAGCACAGGCAGGTTGTTCGTGGAGAGGGTGTGGCGGCCGGGGCCGAAGGTATCGAGGGACTGGCCGTCGCGGAAGAAGACGGCCGCCTGGCTTTCGCGGACGATCAGCTGGGAGCCGAACGCGAACTCGCCAGGGCCTTGCTGCGGCTCGCGGAAGACGATGTCGTCGGAGCGCTCGTTTGGGTGCTGGATGATGTCGATGATGGGCATGGGGGGAGAACCCTCACCCCCTAGCCCCCCCGCCCTGTGCGCAGGGAGAGGGGGGATTGGAGGCGGATGCGTCCAACGTTACTGGTTGCCGCCGGCGGTGAGGCTGGGGGAGCCGCCGGCGCCGAGGGAGGCTTTGAGGGCTTCCAGCTCGGCTTCGACGTCCGATTCGGCTTCGAGGGCGCGAAACTGGCTGTCGAAGCTCTCGTCGCCGACCTCTAGGGCAGCCATGGCGTGCGCTTCTTCGCTGCGGATCTTGCGCTCCATGCGGTCGAGCTCGGAGGAGGGATCGAGGGGGGTGAAGACGACGACGGCCTCGGCGACCTGGCGCTGGGAGCGGGCGCGGCGCTGGCGGGCGACCAGCGAGTCGCGGGCGCCGAGGGTGGTCTGGTATTTAGCCTCGAGCTGGCGAAGCTGGTCTTTGAGCTTGGCGACGGCCTGGGTCTGCACGCCGAGCTGCTCGGTGTAGATGGCGGAGTTCTCTTCGTTGTCGCGCTTGCGGCGCAGCGCCTCGCGGGCGAGGTCGTCCTTGCCGGCGGTGACGGCGCGCTCGGCCTTCTTGCCCCATTCGACGGCGAGCTTTTTGGTCTCGGCGGCTTCGAGCTCGAGCTCTTTCTCCTGGGCGATCATGGAGGCGACCTGGGCGCGCGCCATGACAATGCTCTCCTGCATTTCGCGCAGGATCTGGTCGATCATCTTCTCGGGGTCTTCGGCCTGGTCGATCAGGTCGTTGACGTTGGCCCTGACCAGGCGCATGAGCCGGTCCATGAGTCCTGCCATGAATATCCTCCTGTCCCTCGTATCCGCCAAGTGGCGGGCTACTGCTGCGCGGTTTCGGTTCGCCGGAAGACCTCGACGTCGATCGGCTCTATACGGCGGCCGGCGAAGGCCTGGCGCTCGCCGTCCCAATCGAGGACGAGCCCGTACGCGTCCGGGTCGTCCGCATCGTTAAGGAGAGCGTACCGCACGGCGCGCAGACCGCTCGACCCTTGCTCGCCGATGATCTCGCCGTCGCCGGCTCCGCCGGTCTGCATGCGCAGGCTGGTCTCCGGGATGGTCGTGCCGGACGGGGGCGCCTCGACGGCGGTCATGCGGACCATGAGGCCGTTCGGTTCGCGGCTGACGAAGAGCCATTCCTCGGGGTCGCGGGCGATGCGGAAGAGGCGGAAGCCGAGGGGGCGGCCATCGACGTCGATTGTGCCGCTGACGAGGAAGTCGTCGCCCAGGATGGAGATGGCGTCGCCTGGTTGGGCGGAGAAGACCTCAGGCGGCAAGACCGCGGAAAGGGGTTTCAGCGCGGCGGCGACGCTGTCGCGGCTGAGCGCCTTGCCGGTTTCGATGACCTCGTTGCGGCGGTCGAGGCGGGTCAATTGGTCTTCGATGGCGCCCGAGATCTCGTCGGCGGCTGGGCCAAGCGGCTGCCCGGCGGAGAATGCGGCTTCGAGGCGATCCACGGAGGGGCGAATCTCCTCGACGCCCATGAGGAGGCCTTCGTCGAAGAGGCGGAGCTGGTCGAGGGCAACGCCGTCGATGTCGCGGTCGCCGAAGAGGCCGCCGTAGCCGGGGGTGACGGAGCGGACGCGGTCGCTGAAGTGGCGGATGGCTTGACTCGCGCGCTCGACGGTGGAGATGTCGCCGAGGCGGCGGGCGTTGGCGAGGTCGCGGCCGATGCGCTCGACGCGGGCGAGCTCGACGGCGTAGGCGTCGGCGACGGCGGCGCGGACGCGGCGGTCGGCGTCGCGGCGCTCTTCCTTGAGGCGGTAGCCGCGGTAGCCAGGGATGCGGTCGAGGGCTTCGCGGAGGCGTTGCTCAAGGATTGCTTCGGGGCGGTCTGTCACCGGGGGCGTCCTCCCGCGGAGATGGCGTCGGTCTTGGCCGGTTCGAGCTGGCGGGCGCCGGATGGGCCGAGGAAGATCTCGGCGCCGCAGTAGGGGCAGGTGATGAGGCCCTTGCCGGCCAGCTCCAGCTCGCCGCCGCAGTTGGGGCAGGTCTGGCGGCCCTGCAACTGGGCGGCTTCGACGGAGTGGAGGACCCCCTTGCGCCAGTCGACGTAGCCGGTGAAGAGGCCGAGACCGACGAGGTCGTACAGGTCGCTTTCGATCTGCTCGCGGGTGCGGCCGGTTTCGAGGGCGACGTCGACGATAGAGAGCTGGCCGCGGGTCATGAGCATGTCGAGGAGGCGGCGCTGCTGGCGGGCCTGCTCGCCGGCTTGCTCTTCGGCGCGGCCGCGGGTGAGGAAGAAGACGCCGCCGCCGACGAGGGGGGCGACGAGGAAGAGGACGACGAAGAGGAGGCCAAACGCAGCTCCGGAGCCTTGCAGGTTGCCCTCACTCATCCCGGTGAACAGCCAGATAGCGGCGATCGCGCCGATGACGAGCCCGGCGGCGATGAGGACCATTCCGATGGTGCGTCCGGAGGATGGCACGAGGCGCGGGTCTCCAGTGGGGCGAAGGCGGCACACGTCGTAGGGAGTTTACGCCAGAGGGGCGACCAAGGGGGGGCGGCATCAACGCGCCGGCTGCGACCTGGGTGAACTTCCTGAACTTCCTGATCTTCCGGGGAGGTGGGGCGGGGATGCGTCGACGCCGCTTGGCTCGACTGCTCCCGTGTTCGCGCATCTGGGCTCCGGGTGTGTGGCGCATGAACCCGCCGAAGGGGCGCTCTCGGCGCGCAGGCAACGTCGTCTTGCCGGAGCCGAGATTCCTCGCTGCGCTCGGAATGACACGGTTGTCCGCGGGTCGCTGTCGGTCCATGTCAGCCCTTGAGGGCGTCGGGCTTGTCGACGAGGGCGAACATGATGTCGCCGCGGCAGGCGAGGTCGCCGTCGACGGTGGCCGTGCCGGAACCCATGCCGATGCCGCGGCGGATTTGGTGCAGCTCGACTTCGATGCGCAGCGCATCGCCGGGTTTGACCTGGCGCTTGAAGCGGACGTTGTCGATGCCGGCGAAGAGGGCGAGCTTGTCGCGGTATTCGTCCGAGGAGAGGACGGCGACGCCGCCGACCTGGGCCATGGCCTCGACGATGAGGACGCCGGGCATGACGGGGTAGCCGGGGAAGTGGCCCTGGAAGAAGGGCTCGTTGACGGAGACCTGCTTGATGCCGACGGCCCGCGTGGGGGGATCCAATTCGATGACGCGGTCGACGAGGAGGAAGGGGTAGCGGTGGGGCAGGATGCGTTGGATGGCTTCGGCTTCGATGGGAAGGGATGGGGTCGACTCGGTCACTGATGACTCCTCGCTTTGCCAAGCCCAGCTTCACGGCGGCAGCGCCGCTCGCGTCATGCTGAACGAAGTGAAGCATCTCGGCTCAAGGAGACGATCGATCCTTAGCGCCGAGATTCCTCGCTGCGCTCGGAATGACACGAGATTGGCGGCGCTAAGCCAGGGCTCCAGGCACCATGGTTTGTGAGGTCGCCGGAATCTCCACGATCTGCTCGCGGTCTGGGCCGACGCCGACCAGGGAGATGCGGGCGCCAATGCGGTCTTCGATGAAGTCAAGATAGTCGAGCGCCCGCGGCGGGAGGTCGTTGGCGCGGCGGGCGGCGCTGGTTTCGGTTTGCCAGCCGTCGAGGCGTTCGTAGACCGGTGTAGCGCGGGCGAGATCTTCGACGCGGGTGGGGACGGTGGTGAGGATCTCGCCGTCGAGGTCGTAGGCGACGCAGACGTCGATGGTCTCGAAGACGTCGAAGACGTCGAGGAGGGTCATGGCCACGTCGGAGACGCCGTTGAGGCGGACGACGTAGCGGGCGGCGACGGCGTCGAACCAGCCGGTGCGGCGGGGACGGCCGGTGGTGGTCCCATACTCGCGGCCGCGCTCGCGGATGAGGTCGCCCGTGGCGTCGTGGAGCTCGGTCGGGAGGGGGCCGGCGCCGACGCGGGTCGAGTAGGCCTTGAAGACGCCGAGGACGCGTTCGATCGAGGTGGGGGGGACGCCCGCGCCCTGGCAGGCGCCAGCGGCCGTGGTGGACGAGGAGGTCACATAGGGGTAGGTGCCGTAGTCGATGTCCAGCATGGCGCCTTGGGCGCACTCGACGATGACTTGTTGCCCCTGATCCAGCGCGTCGGCCACGATCGGCTCGGTTGGCCCTACGTAGGGACGCAGGCGCTCGCCGTAGCTGGCGAGCTCGTCATACAGCCGGTCTCGGTCGAGGGATTCGGCGCCGTAGACATCGGACAGGATGCGGTTCCAGCGGGGCAGCTCTTCGCCGAGGCGGGCGCGAAGCGCGCTGGGGGCGACGAGATCGGCCATGCGGAGGCCGCGGCGGGAGACTTTGTCGCTGTAGGCCGGGCCGATGCCGCGCAGGGTGGTGCCGATGGAGGCTTCCAGGCGGGCTGCTTCTTCGAGGCCGTCCAGGATGGGATGGTGGGGGAGGACGACGTGGGCGCGCTCGGAGACGCGCAGGCGGTCGAGGGGGATGCCACGCTCGGCGAGATGGTCCATCTCTTCCAGCATCCGGCGCGGATCGACGACGACGCCGGCGCCGACGATGGATTCGCAGTTGGCGTGCAGGATGCCGCAGGGGATGAGGTGGAGCTTGAAGGCGCCTTGCTCGGTCTGGACCGTGTGGCCGGCGTTGGCCCCGCCGTTGGCGCGGACGACGAGATCGGCCTCGGCGGCGAGCGCATCGGTGAGCTTGCCTTTGCCCTCGTCGCCCCATTGGCCGCCCATGACGATCGTGGCAGGCATCGCGCGTTCTCTCCTGTTCCGTTCACGTCGCGGCCCGCCCCGTCGCGGGTCGCCCGGCGCTAGCGTTCGAGTTGTTCGCGCAGGGCTTCCATCTCGCGGTGCAGCGCGATGACTTGCTCGCGCAAGTGGAGCACCGCGGCGGCGCCGGCGAGGTTGACGCCGAGGTCGTTCATCAGGCGGCGAATGCGCTGCACTCGCTCGATGTCGGCTTCGGAGTAGAGGCGGCGGTTGCCCGTGCGCGCGGGCTCGAGGAGGCCCCACTCTTCGTAGCGGCGCAGGGTCGCCGTGTGGACGCCGCTGCGGGCCGAAACGACGGAGATGGCGTAGCGGGGCTCGTCGCTGGCGCCGTCCGCGACGATCCAGTCGGTGACCGATACGTGCATCTGATCTCGCCGCGCCATCAGGGTGTTCCCTCTGGGCGGAGGTTTCGGAGCTCTTCGTATAGCTCGCGCTCCCGCTCGGTGAGGTTTGCCGGGGTGACGATGCGGGCGCGGGCCAGGAGGTCGCCTCGTTCGCCGCCGCGACTGCGAAGCTTGGGCATGCCTTGTCCGCGGAGGCGGAAGCCGCGGCCGCTCTGGGTTCCGGGAGGAATGGTGAGGGCGACAGTTCCGGTCGGCGTGCGGACGTTGGCTTCTCCGCCGAGGACGGCGGTCGTGACCGGGATGTCGACCTCGGTGCGGAGGTTGTCGCCGTCGCGCTCGAAGCGGCGGTCGGGGCGGACGGTGACGATGAGGTTGACATCGCCGGCAGGTCCGCCGTTCAGGCCCGGGCCGCCCTGGCCGGCCATACGGACGCGTTTGCCGCTGTCGATGCCGGCGGGAATGGTGACTTCCAGCGTCTTGGTGCGGCGGACGACGCCGCTTCCGTCGCAGGTTGGGCACTCCTGGCCGCGGACCTCGCCGAGGCCGTTGCAGGTCGGGCATGGCTCGGAGACCTGGAGCTGGATCTGGCGGGTGGTCCCTCGGAAGGCTTCGTCGAAGGAGATTTCGACGGGAACCTCGGCGTCCTCGCCGCGTTGGGGCCGGGTTCGCGCCTGCGGGCGGGCGCGGGTGGTGGTGAAGCCGCCCCCGAAGCCGCCGAAGCGGTCGAAGGGGGAGCCGCCGCGCTGGCCGAAGAGGGTCTCGAAGAAGTCGGAGTGGGAATCGTCGCCTTCGTCGGTGGAGTAGAAGGTGTAGCCGCCGGAGCCGTCGCCTTCGGAGGTGTACCAGCGGTTGAAATCGTTGGGGTCGAAGGTCGCGCCGCGGCCGGGGCGGGCGCGGCCGCGGCCGCCGGCGCCGGGCGTGGTGAACTGCTCGTCGCCGGTGAAGCCGGCGTCGCGGTAGCGCTGCCAGTCTTCACCGAAGCGGTCGAAGAGCTTGCGCTTGTCGGGGTCGGTGAGGACCTCGTGGGCCTCGTTGACCTCCTTGAAGCGCTCCTCGGCGTCCTTGTCGCCGGGATTGAGGTCGGGGTGGTGCTGGCGCGCCAGCTTGCGGTAGGCGGCGCGGATCTCTTTCTCGGTGGCGGTGCGCGGCACGCCGAGGGTCTGGTAGTAGTCCTTGACCTGGACGGTGGGCATTCCTGTCTCGCGGCTCGATTACCGTGTCGTACGGTTGGCGATGATCCGAAATCGCATCATGGAGCGCCGGCTCGCGGTCGGCGGAACCTACGCAGGAGAAGGATAGAAGAAACCGCGAAGAGCGCGAGGAAGACGATGACCAGCGCCGGCAAGAAGATGGCCACGACCGAGGCGAGGATGGCCACGGCGTCCTCGGCGATGCTGACCAGGGGGTTGAAGACGCCCGCCGTGCCGACGGTGACGGCCGGGCGGGTGGTGACTTTCACGGCATTGACCGAGCCGGCGAAGACGAGGCCGAGCAGGACCATGACCGCGGGGTTGACGGCGACGACGCCGGTGGTCGAGGCGAGGGCGACGATGGCGCCGGCGGCGGGGCGGACGAACGACTGGATGATGTCGTTGACGTGGTCGACGCCGGGGATCTTGTCGACGGTGACCTCGATGGTCAGCAGCACGACGAGGATGGCGATGCCGATGTTGGAGGAGAGGGCGTCGTAGGGGGCGCTGAGGGCGACCTGGTTGGTGGCGCGGTCGGCGAGGGCGAGGGCGAGGAGGGGGATGTAGGCGTTGAGTCCGGCCGGCGCCGCTAACCCGATCCCGGTCAGGATGGCTGTGTCCACTCGCGCGCTCCTGCTTCGTCCCGCCGCCCACGATCGACGCGGAATGCAACACGCTGCGAATCGATAGTCTATCAGTCCGGATCGAGGAACCTGTCGCCTATTCGCCGGCTGGTTCATGGCCGAGCGGCGACGCATTCCTGGCTCGCGTGAGTGGAACTCGGCCGTCAGCTGTCGCCCCAAGGTTTCTGTCGAACGGGACCTTCGGATGATCTCGTTCAATTAGAGCCTGTTATGGACTTGGTAGGCTTGCGGCATGGAAACCCAAGTGCTCTCCCGCAAGCCCTACCCGACGGATGTGAGTGACGACGAATGGGCCTGCGTCGCCCCGTACCTGACGTTGATGACGCCCGAGGCGCCGCAGCGGGTGTACGACCTGCGCGAGGTCTTCAATGCGCTGCGCTGGATCGTCCATACCGGCGCCCCCTGGCGCTACCTGCCCGGCGATCTGCCGCCGTGGCAGACGGTCTATCAACAAACCCGGCGCTGGCTCGATGCCGGGGTCTTCGAGACCATGGCGCACGATCTGCGCGAACTGCTGCGCGGGGCGGCGGGGCGCGACCCGCAACCCACCGCGGTCATTTTCGACAGCGCCACGCGGCAATCGACCCCGGAGAGCGGGCATCGGGCCGGCTACGACGGCTACAAGCGCCGCACCGGCTCCAAGATCCACGCCGCCGTCGACACCCTCGGCCACCTGCTGGCGTTGCTGGTGACCCCGGCCGATGCCCAGGACCGGGAGCAGGTCGCCGCCTTGGCAGAAGCGGTGCAGGAGGCCACCGGGCAGACGGTGGAGCTGGGCTTCGTCGATCAGGGCTACACCGGCGAGCGGGCCGAGACCGCCGCGGCCAAGCACGGCATCCGTCTGGAGGTCGTCAAGCTGCCGGAGGCCAAACGCGGCTTCGTCTTGTTGCCGCGGCGCTGGGCGGTGGAGCGTTCCTTCGCCTGGATGGCCCGCTGTCGTCGCTTGGCCAAGGATTACGAACGGTTGCCGGAAGTGGTCGCGGGCTTGCATTTCCTGGCCTTTGTCACCCTGATGCTGCATCGTCTCGTAACTACCGTGGCTCAAAGTCCATAACAGGCTCTAATCGTCGTCCCCGGTGGCGCCCTCGACCCACTTGCCCGATTCGTTCTTGTGGTACTTGCGCTCCACCGCGCCCCAGGCGACGCGGTGG
>CALMZR010000242.1 GCA_937870845.1 uncultured Chloroflexota bacterium
CGCAAGTTAATGGTCGGTTCCTCGAAGAATGGATCGAGTACCGCGGTGGAGGCATCCGGCATCAGGATCATGTCGGACTCATTGATACCCTTCCAGCCCGAGATCGAGGAGCCGTCGAACATCTTGCCTTCCTCGAAGGTGGAGGCGTCCACTTGGTGGACGGGCACGGACACATGTTGTTCCTTGCCCTTGGTGTCGGTGAAGCGGAAGTCGACAAACTTCACGCCTTTTTCTTTCATCATTTTCAGTACATCAGCCGCGGACATCGTAATCCTCCTGAAGGATCAAGGTATGGGAGAGGGAAATTTTTCCGGTCTGGTGCCGGATCACGAGCCCGTCATTTTGCAGTATTTATGCCACTAGCGAAATGGGCTAAAGCGCTTGTATTTCAGTGGTTAAGATTCTGGCTCGGAGTTTATTGGCACCATTACTGTGCAAGTATAGAAACTTATAGCACTTAAACAGTGCATGCAATCATTTTTTCTGGATAGTGGCATCACCCATGTCTAATGAAAGCGCAAGTCCACCGAACCAATATGGGGATGCTGGGCGAGGGCGGTTCGGAAGCGGGCGCTGAGTGCCTGGCCTTGGTTGGGATGAGTCAGTACCGCCAGGGGCAGCAGCAACTCCAGCGTGGCGGCGACGGCGGGGGCGGACATGGCGACGAGTCTACGAGCCGGCCGTTGACACACCCGCAGGTTCGGAAGCGGCCACCCCCGCGAGGTCGATGCCGTGCTCGGCGGCGAGGCGCTTGACCAGCGGCGAGGCGCGCAGCCGCTCCCCGGTAGCCGTGGTCTGGGCCGCCGCCGCCGCGACCGGTTCGGCTCGAGCCGGAGTCGCCGCCGCGGCTGCCGGGGCGCCGGCGGGCACGTCGGATGCCGCCCTGCCGTTCGCCCCGCTCGCGGCGAGCTGCACTTCCGTCGGACCCGTATCCTCGATGTCTCCGGCCCGCGGCTCGGCCGAGGTGACCGCCTCCGGCGCCGGCGCCGCGGCCTCCGCCTCCGCCCCGTCCTCGCCGATGGTGGCGATGGGCGAGCCGATCGGCACCACCGCCCCCTCGTCGACGTGCTGCCGGCTCAGCACCCCGGCCTCGGTCGCCTCGATCTCCAGGGAGACCTTGTCGGTCTCGATCTCGGCCAGGGGGTCGCCGACGGCCACCTCCTCGCCGACCTGCTTCAGCCAGCGCAGGAGCGTGCCCTCTTCCATGGCGTCGCCCATCTTGGGCATGATGACCGTCGGCATCGCGTTCCTCCGCTAACGGAGTCGTGAGTCGTGAGTCGTAAGTCGGAAGGAAAAGGCGGTATCGCCGCGTCCCGCTTGTCCCGCCGTCTCACCGTCTTGCAACTCACGACTCACGACTCACGACTCACGACTATCGGTAAAGCGCCCGATGCACCGCGTCGATGACGTCCTGCTCGCTGGGGAAGGCGGCGATCTCCAGGTTGCGGGCGTACGGCGCCGGCGCTTCGGCCCCGCTGACGCGCTCCACCGGGGCGTCCAGGTCGTCGAAGGCCTGCTCCTGGATGATCGCCGCCACCTCGGAGGCGACGCTGTACCAGCGCCACTGCTCCTGCACCACCACCGCCCGGTGCGTCTTGCGCACCGATGCGATGAGCGTCTCCGTGTCGAAGGGGCGAATCGAGCGCAGGTCGATCACCTCGGCCGCGATCGGCTCCTCCTCCTCGGCCAGCCGATCCGCCGCGCGCAGCAGCATGTTCACCTGCCGCCCGTACCCGACCAGCGTCACGTCCGTCCCCTCGCGGGCGACGCGCGCCTTGCCGAAGGGCACGGTGAACTCACCCTCCGGCACCTCGCCCTTCGTGCCGTAGAGCGCCCCCGCCTCCAGAAAGATGACCGGGTCGGGGTCGCGGATGGCTGTCAGCATCATCCCCTTGGCGTCGTGCGGCGTCACCGGGGAGACGACCTTCAGCCCCGGAAAGTGCCCATAAAACCCTTCCAGGCTGTGCGTGTGCTGCGCCGAGAGCTGCACCCCGCCCCCGTTCGGGCCGCGGATCACCAGCGGCACGCCCGCCTGCCCGCCGGAGAAGTAGCGCACCTTGGCCGCGTTCTGCAAAATCTGGTCGACGGCCTGGAACGAGAAGTTCCAGGTCATCATCTCCACGATGGGGCGCATCCCCATCATCGCCATCCCGATCGCCGCCCCGGTGAAGCCCCCCTCGGCGATCGGGGTGTCGATCACCCGCTTCGGCCCGAACCGGTCCAGCAAGGTGTCGGTGACGAGGTGCGTCCCCCCGTACACCCCGATATCCTCGCCCAGCACGACGACCGAGTCGTCGCGCTCCATCTCGTCGGCCATCGCCGAGCGTAGCGCCTCGCGATACGTCATGACGGGCATGGGGTTCTCCGTGGGTGACAGGGTGTCGGGGTGTCAGGGTGACAGCGGCAAACGAGGGTGACGGGGTGACGGGGTGTCGGGGTGTCGGGAACAGGTCGCCCCGTAACTCCCAACCGACAACCCAATCCCTGACACCCTGTCACCCCGTCACCCCGTCACCCGCGTAAACATCCGTATACAGCTCCGCGATCTCCGGCTCCGGGCTCTCCTCGGCGAATTTCACCGCCTCGTCGACGACTGCCTTCGCCTCGCGCTTGATCTCGTCGAGAGTCGCTTCGGCGACGCCGGCCTCCAGCAGCCGCGCCTCGGCCAGACCGATCGGGTCGCGCTGGCGCCACTCGGCGATCTCCTCCTTGGTCCGGTAGCGCTCCAGGAAGTCGGCCGCGCCGTGGGGCGCGATGCGGTAGGTGATCGCCTCGATGGCGTAGGGCGCCCCCGTTTCGCGCACCCGTTGCGTGGCCCGCTCGGCGACGTCGAGGACGGCGAAGAGGTCCATGCCGTCGACGTCCTCGTGCTCGATGCCGTAGGAGTCGAACTTCGCCGACAGGTCGGTCATCGCCGTGGCGCGCTCGACGCTGGTGCCCATGCCGTAGTTGTTGTTCTCCAGGATGAACAGCGTCGGGTTCATCCCCTCGCGGCCCCACAGCCCGGCCAGATTCGCCGCCTCGTGAAACGCCCCATTGTGGATCGCCCCGTCGCCCAGGGAGAGCTGCACGATGCCGTCCGTCCCCTGGTAGCGCAGCGCGTAGGCCATGCCGACGCCCAGGGGGATGTGCCCGCCGACGATGCCGTAGCCGCCCCACAACCCGTTCTCGACGTCGAACAGATGCATGGAGCCGCCCTTGCCCTTGACTAGCCCCGTCCCCTTGCCGTACAGCTCGGCCATCACCTCGTTGGGGTGGCTGCCGAGCAGCAGGGCGTGGGCGTGGTCGCGGTAGGCGGTGATGATCTTGTCCCCCTCCTGATAATAGGAGAGGAACCCGGTGGCGACCGCCTCCTGCCCGCTGTAGAGGTGCAGATAGCCGCCGATCTTCCCCTGCCGGAAGCCGCGCTGGGCGGCGTCCTCGAAGAAGCGGATGGTGGTCATCTTGCGGAAGAGATCGAGGATCGCGTCGCTGTCGAGGGCGCCGGCTTCGCTCCCGTTGCGGGAGGGAGCCGGGGATGGGGATTTCGCGTTTCGGCGTGACCGCGTCGTCGCGCTCGCCGCTACGGGTCCGTCGTCTGACGACGACGTTTTTCTCCTTCGGCTCTGACCTTTCGTGGTCGCCATGCGCTCGCCTTTCGCGCCTCCGGCGTCTTCCGCCCGTGGTCGCGTCGCGGTCCAAAAGATTCACAATGCATGCCAGGGGAGGCACGCCACATCCCAGGCGGCCCGGCCGCCCCATCGTTCGCGGAATTGTACCGTGACGGCGGGTGACGGGGTTACGGGGTGCTCGGGTGACAGGAGGATGGGGCGGCCGGCAACGCTCGCACCGACCCCCCCACACCCTGTCACCCCGTAACCCCGTCACCACGGAGCGACCGGTACGCGGCCAGCGCCCAATCGGGCAACAGCGCCTCCGGGGGCCGGTCGTACACCTCCAGCCGACCCACATACTCGTCCAACGGCGCCCCCGTCCCCTGATGCGTCCAGGTGTGGCCGCGGTCGGCCCCCAACCCCGCGTGGCGAACCGCGAGATAGGTCTCGAGCGCGTCCGCCGTCGCCGTCGTCGCCCCGAGGCGAGCGTGATCCAGCAGGAACCAGACGTCCTCGTCGCCGGGGAGAGGGCGGAACGGCGCCTCCTCCCACAGGTCGCGTGCAAAGAGGAGCGTCGCCCCCGGCAGATGCCCGCGCACGGAGCGATGGAGCCGCCACGCGGCGAGATCGAAGAAGAGGAAGGGCGAGAGGAAGACCAGCGTCGGCCGGCAGACCGTGGCCCATCGTGCGGCCAGCGTCTCCACCATCGCAGAGAGAAATGCTGGGCCGTACCAATCGTCGTCGTCGATCTTCTGGATCAGCTCGCCGCGGGCGAGGGCGATCCCGGCGTTCAGCTTGCTCCCCAGCGCCGTCCCCGGCGCTGCGCGCAGCAGGCGCCCGCCCGCCTGGACAATCGCCTCCTCCGCGGCCGGGAAGCGCTCGCCGTCGTCGACGACGATCAGCTCCCGGTTGGCGTAGGTCTGCTGCCCGTAGCCGGCGAGCGCCAGCGGCAGGAAGCGCGGCCGGTCGCGCGTCGTCAGCACCACCGAAACCAGGGGGCGCCAGGGACCGGCGTCAAACCCCGCCACGCTGGTCCGTGCTCGTGCCGTCGCGCGTCGTACCGGCGTCGAGGCAGTCGCCTACGCCACGCACAATTCGCCGACGACCGTCCCATTGATGAACGCGCAGAACGTTCCCCGCGGGCAGCAGGCGCCTTCGGTGACCGGACCGCCGCTTGGGCTCTCCGGGCAGCAATATTTGCCGTCGCCGCACTTTTTGACCCGTAGGCAGAAGTGCCCCGGTCCCTGTTCGCTAGCCGAGTAGCACGGGCCCTTGCCGGTCTTGGCGGCGTTGAAGCAGGGCTGGATCGCGGCTTCGTTCTCGGTGAACTTCTCGTCGCACCAGAACTGGCAAAACTCCAGCGTGCGCCGGATGATCCGGCGCCGCTGCCGCCGCCGCTTCTTCTTGTCCTTGCCCGCGGCCGTCCAGGGCAGCAGCGCCGCCCCGCCGGCGACGACGGCGCCCAGCGCCTCCCGCCGCGATGCCCCGGAGGCCAGCATCTTCGCCAACCGATCGATCTCGCTTTCCATGGCTCACTCCTCGCTCATGCGTAAGCGCCCTGCCGCGCGCATCTCGCCGTTGGCCGCGCCCGGGTCCGCGCAAGAGATCAGCGCCAGCACCTCCTCCGCGCCCACCGCCGGCCCCGCCGCGATCACGCCGCGGGCATCGATCAGGAACGCGGCGGGCGTCTCCAGCGTGCGAAAGGCGCGCGCGACGTCCCGATGCTGCTGCACCACCACCGTGGCGGCCGGCCCCAGCGCCGCGCTCAGCCGCCGGTTCTCCTCGAGGTCGCCGCGGCTGACGACGACCAGCTCCTCCGTGCCTCGGCGGCTCAGCTCCCCTAGCAACATTCGGCACGGCGGACATCCAGGATCGGCGAAGAGCAACGCCAATGGCTGCCCCAGATGCGCCGCCAAGGGCCACTCCGCGCCCTCTGCCGTGGGCAGCGTGAAGCGAGGCGCGCCGTCGCCTGGACCGAGCGGCGCGACCGCGGCGGCGTCCCGTTTCGGCAGCGGCGTGAAGGCCAACGGCTCCGCGGCCGCATCCTCCCCGCGCTCACCCCGCGCCGCGGCGAGCAGCGCCGCCGGCCCGGTCAGCAGCGGCCCCACGGTCTGCCGTTCCCGGTCGACCCAGTAACCGGCTGGGGTGACGCCCACGCGCATCAGCCGCGCGACCTGGCCGTCCCCATCGACCAGCACCGGGAACGGCAGCCGCGACGCCAGGGCGACGATCTCCGCATCGGCGACCTCCCCGACGACGACGAGCGCCAGGTGCGGCGCATCGACTCCGCGCTCGAGACCCGCCAGCTCGCGGACGAACGCGCGCGAAAAAAGGCAATCCCCGCCCACGAACGCGAGCAGCAGCGGCCGGTCGAGCAGCCCGGTGAGGGTGGCCACGCCGCCGTCCAGGCGGGGCAACGCGAAATCGGAGAGGAACGAGCCGGGACGCAACCCCCGCGGCAAGGCCGGCGCGCCGCCGCCGCCCACCTCCGGCATGGCGAGCAGGAGCTGCCCGCGCTCGACGAGCAGCCGGTAGCAGAACCACCCCAGCGCCGCGACGCAGCCCACGGCGACGACCAGGGCCAGGCCCAGCCCGATGGCCAGCGGATCGGCTTGCGTCAAGCGACTCACGGCAGCTCCGCGGCGAAGAATCGGAAAGACGCGGCCCAAGAGTCGATGCCCTGCGCGAGAACGGCCGCATCGTAACAGATGCCAGGCCACCGGGGCGGCAGCAATCCCGAAGCCGATGGCATGCAACTTGCGCCTACGGAGGCGGCCAAGCGGCAGATTGGCGCTTGGGAACGAGAGGAGCTTTCGCAATGGCTGACAGTGGAACTCGCGATCGCGTCGAAGGCACGGTCGAGGAGAAGAAGGGCGAGGCCAAGCAGGCCTGGGGCGACGCCACCGGCGACGACCGCACCAAGGCCGAGGGCATGCTCGACGAGGCCAAGGGCAACATCCAGCAGGGCATCGGCGACCTCAAGGACAAGGCCGAAGACCTCAAGGACGACGTCGACCGCCGCATCTAGCGCCGCCCGACGGCTCGACCGTCAGCGACGACAAACGCAACGCGCCGGGGTGATTGCCCCGGCGCGTTCGTCATGTCCGAGCCGCTGCCTCTCCGGCAGGCGGCCTCCCCACGGCCGGCGGACTCATGACTCGGCGGCGATCTCGCGAAACACCCGCTCCGTCTCGGCCGACGGGGTCATCCCCGCCCGCTCCCGCAGCTCGCGCCGGCAGGCCGCGTACACCCGCGCCGCCTGCGCCGGGTTGCCGCCCGCCGCCAGGGCGCGCATCAGCCAGCGGTAGCTCGCTTCGCGCAACGGGTCGAGCGCCAGCAGCAACCGCGCCTCCGTCTCGGCCAGATCGGGCCGGCCGCGGGCCAGCTCCGCCTCCACCGTCCGCTCCCCGGCGCGCAGCCGGATCTCGCGCAGCGCCTGCCGCTGCCCGGCGATCCAGGGCGCGTCCTCGCCGGGGAGGAAGCCGCGCGCGGCGATCTCCATCGCCACCCGCGCCTCGGCCAGCGCCGCGCCGGGCTCGCCGGCGAAGACCAGACGATCCGCCTCGTGGATCGCCTCGCGCGCCCGCTCCCAATCGACGAACGCATCGTCGGGCAGCGTCAGGGCATAGCGCCCCGGTTCGCCTCGGATGGCCAGCGCCGGGGCCGCCTCCGCCAGTGGGGCGAGGGCGCGGCGCAAGCGGCTGGCCAGCGCGTTGAGGGTCGATTCCCAGGCGTCGGGAACGTCGTCGCCCCAGATCGCCTCGGCCAGGTCGCCGCGCCCCACCGGCCCGCGCCGATGCAGCACCAGAGAGACCCACAGCCGCCGCCCCTGCCGCCCCGGCAGATCCGCCTCCCGCACGACCGTCGCGCCCGCCTCGATGGCCGGCTGGCCGCAGATGTAGATGCGCAGCTCCCCCGTGGGGGGAATGGCGGTTGGCGGTTTCAGCGGTGCAATCTCCCTGCAAGGACGGCGCAAGGTCCGGCGATGATACTGCGCTCACGCGGCCGCGACGGGCCGGGCGCCGCGGCCCCGGCCCAGGAACAGGAGGCTCCGATGACGAAAGTGGTTCGCTGCGCGTGCGGGCTGCACCTGCGCGACACCGACGAGACGCAACTGATCGCCCGCGTGCAGCAGCACGCCAGGGAAGCGCACGACCTCGACCTCAACGCCGAGCAGGTGCGCGCCATGATGGAGATCGAGCAGGAGTAGCGCGGGTGACAGGGTGACAGGTTTCGGGGAGTCAGGAAGCGCGTCGTCGTTCCCTGTCACCCTATCACCCAGACACCCCGTCACCTGCAACAATGAGGAGCACGACGATGAAGACCCTGGCCTGTGGCGACCTCGTTCCCGGCTGCGAGGCGGTCGTTCGCGCCGAGACCGAAGACGAGATCCTGCACATCGCGGCCCAGCACGCCGTCGAGGCGCACGGCCTGACCGTCGACGACGGCCTCGTGGCCGCGGTGAAAGCCGCCATCCGCGAAGACGAGGCGAGCTGACGCGCCCCCCGCCACCGTGTCATGTCGCAAAGCTCCGCGACAATCGGGCCTCCTCGGCAGGCTGGCACACCCCCTGCATGGCAAACCGTGCAGGGGCAAAACGGCCCGCACACCAAGGAGCATCCGATCATGCATCACATCGACGCCAGCCAGATCCGGCCGCACATGCCGGTCGTCTGCTCGAACGGCGAGCAGTTCGGCACGGTCGACCACACCGACCCGGGCGCTGCCATCAAGCTGACCAAGGACGAGCAGGGCCAGCACCACTGGATCCCGATGTCGTGGGTCACCCGCGTCGACGAGCACGTCCACGTCGACCGCCCCGGCCAGCAGGCGATGCAGGAGTGGTCCACCGAAGCGCCGCAGGGCGCCGAGACCGTCGGCGCCCGCGCCAGCTAGCGCGATCACCGCGGAGCGCCAGGGGCGCGAGTCATTTCTGCGCCCCTGGCGTTCTCACCCCCGCCACGCCGGAAACGTCTGCGGTGCCAGCTCGTCGATCGAGCGCCCGGCCCAGTCCCCCTTGTTCACGTTCGCCCACATCCGCTCTCCGGCCGCTTGCAGCTCCCGCGTCAGCGCCGCCAGATCGACGCCGGGGATCTCCCGCCCCCGCATCCGCACCTCGCCGTCGATCAGCACCGTGTCGAGGTCCTCGGCGGCGGCCGAATAAACAATGTTGCGGATCGGGTCGCGCAGCGGGGTCATGAACAGCGAATCACCCTTCCAAAGGAGAAGGTCGGCCTTCGCCCCCGGCGCGATCCGCCCCAGATCGTCCCGCCCCAGCGCCTTCGCCCCGCCCAGGGTGGCGGCGTTGAAGACGTCGCCGGCGGTGGCGGTCTCCGTCTGCCGGTCCATCAGCTTGCTCACCACCGCCGTGTAGCGCAGCCCCTCGATCATGCTCTGCGGGCAGGTGTCCGTGCCGAGGGTCATATTCACCCCGCGCGCCAGGTAGCGGGCGAAACTCTCCATCGCCATGCCGCGCCGGGCGAAGACCCACACGCAGTGCGCCACGTTCGTCCCCGAATCGGCCAGGATCCCCACGTCGTCCCCCGCCCAGTTCGACCAGCTCCCCGGCGCCACGACGATGGCGTGCCCCAGAATCACGTCCGGCCCCAGGAAGCCGATCTCGCGCAGCCACTCGATCGGCGTCAGCCCGTGGCGGCGCGTCATCTCCAGAAACTCGTTGACCGACTGCGACGTGTGCAGCGCCAGCGGCACGCCCAGGCTCGTCGCCGCCTCACGGGATTTCCGTAACAGCTCCTCTGTGCAGGTATCGACCTGCGCCGGCGAGAGAAACCCCTTGATCCGCCCGTTCTGCGCCCCGTCGTGCTCCTCGATGAAGCGGACCGCCCGCTCCATGCCGCGCCGCCCCGCCTCCTCGTCCCAGGCGTACTTCACCGCCTTACCGTCGTCGGTGTACCAGCGCCCGGAGCGGTAGCCGAGGCCCATGTAGAGCCGCATCCCGACCTTCCCCGCCTGCCGCACCGCCTCCTCGCCGTACGACCCGATCTCCATCACCGTCGTCGTGCCGGTGCGCAGCAGCTCCGCCATCGAGTAGGCGAGGCAGGCGTGGGCGTCCCGCTCCTCCATCGCCATCGAGCGCACGGGGAGGTACTCGAACAACCCGGAGAGGTAGAACTGCCGCCGCCCCTTGTCCTCCACGAAGCTCTTGTCAAGCGGCGACTCGTAGAGATGCGCGTGCGTGTTGACGAACCCCGGCGTCAGCACCATCCCGCCCGCGTCGATCGTCTCCTCGACCGGCTCGTCCCAACTCCCCTGCGGCCCCACGTGGACGATGTCGCTCCCATCGACCACCACCACGCCATCCCGCAGATAGCGATGCCCGCCATCCTGGTACGCGATCACGTGCGACGCATCGATCCGCTTTCGGGTCATTTCGAACGTGCTCCTGATTGACTGGGACGCCATCGATCGGCTCCCCGCGATCGCACGCAATCTTCGCGAGTCTTGACGAAAAAGCGCAAGAGCGCGATGAGCGCGATGAGCGCGATGAGCGTGGTATAATTCTCCATACAACTCCCCGGGCATTCGGCCCGGTTGGGCGGCCCTTCGGGGTCGCTCTTTTTTGCGTCTGGAAGGGCGTTCTGTGGGCAAGCGCACGATCGTCTACGTCGATGGGTTCAACCTCTACTATGGCGCATTGAAGGGAACCGCCTACCGCTGGCTCAATGTGCAACGCTATCTCGAACTCGTGCGGCCAGCCGATGATCTCCAACTCATCCATTACTTCACGGCGGTGGTTGACGGACCAAAACAAGCCGATCAACTCAAGTATCTTGATGCATTGGCCACCTTGCCGAAGGTTCGGATCGTGCTTGGCAAGTACATCCACAAACCTGTGGTGTGCCGCGTGCGGTCGTGCTCGCTTCCCGGTTCGCGTAGCTTCATGCGCCCGGAAGAGAAGCGAACGGATGTCAACATCGGATTACAGATGCTCGACGACGCCTACCAACAGCTTGCCGACCAGATGATCCTCGTCTCAGGCGACTCGGACTTGGTTCCCGCGATCGATATGGTAAAAATCCGTCGCCCGAACACCCAGATCGTCGTCTATGTCCCAAACAATCACCCCAACCGAGGCGCTGCCGTGGAACTTCGCAGTGCGGCGCACAAGCACCGCAATCTTCCCTTGGTGGAGCTGAAACACGCCCAGTTCCCGGCGGTTGTGCCTGGATCAGGCGCGAAGACTATCGCCAGGCCAAGCAACTGGTAGATGGAGTTGGCATCGGCGTCGCCGCCGATGCAGCGGCATTGCGGTTGCCTATCGCCATTGTTGTCACTCTGCCCTGAGCGGTGGCGATGAGCACTCGCACCGTCCCCAACCCCGCATCCGCCGGCCCCCGCATCTGCACCCCCGCCGCCAATGCCGCGCACAGGTACTCCATCTTCTCCACCGTGACGATCTCCCCCGGCGTCAGCACCGGGATGCCCGGCGGGTAGGGCGTTGCCGCCTCCGCCGCCACCTCGCCAACCGCCTCCCACAGCGGCACACTCCGCGCCGGCGCGAAGAACGCTTCCCGCGGCGTCAGCGCCTGCACGCCGGGCGCCAGCGCCGCCGCGGCCGAGCGCAACGACGCCGGCGCCCTCAGTGCGGGACGGCCCTCGCTGGCCAGCGCCGAGACGGCTGCTGCCAGACGGTCGATGCTGGCGTGGTAGTCCCCCGGCGTGACCAGGCAAACCAGCCCCAGCAGATCGCTCATCTCGGGGGCCACCGCGTGGCGGGCGCGCAGCTCCCGCTCGGCGGCGATGCCGCTGTAGCCGATCCCCGCCGTGTCGATCACCAGCCGCGTCGGATCGACCCGGCTCGGCGGCAGCCCCAGGCGCTCCGCGTCGACCAGCTCGACGCCGGGGATGGCGCGCAGCCGCCGCCGCGCGATCTCGGCCATCGTCAAGGCCCGCTCCAGCAACGCCTCTCCCCCCAGCGCCATCTGGCGGCGGCAGGCATCGAGCGAGGCCAGGATCGGCAGCAGCGGGCTGGTGGTGCGCGTCATCGCCGCCGCGCTCGCCACCCGCGCCGCGTCGACCCGCTCGGCCTTCACCAGCAGCATGGCCGCCTGCGAGAGGCCGGTCAGCAGCTTGTGAGGGCTGGTCACCGTCGCGTCCGCCCCGCTCGCCAGCGCCGCCGCCGGCAGCGCGGGGTGAAACCCGAAATGCGGTCCCCACGCCCCATCGACGTACAGCGGACGCCCCGCCGATGAGCGACATTCGCGATGGCCGCGACGTCGCCGGCCACGCCCCAGTAGGTCGGACTGACGACCGCGGCCAGCTTGGCCGCCGGATGGGCGGCGAGCGCCGCCTCCACGTCCGCCGGGTCGATCCCGACGCCGACCCCCAGCTCGGGGTGCAGCCGCGGCGCCACGTAGACCGGCCGCGCCCCGGTCAGCACCAGCGCCGTCAGCAGCGACTGGTGCAGATCGCGCCCGACGATGACCTCGTCGCCGGGGGCCAGCGTCGCCAGCAGAAAGGCGTGATTGCCGCCGGAGGAGCCGTTCGTCAGGAAGAACGCCCTGTCCGCGCCCCACGTTTCGGCCGCCAGCTCCTCCGCGGCGGCCAGAGCCGCGGTGTGGTCGGCGGTGTTGAGCCAAACGTCGGCGGCCCCCAGGCCGGCCCCGAGCAGGGCGTGCAGCTCCGTGTCGAACCCTGCCCCGTGCTTGTGCCCCGGCGTGGCGAACGAGACCGTCCCCGTCCGCTGGTAGGCGCGCAGCGCCTCGACGATCGGGACGCGGCGCTGATCGAGCAGATGCATCGGGACGGGAGGACGGGGCATCGCCTGGCGAGCCAGTATGGCAACCACTCGTGTGTCCTCTCGGGCATTCGTCGGGATGGATCGCGGTCGTCTCCCACGCCGTGCGGCGCCCGTGTCATTCCGACGAAGGAGGAATCTCGGCGCTCCATGACACGCCGCGTCGGTGACGCCGAGATGATTCTTGGGAGCCCTCGCTCCGCTCGGGATGACCCGTGCTTCGCGGCGCGTGCTAACTCGAGCCGTTGGGCGCGAGCACGAGGTACGCCTGCAAGGCGAGGATCACCCCGATGGCCGCCCACTTGCCCGGCGGAAACGTCACGCCGTAGCGCACGGTGTCGATCGCCAGCAGGCCGACCTGGAGCAACACGATCCAGCCCATGGTCACGATCGACAGCTCGGCGATGCGCAGGCTGAGGGCGTACACGGCGAACAGCAGCGCGAAGGCGGCCAGCCCCGCCACGAACCAGACCGGCTGGCCACGCAGCGTCCACTCCTTGGCCAGCACCGCCCCCGCCATGTCCAACCCCGCCAACGCCAGCATCGCCCCGAAGGCGAGGCCAATCCCCCGCCAGGCGCCGGACACGCCGAACGACTCCAGCCAACCAGTCGCGTTCACCGGGTCTCCTCTCTCGTGCTTCGCCGGAGTCCGCCACGGTGGATCGCAAAGCGGACTCGACCGGCGCCTTCACCGTGGTCGCACCCTAAAGTGCGCGGCGCCCTCGCAACACGCGCAGGACACGCACCCCGATCACGCATTGCGAAGTGCGTGATCGGGCGGCGCCATCGCCGGTCCCTCAGAGCCTATGCGGCGAGATCTGGAGCGACAGCCGTATTGGTACGGATTCGGTTGCGGAATTGCCCTACGTCTGGCACATCCCGCTGGCGCAGACCAGAGGCATGCCGTTCAGCGAACAGCAGTCGCGGCTTGTGCGGCACGGCTCCAGATAACGGCTGCACCGGCATCTGCCCGTGCTCTTGCCCTTCCGTTTCCGGCAGCGGCCGGAGCAGCACTGTCCGTTTCGCTTGCATGTCGATCGCTTTCCCCGGCACTGTGGAGCCGCGGCGACGCCACCGCCACCCGACGGGGCGGCGCCATGCAGCGCGTATCCAGCCGCGAGCGCGCCAGCGAGCGCCAGGGCCAGGGCGCGCCGGGTCCGTGCCCGCGCCATCGCCGCCACGATCGTGTCGAACGCCTCGTCGGTCATGATGATGCCCCCCCTTCTGCGAGGCGAGCCACGCGCGTCGCGAGCCCCGCGTTCTCTGGCGGGCCCGGTCTCAGACGAGGCACGCCGGGCCGCACGTCCCGGATAGCTGGCAGCAGAGGCCGGCGCAACACTCGTCACTGTCGGCACACGGCTGGTCTCGCTTGCGACAGCAGCGCGTCTTCGAGCTGGCGGAAAAGCTGATGCGATCGCACCGCAGCGATCCGCAGCACCTGCGCTTGCCGCCCGGCTTGCACCCCGCGCCAAGCGTCTTGCACCGCTTCTTGCGCTTCTTCTTGGTCTGCGCCTCCCCGATCCCAGCCAGGCCCAGAATCGTAGCGGCGACTCCCCCCGCCGCGAGACCGAAACGGCGCCGCGTCCAGGCATCAAAGCGAGCGTCATCCATGATGGCCTCCTTGGGTCGTTCCGCCGAGTCGCTCCCCGGCTGCGGCAGCGCCGCCCGCGAGGATGCGGGCGGCGCCGTCACGGGCCGGGTCAGTCCTTATCCTTGTTCTTGTTCTTCTTCTTGTCCTTGACCTTGGCCGTGATCTCCAGCTTCCAGCCGCCGGAGAACTGGCCGTCGTCATTGTTGAAGTCGTCGACGACGAACAACCGCCACTCCCCGTCCGGCTTGGCGCCCTTGAACGTGGAGAGCGCGGTGTTGCCGTTGGGCGTCGGGGCTGGCGCGGAGAAGGGGTCGTCGGCGGCGTTCGCTTCGCCCGTGCCGGCCTCGTTCGTCGGCCGGAACGTACCGCTAGCCAGGGGCCCGCCGTCCGGCAGACTCGCGCCGGCCTGATCGTCCAACGTGATCTGCAGACCGTTGGCGTCGCTGTTGAAGCCGACGTCGCTCATAACCGTCGCCCGCCGGTTGCCCCGCGCCAGCATCACGTCGACGTTGTCGGGGAACGTGTGGCTGAACCCGCGCAGCGTGAGGTTGACGTCCTTGATCTTGGCCTTCTTGTACTTGCCGAACGCGTTGACGCCGATGATCGACGGGTAGGGGTCGGCAGCCCCCTCCGTGCCGGCGTCGGGGATGTCGATCTGCCCGCTGCTGGAAAAGGTCTTGGTCACCAGGTTCTTCTTCTTCCCCGCCGCGGCGTCCTGCGTCCCCTCGGCCAGCGGCAGCACCAGCGCCGCCGCCAGGGCCACCGCCGTGAGACGCGTCGCCAGACGCATCGCCCGCGGCGCGCGCGCGTGCGGCCGGGACTCGCGGTCGATGCTGCCGGATGCTGAAACTGGCCGCTTGGTCAAGAACGAAAGCGCTGCCATGGGATGCCTCCTTCGTCGTGCCGTGTCGCCGGCTCCCAGCGACTCTGGCCACGACTCTAGGCATCCGCCATTACCCGGCTGTTAACACTCGCGAGCGGAGCCTGGCTCGCGCCTTGGATCCGCCACCCTGCCTTCGAGCGCCGCCACACGATCGGCCAAACGGGCGTTCGCCGCCCGCACCGCCTGCACCTCGCCGAGCAACCCCTGGATGGCCGCCAGCGCCACGCCCTGCCCATCCAGCGGGTGGATGTGGCGGTCATCGGCGCCGACGCCGAAGAGGGCGGCGAAATCCTGCGCCATGGGGCCGATGTGGCGGATCAAAGGATCATCGGCCGTGAAGTTCCACGTTGAGATTGGCAAATCCCGCACGCGTTGCAGCATGTCCACCGGATCGACCGAGCCGAAATTGGCTTTCACGGTGCGGTCGCTCTCGCAGATCGGGCTGCAGAGCCCGCCGGGCGAAGGGCAACACAGGTCTTCACAACAATCGAGATCGTCGGCACATGGGTCT
>CALMZR010000243.1 GCA_937870845.1 uncultured Chloroflexota bacterium
GACGTGCTCTTCGCCGACCGGGTCAACAACACCTACCCGGTCGATACGCCGGAGCGCATCCACGCGGCCTGGCACTCCATCCACCACGAGTGGGACGCCGCGTTCTCCTCCGCGGATGACGTGGCCTGCATCGAGCGGCGGATTCGGGAAGCGGCGGCGGCACAGGGGATTACGCTGGGAGGGTGACGGGTGACGGGGAAGCGCGGGGCCGGGGATGCGTGCCGGTCGGAGGCGTTCCCAAGTTGCCTCGTCGCCGCGTCTGGCGTGAATCTGGCGCGGGGCGGGGATCGGCCTGGGGATCGGCATCGGCGTGGTGCAGGCCACCTGGCCATTGGCATCGCAGTCGGGTTGGCCAACGCGGTCGGTCTGGAACCGGTGCTTGTCCGGTACGCGCCGGACACCCAATCGGAATCGTCAGGCGTCGACGAGCGGCGTCACGATTGGAGAGACCGCTGGCTGCGCCGTGCTATAGTCTGGCGCAAGAGGCGGGGCGGAAGTGACGAAGCGCCTGTGCCGCGCTGCGCAGCGATATCCACCCGCCGATCGCGAATATCGAACGCCAGCCGCCAAGGGCAGGCAGATCCCGCCTGATGCTTCCGCGGAACAACGCCAATCGTGGGACGCGCTCTCAGCCTGGGACACGCCGGAGGCGGCCATAGTGGTCGCTCGCCGCTCCCTCTCCGCTCGGTTTGTCGTGTGTTTCGACATTCCGGACGATAGTGGGGTGACGTACGAGCCTTCCGGGCCGCCGGGTCACTTTGATATTCGAGGAGATCTGGGGACGTTGAAGCGCTACCTGACCGACGTCAAGCGTGCCGTTGATCGATGAGGCGAACGATGAGCGACCGCTACTGGCTCATTGACGAGACGAGTTACAACGTCCTGGGTACGTTTGCTTCACGGGGGCAAGCCGTCGACTATGTCGCTGCGCTGCTCTCCGTGAACGATGAGGACTTTTTGGACGAGCTCACGATTTCGGACGCCGCCGGCCCCTTGCTTCATGGGGATTCCCTGCGAGCGGCCCTGCGGAACCGAGCGGCAGCCCGAGCGCGCGTCGCTTCGGCGGCGCGCGGCATTGCTGGCTCTGACAGGCCCGCACAACTCATCGAAGCGATGGCAGCCAAGGGCCGTCATTCCTAGCCCGTCCCACCATGAGCGGCGGTCAGACGCTGACCAGCAGCACCCCCGTAATCGCCAGCGTCGCGCCCGCGGCCTGGAGGCGGGTCAGGCGTTCGCCGAGGAAGACGACGCCGAGCAGGACCATCACGACCGGGTAGAGACCGACCAGGGCCGTGACGATGCCGTAGGCGTCGGTCATGGCGCCGAGGGCGACCAGGACGAGGGACGCCTGGTCCAGGAGGCCCGCGGCGACGATGATGAAGCCCTGCCGGCCGGGCCAGCGCACGGCGCGGGAGGCGGAGAGGGCCAGGGTCGCCTGGACGCCGAAGGAGGTGAGGCGCGCGGCGCCCGCGGTCCAGAGCGCGCCCCAGCCGCCGGTCTGCGGGGCGAGGCCGATGAGGATGAAGAAGGCGCCGAAGGCGGCCGCGGCGAAGATGGCCAGGGTGACGGCCCGGCGGTCTCCCACCTTCCCGGTATCGGTCGGATCGCCGACGACCGGGGCCGGTTGCAGCGAGGCGAGCACCACCCCGGCGATGATGGCGACGATGCCCGCCGCCGCCGTCAGGGAGACGGTCTCCCCGGTCGCCAGAGCGTAGACGACGGGGACGACGACCGAGCAGGCGGTGATGGGGCCGACCAGGGAGATGGCGCCGAGGCTCATGGCCCGGTAGAGGAGCGCCAACCCGGCGCCCGTGCCGAGGCCCGCCGCCAATCCCCACGGGATCTGGCCGGGGGCGATCTCGGGCCGCAGGAGGAGAAGCAGCAGGGCGGCGACGATGACGGCGCTGGCCTGGGACCAGAAGCCGACCAGGAGCGAGGAGACGCGGCGGGAGGCGAGGCCGGCGGCGAAATCGGCGACGCCGATGCAGGCGGCGGCGGCGAGCCCGAGGGCGATGGGGAGCATTTAGCGGACGCCGGGTGGCGCCGCACTCTCAGGCGCTGACAAGGAGCACCCCCGCCATGGCCAGGGCGGCGCCGCTGGTCTGGATGCGGGTCAGGCGCTCGCGCAGGGCGACGACGCCGAGGAGCATGGCGACGACGGGGTAGAGGCCGACGAGGGCGGTGACGATGCCGTACGCATCGGTCGTGGAGCCGATGTTGATCAGGATCAGGGAGAGGAGGTCGAGCGCGCCCGCCAGCATCACGGCCGGGGCCAGGCGGCCGGGGCTCGAGAGGCGGCGGGGGCCGGCCAGGACCAGCGCGGCTTGCACGCCGAAGCCGCTGACGCGCACCGCGGCGGCGGTCCAGAGCGTACTGGCGCCGGTGGCGGATGGGGCCAGGTCGAGGAGGATGAAGAAGGCGCCGAACAGCATCGCGGCCAGGACGGCGAGGGCGATGGCGCGGCGGTCGCCGGCGAGGCCGGTGTCGGTGGGGTCGCCCGGCACGGGGGCCGGTTGCAGCGAGGCGAGGACGATGCCGCCGATGATGGCGGCGATGCCGGCTGAGGCCAGGGGCGTCGGGTTTTCGCCGGAGGCGATGGCGTAGAGGACGGGGAAGACGACGGCGCAGGCGGTGATGGGGGAGACGAGCGAGATGGCCCCGGCGGCCATGGCTCGATAGAAGAAGACCATGCCAAGGCCGCCGGCCAACCCGGCGATCAATCCCCCGGCGATCTGGCCGGGGAGGAGCGGGGGCCGCAGGAGGAGCAGGAGCAGCGAGGCCAGGACCAACCCGGTGGCCTGCGCCCAGAAGCCGACGATGAGGGGCGTCAGGCGGCGGGAGGCGAGCCCGGCCGCGATGTTGGAGACGCCGATCGACAGCGCCGCGCCGAGGCCGAGGGCGACGGGCAGCATCTATCGCCCCCGCCACGAGAGCGGGAGCGCCGGTGATGACGAGGATTGGAGCGAGCGGGGGTCGATCAGGATTCGACCCCCACGTGCGCGGACGCATCAGTGTGGCTGAGGCGGCCCATCTGGGCGAGGGCGTCGCGGATCTCCTGGATGGTCTGGTCGTAGTGGTTCTCGGAGAGCGCGCGCACGTCCCAGGCCATCAGATCCATGTACGGGCGAAGCAGCGCGGTCAGCTCGCGCACATCGTCGGTTTCGACGATGAGAAAGCCGGCGCCGCCGCCGGCCAGGTCGTACCAGCCGCGGATCAGCTCGGGGGCGTTGGCCCCGCGCTCGTGCTGGGTGATGACGCGCTCCCAGACCTCCTCGGGGCGGGTCTTGGGGAACCAGGTGTAGGCGCAATAGAAGAGCATGGCCGTCCTCCTCTCGGCGCGGCCGGCGTGGGCGCCGGCTCCAGCATGGTATGGGAGGACTTCGGCTCGCGCCAGCCCCGGGCCAGGAACGGTCATTGCGGCGCATCCCGCGGACGACGCGCCACGGCGACAAGATGCCCGCCCAAGCCGAGCAGGCTCGGCTCGCTCTCCAGGTGAGCGATCAGGGCGAGCAGAAGCGCGCGGCGGCGCTCGTCTTCCCACCACGGCGAGAGGTCGGGCAGGAGCATGCCGGGGCCCTCCACGGCGACGACGGTTTCCAAGTCCATGGCGGGCCGGGTCGAGTTCGCCGCACGCGGTTCGCGGCGAGCGTCAGAACCCGGTCAGGCCCACGATAACGAGATAGCCGGCTGCCAAATCCTGCGGAGCGGTGGGGAGGTCCCGCGGCGAGTCCCCGAACCAGGAAGCCGCATCCTCATCCATGAGGGGTTCGCCCTGGTAGGTGACGGCGCCGGGGTCGGAGCCGAGGGAGCCGGAAACGAGCCGTAGCGCCCAGATGGCCGCGGCATCGTCGCTGCCGTCTGCCGGGAGGGTCGCCAGCGCGGCGGGAGGAGGTTCGTCCGCCGCGGGGAGGGCGAAGAGGACCGCTTCCGTCGCCACGATCCCGGCCGATCCGCCCGCCGCGTCGTGGAGGAAGAAGCCGCGCCCCGCCGCGTCCCAGAGGATGGCGGTGTAGGGGAGCCCGCCCACGTCGCCCTGGGTGGGGAAGAGGCTGCCCCGGCCGAAGCTTTGCACGAGGAGCGAGCCGCTCGCCTGCGCGGCGCCGGGGGTCGCTTGGGCGGCGGCGCCAGGACGGAGCGAGATCGTCCCCAGCGCGGCGAGCAGGGCGCTGTCGCGGACGGCAGCCCGGCGGGACCTGGTGTGACGCGGCGTGACGGCAGGAACGACATCGACCGGCACGATGGACTCCTTTGCGCTTGGGCTCGGGCGGGGGCGCGGCTCGCCGATTGCGGCGAGCGGACGCATTCTAGCGCCAGGCGCCGCGACCGTATCTAGCGCTACCCGATGGCATAGCTTCTGCGTTGCGTGGCGCCGATAGCGGGAATTCTCCATGGGGAGGCGTCGCATGCCGCAGCCGAAGCGGGTCGGGTCGCTCGAGATCGGACAGGACATCGATTTTCAGCGCAAGGAGTGGCGGGCGCAGCGGGTCGGGTGGGTGGTGATGGCGCTCATCGCCCTGGCGGCGCTGGCCGGGCTGATGGGCAACGGGGTGCTGGCGCGGGCGACGGCCGGCGATGCCACGGATCCGATTCGGCTGGAGTACGCGCGGTTCGACCGGATGCAGTCGCCGTCGTCGCTCCAGGTCGAGATCGCTGGGGAGGCGGTCGCGGGGGAGCAGGTCGAGCTGCTGGTGGACCGGGAGTACTTGCAGGGCGTGCAGATCGAAAAGGTCGTTCCGGAGCCGGAGGCAGTGCGCGGCGCGGCGGACGACCTGGTGTACGTCTTCGCCGTCGACGAGCCGGGGCAGCCGCTGACCGTCTCGTTCGACCTGCGCCACAACGACTTCGGCGCCAAGTCGGGTCGGGTTGCGCTGTCCGACGGTCCGACGCTGGAGTTCGGCCAGCTCGTCTATCCGTAGGGCTCGCGGCGGCGCCGGGCGCTCCGGCGGGGGGAGACCATGGACTCCGTATTTCGCGCGCTGGCCATCTACGCCATCCTGCTGATCATCTTCCGCATCAGCGGCAAGCGCTCGCTGGCCCAGATCACGACGTTCGATTTCGTGCTGCTGCTGGTGATCGGAGAGGCGACGCAGCAGGCGCTGCTGGGGGACGACTTCTCGCTGACCAACGCCTTCATCGTCATCGTCACCCTGGTTGGCATCGACATCGGCTTGTCGCTGCTGAAGCAGCGATCTCCCAAGCTCGAGCTGCTGCTGGACGACTCCCCGCTGATCATCGTCGAGAACGGGCGCCCATTGCAAGAGCGGATGGACAAGGCGCGCATCGACGAGTCGGACGTGCTGACGGCGGCGCGCGAGCTGCAGGGGCTGGAGCGGATGGATCAGATCAAGTACGCGGTGCTGGAGCGCAGCGGCGGCGTCTCCATCATTCCGCAAGCGCAGCAGGGAGGCTGACCGTGCCTCAGAGGCACGAATCTTGCATGCTTCCCGGGCCGAGCCCCGCACGGTTCAGACACAGGAATGGAAATCGTGATGTACATCAGAAGGCAGCCGTGGCGGCCGCGCAGTCCATGGCTCGGCGCCCGCGCGGGGGCGCGGCGGCGGGGTTTTCGGCAGGATGCGCCGGCGCCGGCGCCGGACGGGGCTCAGGATGGCGTCGATGTCGTGATGGCGGCAGCCGGCGACGCGGTGTTGGACGACACGGTGCTGGCGGTGGATGTGGCCGAGCCGGCCGTGCAGACGGTGATCCCGGCGCGGGTCGACATCAGCGGACTGCAGGCCATCGCCGCGCTCGCGGCGGATAGGGTGTCGCCGCCCCAGGAGGACAGCGCTCACCCGGCGGTCGCGTGGCATACGTTCAGGCAGCGAAACGACGAGGAGCTCTACCTGGCCCGGTACTCCGCGTGACGCCTGTGCCTGGCGCGCCGCCGACCGAACGGCCTTACCCCGCTGACCCGTGACGGAGACATCCGACGACTCGAAAGCCGCGGCGCGAGCCGCTGGGCTGCGCTACACCCCACACGACGGCCCCGGCATCACCCGCCGCCGTGCCGGCAAGGGGTGGAGCTACCTCGATCCCGACGGGGCGGTCATCAGGGATTCGGAGCAGCTCGAGCGCATCCGCGGCATCGTGATCCCGCCGGCCTGGACGGAAGTCTGGATCAACCCCAACCCCCGCGGCCACATCCAGGCCACGGGGCGCGATGCCCGCGACCGCAAGCAGTACCGCTATCACCCGAAGTGGCGCGCTTCTCGCGACGAAACCAAGTTCTCCCGCATGGCCGCGTTCGGCGCGGCGCTGCCGGGCATCCGGGAGCGGGTTGCGGCCGACCTGAACCGCTCCGGGTTGCCCCGCGAGAAGTCGCTGGCCGTCGTGGTGCGGCTGCTCGACGCGTCGCTGATCCGGGTCGGCAACGCCGAGTACGCCCGCGACAATGCCTCGTACGGGCTGACGACGCTGCGCGACAAGCACGTCGACGTCGAGGGGACAACGATCCACTTCACGTTCCGCGGCAAGAGCGGCAAGTTGCACGAGGTCGACGTGCGCGACCGGCGCGTGGCGGGCCTGGTCAAGCGGATGCAGGATCTCCCCGGCCAGCATCTCTTCCAGTACCTGGACGACGAGGGGGAGGCGCAAGCCATCGACTCCGACGACGTCAACGCCTACCTCCACGACATCTCGGGGGCAGGGTTCACGGCCAAGGATTTCCGAACCTGGGCGGGGACGGTGCTGGCGGCGCGCTCCCTGCGCGACCTCGGCCCCTTCGAAAACGAGACGGCGATGAAGGCCAACATCGTGACGGCGGTCGACGCGGTGGCGGCGCGGTTGGGCAACACGCGCGCCGTCTGTCGCTCCTCATACATCCACCCCGCGGTGCTGTTGGGGTACGAGCAGGGGGAGCTATGCCTATTCGCCTGCGACGACGACGACGTGCCCGGTCTCGAGACCGACGAGCGGTGGGCGCTGGCGTTTCTGGAGGCGACGGGGGGTGACCGGGTGACCGGGTGACCGGGTGTCAGGGGATACCCTGGCTGGGGCGTTCGGATTATCGTGTATCGGCGGCGGCGCGAAGTCTCTCGCTCACCCCGTCACCCCGTCACCCCGTCACCCGCGTCGCCGGCGCAGCGAAACGGGCGGCAGCGCGCTTTGCTGCTGGAAGTGGCGGGCGGCGCGGAGGGAGAGACCGAGCAGCACGAAGAGGATGATGACCGAGAGGGCGAGGTCGATGGCGGAGACGACCGACAGAGAGGAGGGGACCAGGACCGAGCGGACGCCCCAGATGCCGAGGATGAGGCTGCCGACGCCGATGAGGAGGTCGCTCATGGTGCGCAGCGCCACCGCCATGACGGCCGAGACGGCGATGAGGGCGATGAGCAGCACGGCCAGGATCTCCTGGTGGACGGGGCGCTCGAAGCGCAGCGCCTGCACGCCGAGGAAGTCCTGGGGATCGGTGACGGTAGTCACCCGCGCCGGGTCGATCGCGACGGGCGGGGCCATGATGTAGTCGCGCGTCTGGTTCTGGGTGGTGATGACGGCGCGGTCGGCGAGCATCTCGACGGTCAGCGGCACGGTCTCTCCTTCCTGGTCGACGGTGCCGGTCAGGCCGAGCCAGAGCAGGTAGTCGTCGAAGGGGTACTGGCTGGGTTGGCCGCGGATGGGGAGCTGGACGGTCTGGCTGAAGATCGCCTCCTCGGCGGTGAGGGTCAGGGGGGCGGAAGGGGGGAGGGCGCGGCGGACGTCGGCGTCGTCGTCGAGGGAGACGAGGGTGAAGTTGATGGTGGCGCAGGCATCGGCGCAGTTGCGGTGCCCGGAGATGGCGAGGGTGATGCTCCCTTGCTCTTCGTCGAGGTCGATCGCGGCGATGTTGAAGAAATTCTCCACCTCGGCGAGGCTCTCGTCGGCGGGTCCGGTCAGCGGTTCACCGCTCGGGAATACGTGCAGGGTGCGCGCTTGCCCGTCGATGAGCAAGGTGCCCATACTGCGGAACGCCACCGGCAAAGCGACGACGACGGCGATCAGCATCACCACGGCTTGCAGCAAACCAAGCCTGGGCCAGAGGTTGGTCCGTGGCCGCGCAGCGGG